>CAIPYV010000017.1 GCA_903869365.1 uncultured Chlorobiaceae bacterium
CCCTCAGCACTCAACCCTTTGCCCTCAGCACTCAAGATACTTATCGCTGAAGATGACAGTATGAGCACCCTGTTAATGAAAAAGATGTTGCAGGGTGAAAACATAACCATCCTCTATGCTGTTAATGGCCGTCAGGCTGTTGAAATAATCAAGTTACATCCAGAGATCAATCTCGTACTGATGGATGTACAAATGCCGGAAATGAGTGGTTTTGAAGCCACTAAGCTCATCAAACAGCTTCGACCCGACCTGCCCGTCATTATCCAGACAGCTCTAACAACCAAAGAAGACAGAGAAAAAGCTCAGGAAGCAGGCAGCAACAGCTTCATCACCAAACCCATCAACAAAACCGAACTCCTTAACCTCATCCACAAACTTTTCTCCTAAGAACTTATCACTCAGAACTTATCATTTCCCCATGATTCATGCGAATGAAGAATCTTCCAGCCGTCAGGCTCCTTTTTCCAGAGCATCGTAAAAACATGTCGAAATACTGTAGCTTCTCCGCTTTTCAATTCCATCTCTGACCTCTCCTCACTGGTCATAAGTGCCAGGTTTGAGGTAAGCGCTGTAACCCTTACCTCGACAGGCTCAACCTGCTGGCGCTTCCTCGTCGAAAAATATGAGGTGATTACATCCACCCACTCACTCCGTGCAGCATAATGGTCTGTGCTGACGATCGCCGACAAGAACTCATCCTTGCTGTAATGCTCTGACCAGGCAGCAGCATCCAATTGGTTTATTGCAGACACCAGATGGATAAACTGTTCAGTTACCTCTTTCCTGATGAGATCTGTTTCCTTCTCTGTTAAGCCCTCTTGAACTGATTTCATGATGAACTCCTTGCTGAATGGTATCAAAACATAATCATAAAATAGTAATTTATAGTGGTAATGTTTACATTTCATTTACGTTGACAATAACATAGATTGCCCTGTGGTGACGTATTTTACGTAACATTGAATAACATAAACGGAGATTTCAATGACAAAGTTTGTTACACTTGTTGTCTCAGTGATTCTTTTTGTTTTTTCTGTTACAGTCCGGGCTGAAGCTGCATCCAATGACCTCAAATTTGATCCCCAGGTTGCCTTAGGCGCCTACAAAGGGCTGGTTGAAGATCATTTGAGCGGTGTTTTACGGACTGCAAGGGTGATTGCTTTGACTTCAGAGGCCAGGTCGGCCCAGTGGGAATCAGTCAAGCCCCTGCTTGTTCGCTTCAGCAACGACCTTCCTACAGGAGCAACAGTATGGTTTGCAATGCCTGATGGCAGTTATTACTCAACTGAATCTGGGGGATTAACCGGTCAGAACCTGAAGGACCGTCCGTACTTCTCGAAACTTTCGGCAAGCCAGGATGTTTTAGGTGACCTGGTGATCAGTCGCTCGACCGGTCATCGCTCGGTGATTGTTGCCACTCCTGTAATTCTGGATGGAAAAGTTGTTGCTGCTATTGGTGTATCTGTAAGAGTTCGTTTATTGAGTACGCTTGTCGAATCGACAATGAAATTGCCGGAGGATGCATATTTTTATGCCCTTGATTCCGATACAAAAATAGTTCTGCACAGGAACGTCGATCGCATGTTCAAAACCGTCAGCGATATAGGAGACGAAAACCTTGGCGAAACCTTTAAAGCCAGCATGTACAAGGAGCAGGGTGTTTTCAACTATACCCTTAATGGCAAGAAAATGAATTCGATCTTCCAGAAGTCAAACTTCTTAGGATGGTACTTTTTCATCGCCCAAGAAAAAAAGTGAGATATGAGTGCTCTTTTACTTAAAAGTGTAGTTCACCCCTTTTTTTGTACCAGGCTCTGTCGATTTTTTGAGATCCGGGCAAAGTGGTCCACTGAGATACCCGAAAATAACGAACTGGTGTTTTCAATTTTCCAACAGTGGCATTCATCGTCATAGTTATGGTCTCGTCATCGGGGCAATTCACCTCAAAGGTCTCTATGAACGCTACAGCACGTTGCCCATACTCACAATCAGGAACCGCCACAACAAGAGCTTCCCGGATGCCATCAACCATCATAAGTGCTTTTTCTATTTCCTCAGGGTGAATATTTTCCCCCCCTGAGATAAACATATTATCCTTGCGCCCAAGCACAGTCACAGTTCCATCTTCCTCAACACGCCCGATATCAGCGGTATGGAACCACCCGTCACCGTCGATCTGAGGATGAATGCTTCCCTCGCGCAGGTAGCCCTTAAAAAGGCATGCTCCTTTAACAAGAAGTTCACCATCCTCTGCCCGCATGATTTCTCTGTAGGGCAGCAGCAGACCGCTGTTTTGCGTCATGCAGCTAATTGGCCCGGGAGATGTCGTAATCTGTGTGCTCATCTCGGTTGAACCATAGCTCAAATAAAGTGGAATATTGTGCCGGATGGCTTCATCAATCAGCGATTTCGGCGCAGGACTGCCTCCAAGCAGGACCGCTTTCAGGCGACACAGCAACTCAGTGCTTTTTGGATCAGCAAGCAGCCGGTAAAGCTGTGTTGGTACAACAGAAAGGTGAGTTACAGGAAACAGCTGCAGTGAGAGAGAAAGACTCTCATCAGGGCGACCGACGGCCATGGATCCGCCTGAAGCCAACGATCTGAAAAGCAGGGCATAGCCTCCTATATGGAAAAGCGGCAGAGAAACTAACCAGCAATCTCCTGGACCGAAAGAAATATTTTCATTGGAACCCAGTGCGCTGAACCAGTGATTTCCCAGACTGTGCACCGCAGCTTTTGCAACTCCGGTACTTGCCGATGTATGGATAATGCTGACCGGACGCTCCATTGATTCAGTGAACACCAGCTCCTTCCGGATGGGGCACGTTAAGGCACTCTCAATAATTGAGGTAACCGTTTCTTTTCTGATGCCGCAGAGCGTAACGTACTGCTCGTTATTGGTCACCAGCAGTTGAGGAGAGAGTTTATCAAGAGTAGCCTTCAGCAGGTGTCCCGGAAAACGGTTATTGAGCGGAGCGGCAATCATTCCCGCTTTCAGCACTCCTGCCAGAAGAAGCAGAAGTGCTGGAGTATTAGGCGAAAGAACAGCAATAATATCGCCGGAACGGAGACCTTTTTGGTAGAGAAGGTTTGCAATCTGTACTGCCTGATTATTGTACTCTTCAAACGAGAGGGTTTTCTCTGGCATTCTCAGGGCTGGAAAGTTGCCGAAAAGCCCTGCAGATCGCTCTTGTATGTCCATGGCTTAACTTATCTTCCTTGATTAACCTCACTGAATGTTTTCAGACCAAGGCCATACAGGTGTATAAATCCGGCAGCCGCCTTATGGTTGAAGGTATCAGCTTCAGTATAGGTAGCCAGTTCCTCGTTATAAAGCGAGTAAGGTGAATTTCTTCCAAGAAGCGAAACGCCGCCCTTATAAAGCTTCAACCGTACAAGCCCTGTCACAGGATGCTGTGTTTCATGCACAAATGCATCAAGCGCCTTTCTCATTGGAGAAAACCATGTGCCGTTGTAAATAAGGTTCGCATAATCCTGACTGATATTCTTCTTGTACTGGAAAACTGATTTCTCAAGGGTAAGACGTTCCAGCTCACGATGGGCGAAATGAAGGATCGTAGCAGCCGGTGCTTCATAGATTTCACGCGATTTGATGCCGACAACACGGTTTTCGATCATGTCAAGCCGACCAATGCCATTTGCAGCACCAATCTCATTAAGGCGGATGATAAGGTCAAGGCCGCTTAATTTTTTGCCGTCAAGCGAAACCGGAATACCTTTCTCAAACTCAATATCAACAACTGCCGGACTGTCAGGGGCATTCTCAGGAGAGGTGGTTATCTGATAGGCATCCTCAGGAGGAGCGACCATCGGATCTTCAAGCACGCCACACTCGATACTGATTCCCCAGATATTTTCATCTATAGAGTAGGGGCTCTTTTTGGTGGCCGAAACCGGAATGTTGTATTCCTGTGCGTATGCAATTTCAGCTTCTCTTGAGGTGAACTCCCATTCACGCAGGGGAGCAAGTACCCTGAGATGCGGAGCAAGTGAAGCAAAGGTCACTTCAAACCTCACCTGGTCATTGCCTTTTCCTGTGCAGCCGTGAGCAAGCATGGTGCAACCTTCAGCGAGGGCGGTATCAACAATAGCTTTGGCAAGCAGAGGGCGTCCAAGCGCCGTAGCGAGCGGGTAGACATCCTCATAAAGTGCACCAGCCTTGAGTGCTCGCCAGATATATTCTTCAACAAATTCATTGCGCAGATCCACAAACTTGAATTTCGAAGCACCGGTCGATAGCGCCTTTGATTCAAGGTTTTCAATCTCTTTCTGCTGACCAAGATTACCGGTAACGGCAACAATTTCGGCACCATATTTGTCTTTCAGCCACTTGATCATGATGGAGGTGTCAAGTCCACCGGAATAGGCTATTGCAATTTTTTCCTTACTCATACGTTTTCAATTGAATTATCAGTTTTTGGAAAGATTTTTAAGGATATATGCTATCAAAGTCGGAATATTCACCACCGAAGTTGGAATAAGGAGCACCGTATCATCCCCGGCGATAGTTCCGAGAATGAGCGGACTTCTCAGTTGATCCAGATAGGAACCAACACCGTGAGCCCTGCCGGGCAGAGTCTTGATAATCACCGTGGTTTCATTCGAATTAACGGCCAGCACCTCAATCCCGACAAGACCCTTGATAATCCTGCCGGCGTTATCATCAGGAAACAGAAGCCGGTAGTTTCCATCCATTTTCGAACGGATAATGCCAAGCTCTGCACAGTCGCGCGAAAGGGTGGCCTGCGCAACGGTCATTCCGGAATCTCTGAGAAGCTGCAGAAGGTCATGCTGATTTCCAACACTGTTCTGCTGAAGAATCTCTCTGATTTTTAACTGCCTGGCATGCTTGTTCATTCTTGTTTTCCCCCGTTCAGGCCTTGATTTTTTTTGACGCATTCATCAGCCTGTGGGTAAGATGAAATTTTCTGTACTCATCATGGTTTAACAGTTTCACCAGAAGAGCTTTCTGAACATGCAGACGGTTTTCGGCCTCATCAAGAATAATGGATTGCGCTCCGTCCATGACCTCACCGCTTATCTCCAGACCGCGATGAGCAGGCATGCAGTGCATGACAACGGCCGAAGGTTTGGCCTTGGCGAGCAGAGCACTGTTGATCTGAAAAGGGGCAAATATCCTGAGGCGTTCCTCTTTCTCTTCTTCCTGGCCCATACTGGTCCACACATCGGTATAGAGCACATCAGCGCCCGTGGCAGCTTCAACAGGATCATGCAGAATCTCGATCCGGCTTATTCCCTTTGCCCTTGCAGCATCAAGCACTCCCTGATCCGGCGAATATCCTTCAGGGCAGGCAAGTACAAAATGAAAGGGGAGAAACCCTGCCAGTTCAATCCATGAATTGGCGACATTATTGCCGTCGCCGACAAAAACGACCTTTGTAGTATCACACCACAACGATCGCTCATAAAGCGTAAAGGCATCAGCAAGGACCTGGCATGGATGCGACAGATCGGTAAGAGCATTGATAACTGGAATTGAGGCATGCTTTGCCATCCCTTCAATAATGGAATGTTCATGGAGCCTTGCGACAATGGCATCGTTATAGCGAGACAAAAGCCTGGCAACATCCTCCACCGATTCACGCGACCCCAGACCGATTGATTGCCCATCAAGGTTTATGGCATATCCCCCCAGCTCATGAATGCCAAGCTCAAAGGATACCCTTGTTCTCAGCGACGGTTTGCTGAATATCATCGCTACCGTTTTATCGCGCAATGGCAGAAAGCCCGAAGAGCTTTGCTTTCGTTTTTTTTTGATAAAAAGGGAATAATCAAACAACTCAATAATTTTACTGCCATCCAGAGGGGAAAACCCGAGAAAATCACGTTTTCCAAACTCTTGCTTTACTGTAACCGCTTCCATTCCATTACCTGTTTAAGGATTGAGTACTTAGTCCTGCTCTGCAATAAACTGGGTGCCGACCCCTTCATGGGTGAATATTTCAAGCAGGAGCGAATGTGTTGATTTTCCATCAATAAGATGAATTTTTCTGACTCCGCCGTCAAGTGTGTTGAATGCCGAAAGCACCTTCGGAATCATTCCGCCGGAAATAATACCCTGTTCAATAAAGTCTGCCGCTTCAGCCTTGCAGATGGTTTTCAGAATTCTCTCGCCCACATGAATGCCTTCAACATCACTGACATAAATAAGTTTTTCAGCTTTCAATGCAATAGCAATACTACTTGCCGCATCATCGGCATTGATATTGTAAATATTTCCCTCGTCATCAAACCCGATCGGCGCTATGACAGGAATCAATCCTGCGTTACAGAGCAGGTTGATATACGCCGTATTGATTTTTTCCACATTTCCAACAAGACCAAGCGTTTCAGCATTCTGATGCGGAACAGCTCTGATGGTATCGGCATCAAGTCCCGTGACCCCAACACTATTGCCACCATGCTCGCTGATCAACTGCACAATATCCTGGTTTACCTTTCCGGCAAGCGTCATCTGAATAACGGAAATCATCTCCTTGTCAGTGACACGCCTGCCTTGAACAAAGCGCGAGTTCAGGCCGAGTTTCTCAGCAGTTCTCGTTATGGCGTCACCTCCGCCGTGTACCAGAACAACGTTGATGCCCACTTTGCGCAGCAGCGTCACATTCTGGGCAAAACTGTTCTTGAGACACTCGTCTTTCATTGCCGAACCACCGTATTTAATAACAAAGGTTTTCCCTTCAAACTCGCGTATATAGGGCAATGCCTCAATAAGTACTTGACCAATAGCTGCCTGAGGAGCCTTTCTTACCGCTTTATGTTCACGACACTCTAAGTGTTCCATTCCACGAAATGTTCTCTTGATAGGTTAAAGAAAGTGTCAGCTTCTGTAGCTTCCGTTTATATCGACATACTCCTTGCTCAAGTCACACGTCCAAACCCTTGCACTCCCGGGTCCGCTGCCAAGCCGAAGCGTGATGGTGTATGACCTTTTTGCCATGATTTCAGCCGCGGCCTCTTCAGAAAAGTCCGCAATGAACCCCGGTTTGAGCACAACAAGATCATTGAAACAAAGCTCAAGCTCATCCTGATTGAAGTGTGCGCCCGAGCGCCCCGCAGCAGCCACAACTCTGCCCCAGTTGGCATCCTCACCGTGAATGGCCGTTTTAACAAGGCTTGACTGTGCAATGCTCCTTGCTGCAAGTTCTGCATCTCTGTCGTCAGCAGCTCCGGCAACCCTGACCTCAACAAGTTTTGTTGCACCCTCTCCATCAATGACAATCAGCTTTGCCAGAAAAGTCATCAACGCTTCAAGGGCTTCACAAAACAAGGTGTAATCCATGCTGTCAGCCGCAATTTCATGGCCGGCACCGCTCGCAAGGATGGCAACCATATCGTTCGTACTGGTATCTCCATCGACGGTAATGGCGTTAAAGCTGTTGCGGTTTGCCTGCAGAAGCGCTTTCTGAAGAAGAGAGGGAGCTATTGCAGCATCAGTCGCAAGAAAAGCAAGCATGGTGGCCATGTTCGGGCAAATCATGCCCGATCCTTTTCCCAGCCCGCTCAGACGGATACTCCCCTTGGAAAGCCTGACTTCTATCGTGAAAAACTTCGGAAAAGTATCGGTAGTCATAATGGCACGAGCCGTATCCAGAACGGATTCACGCTGCAGGCTGGAGGGCAGGGTAGCAATGCCATCCAGAACTTTTTCCATTGGCAGAAGCTGGCCGATAACTCCTGTTGAAGCAACCAGAACCTCCTCAGGTTTAATTCCAAGTACACGGGCAGCAGCTTCAGCCATGCTTCGAGCATCACGCATGCCCTGCTCACCGGTAGCTGCATTGGCATTCCCGCTGTTGCAGACAAGAGCACGGATCGAAGAAGCCGATCTCACCAGATGATCTTGCGAAAGCATAACAGGAGCAGCACAGCAAAGATTTGTTGTGAAAAGTGCTGCCGCGATGCAGGGTGCATCCGCTGAAAGCAGCATCAGGTCATTGCGGTTACTGTACTTGATGTCGGCGGAAACAGCTCCCGACGAAAAACCTTCAGGCCAGAATCCATGCGATCCATCTGATTCAGCTGACATAGGGATGACCGATGCCGGCCAGGAGGTTTCCTGCGAAAGCTCCCTGATCACGTTAAGCCCTTTGTTGAGTCTCTCCAATGCAGTATAAAGCGTTAATGGTTATGAAAGTTATCACGACAGTCCGGTTGTCTCATCAATGCCGAGCATGATGTTCATATTCTGCACCGCCTGACCGGCAGCACCCTTCAAAAGATTGTCGATGGCCGTGACAATGACAAGCGATCCGCTTCTACCGGTATGAGCAATATGGATATCGCACCTGTTTGTACGGTAGACATGCTTGACCTCTGTCATGTTCTCGCACACCCTCACAAATGGCGCATTCCTGTAGAACTTCCTGTAGAGCTGCTTTATCTCTTCTCTGTCGGCAGGTTTGTCTAACTGAATATGAAGAATGCTGTAGATGCCCCTCACCAGAGCGCCGATCATAGGCGTAAAGGTAAAATCAAAAGAGGGAGTGGTAGCGGAAGTGCCAAGAGCCTGCATGATTTCAGGGGTATGCTGATGAACGCCGACCTTGTAGGCTCTGACGTTTTCGCTCATCTCTGAAAACGAGAGCTCGGTCTTGCTGCTGCGACCTGCTCCGGAAATACCGGAAGTGGAAGTGCAGTTAATGGCCTGAACCTTCAAAGAACGTTCACTGCCGAGCAACAGCGGAGCAGCCCCGAGAATAATGCTGGTGGCAAAACATCCAGGATTACTGATTGCCTTGACACTCTTGATTTCATTCCCGAAGAGCTCTGGCATACCGTAGGTCATGACGGCTTCGGGTGATTTCGTCTGTTGATAGAATTGCTCATGCTCAATGACACTTTTCAGCCTGAAATCGCCGGAAAGATCAATAACACTCTTACCTGCTTGGAGAAGAGCCGGAACCAGCTGCAATGCCTCCCCATGGGGGAGAGCAAGAAAGTAGATATCACTCTCTGTTTCTCCGTTGTAGCTTTTATATATCATGTCACAGTCAAGAGCGGGGTAGAGTTCTGACGCGTGTTTTCCAACCTGTGAAAAAGCATAAAGCTCGCGAAGTTCGACCCAGGGATGCTGAAGAAGCACTCTTGTCAGTTCAGCTCCGGAATAGCCCGAAGCGCCAATGATTGATACTGAATATTTTTTTAAAATAAGCTTATCCCCCTCTTTCTTGTCTTGTCTTTATGAATAATTATCCAATAAAGTGGAAATATTAACCTTTTTTATCAGATTTTCAAGGCGGGAAACAAAAGATCTTTTTTCTCGCTATCTTAGCGTTTAACCACAGTAAAGTCTGTCAGGCAGATTCATGAATATTTATTGCAATGAATAACAAGGCACATTCGAGAGACTCCATCAAGACCATGAACGCTCTTCTCCTTGTTGTTGCTATGGTTGTATTGACGAACTGCTCGCCGCAGAAGGTTGGCGAGACGGCACGAAGCGGACAGATGTCGCTTGCTGTCGACCGGCAGCTAGGAGATAGTGCAGGCAGTCAGATAGAGACCTTTAAGCGTTATTATCCCGATGCCCGAATTACACTCATTCCTTCACCATCCGGTACGACACTCAAACATCTGCTCAGTCGCAACGCCCGCGCAGCTCTGATCAGCGGAGATCCTGAATCAGCCGAAGATTCCCTGTTTGCAACACTGCACCCACCTCTTCGCCGTGAACCGGTTGCCCGTGATGCCATTGTCTGCATTGTCAATCGACTGAATCCAGTCAGCAAGTTCTCACTGAGCGAACTTAAGTCGCTCTACTCAGGCAAAGAGAAAGAGGGCGTGACTCCTCTTCTCACGGCAGATGATTACCGCCTTCGGTCAGTTATAGCTACAGGAACAGGGATGCACAAAAAAGACATTCGTGCCCGGGTTTGCAAAAATGAAACTGAGTTGATCCAGAGAGTTTCCAGTGATAGCAAGGCTGTTGGACTCCTTTTCCGCTCATCGCTTGATGAAGTGCTTAACGCAGGCAAGGCAGAGCAGAGTGTCAGAATCATTCCTCTTGCCAGAGATTCTGAAGGTTTTCCACCATGCCAGCCAACACAGCAAAATATCTTCGAAGGCCGCTATCCTCTTGTTACAACCGTTTACTATATATACTATTCCGGAGATGCGCTTGCTGCAGGGTTCGGTTCCTGGCTCAGCAGTTCAGGGCAGAAAGCATTTGAAAGAAGTTCTCTTGCCCCCTACAGGTCGTTTGAAAGGACTGTTATTTTAAAATAAATCACCATGAACATTCCGCAAAGCAGAACAGCTGTATGAAACCTGAGTTCTACATTGCAAGACGCTTTGCATTCAAGCAACGTTCAGCAACAAAGCCGACCTTCATTGTCATGGTCGCGGTTATTGGTATAGCCGTAGGAACTGCAGCTCTTATTCTGACACTTTCCATAGTCAAAGGATTTGCCGGCAGTGTGGAAAATAAGCTCATCAGCTTCAGCGCTCATTTACAGATCCGTCATCCCGAAGACCAGCTCTTTCAGGAGCGCCGCTCAGACTTTGCAAAAGTCACGGGTCATAGCAACGTTACTGAAGCAACCCCGTTTCTGGAAAAGAGTTTTGTTCTCCGAAGCCGTAATGTCGCTCAAGGTGAAACCTGGCTGAGCAAGCCGATCATCATCAAAGGAATCAACAAGCAGCAGCAGCAGATTTTTATGAAAAAATTCCTTAAGGCAGGGACTATAGATCCTTTTGGAGAGAAGCTGAAGAACGAAGGAATTGCACTTTATGCGGGACAAACTCTTGCTGAAAACCTTGGCCTCAGCGTTGGAAAAAAAGTTATGCTGGTGGGTCTTGGTAATAATGCATCAGGCGCAAAACTTATTGCACGTCATAACAACATTGTCGACCTCCTCTCTTCACTCGATCTTGAAGTCGGAGTCATACGCGGAATTTATGATACCGGCCTTCAGGAAGGATTTGATGATTATGTCGTCATTTCTGACCTGCATCAGTTGCAGCAGCGCTTTAACCCCACCTTGATCAGCGGCTATGATGCCAACGTGCACAACCTTGCCGATCTCCCGAAGACCTTGAAAGAGCTTACGGCATCTCTTGGATTTCCATTTTTTGGTTATACCGTTTTTGAGCGCTATGCAAATCTTTTTGAGTGGCTGAAACTGCAGAAAAACATCACGCCACTGCTGATCGTAACCATTACTATCGTGGCTGTTTTTAACATTATCTCCACGCTTCTGGTGCTGATTATCGAAAAAACCCGTGAAATAGGAATGCTCAGTGCACTCGGCCTTGAACCCGGAAAAATCAGTATGGTGTTTATGGCACAGGCCCTTCTTATCTCACTTTCCGGCATAGCAGCCGGCAATATCCTTGCTCTTTCACTCTCTCTTTTCGAATTGCGTTTTCACCTCATCACCCTTCCCGAAAAAAGCTACTTCATAAAATATGTACCGCTGCTTATCGATCCGCTCGATTACATCCTGGTCTCCATTGCCGTCACAGCCCTGACACTCATCTTTGCCTTTATCCCCGCCCGTATAGCCGCATCCCTGAAACCCGGAACCGCACTCAGCACCTGATCCTTTCCCTTTAACCGCCTATACCGAAAAACCTCTCTACTGGCATGGTTTCGGGAAGGATGTATGCATAGCCATTAGTATGATCGAATAATGGAGAGAGGATGGTTAGGTAAAATTCTTTCGTCACATTGACACACCCTAAAGTTGCCCTGTGTTCATTTGGATTTTTTGATTTAAGTTGCTTCAGGCGTGTGCTCTTGTTTTTTTCAGGAATAGAATGAATTGCAAGTCCCGATTCATAGTCAAGCCAGAGTACCTTTCCTCCTTCCAGATCCATTCCTTTTTGCAGGAGAAACTTTCCTGCCGCAGTTGTACGGTCTTTTCGAGGTATCTCGGAGGGCTTCATTTTGCCTATACCCGGCGTAGTCACATCACCTCGTGTAAGACCAAGGAGCACCGGAGTGGCCGCGAGTATTCGACCATCCATATCAAACACAAAAAGTTTCGCCTTTTTTTTATCAACAACCATAAATGGTTTACCACGATTATTCTGGCTCTTTACGATCCAGTCGACAACATCCTGAACGGATGTATCCGCTTCCTCTGAGGCAAAGAAACCTTCTTCACTATCCACCTTTGCCGTCGAGGCATTAAAGAGTGTCAGGCTACCCGTTATAAAAGTGATACAAACAAATGTTTGTACGAGCACCTTCTTCATGTGGCTGATGTTTTAGAACTTGGCGATTAAGAATAATGAGCAATATCAAGATTCTTTATCATATAGGAATAGATGCGAAGCGATGCACATACAGCATGGCCTCTTCTCTATCACCAGTAAAGAGAGTATACACATTATCAGCATACACTTGTTTCAATATCGAAATTTATCGCCGTTTTTTGGTTCAAGCTGCTTTGACCGCCTCACAAAACAGGTGACCGTATTTTCTTACCGTCCTGATATCCCGGAATCCGAGCGACTCAAGAATCTCCTTGTAGGTATTCTGGGGTTTGAAGCCGAGGACTGAAAAGGGCATTCCGGTACCAAGAATATAGTGGCTCAGGTAGTCGAAATTCGGGTTTTCCGGATCATCGATAATCATGTCAAGGATAAGCAGTCTGCCGCCAGCAGGCAGAGCTTCATAAGCTTTTCTGCACATCATGTCTGTCAACTGTTCATTAGCCGAATACAGAATTCTGCAGAACATCACGGCATCCGCTTCTGGGTAAGCATCTCTGTAGATATCAACAGCTGCACCTCTGAGTCGGTCACCAACCCCTTTTTCAGCCGCGTTTTCATTGACCAGTGCAACAGCACCGGGAAGGTTAAGAATGGTTGAATCAAGGTGAGGGAATTTCTTGAGAAGAGCAGCAGAAATGTCGCCAATTCCACCACCGACATCAACAAGGGTTTTGGCTGTTGACAGGTCAGCCTCTTCAAGCAGCAGCATGATTGCAAAATGGGCATTACTGCGGTGGATTTCCTCAAAGTACAGGTTGTCTTCACGAGTGATCGGCGGATAGGCCACTTCTCCCTTGAAATTCATGTTACCCCTCACAGCATCAGCTATCTTCAGGTAAAAGTTATCCGAAAGGTTCGCCACCGCTTTAGCCAGAGGAGTCATATAAAGATTGGGGTGCTCAGGGTTCGGCAGAAACATTCGTTTTGCAAAAGGGGTAAGGCACCATTTTTCACCCTCCCGTGCGGTAATTCCCATATGCCGCAACGCTTCAAGCAGCGTGGCGAGCCTTTGAGGAATTGCACCGACCGCAGTTGCCAGTGTGTCGGTCTCTTTTGCTTCATCACCAAGGTGTGCAAAAAGATCAAGTTCAAGAGCGGCTTTAAAACAACCGCACTCTACAACTCCTTTGAAAATAAGTTCATTGGCCCTGTAGTGTTGTTTCAGTAATTCATGATCATCCATGATAGAGATAAAGCTAAAAAGTTTAAAAAAAATAGATATCAACAACAAGACCTTCTCATGATTACAACAAATTACCTTGTAAAATTATTGAAAATCAGAATCCGGTTTTTTACAAATAATTCAACAGAATTACTCATTACACCCTCTTTGATGTTGTAATCTTTTTCAAAAGTTCCCAGTTGTTCCTGAAGATTTTTTCTGAAGGCTAAACTCGTGACAAGGTTGAGCAGTTTATAAGGGTTTCGTCTGACCCTGTTGACAATATTTTTCCATGAGTACGCCTTGTAATAGCTGGTCATGAATTTATGCTGGAATTTTACAGGATCGTATTTCTCTGAACGGATAACAAGATTCATGGCATTATATTTTTCCCAGTCCTCACTGGTAATCCATCCTTTACTTTTGTATTCCCAGTACATTGAGGTACCTGGATACGGGGTAATAATTTGAAAAATCGGCATGAAAACACTGTTCTTTCCGACAAACTTTACCAGATTATCCATATCTTCGAAACTGTCAAGCGCCGGATTGACCAAAAAATTACCCTGAACATTCAGACCGGCCTGACGACACTCCTCAATTAAACGGGAAAACTGGTCTGCAGAATTGACATGGCCTTTATTGTAGGCTTCAAGGGTACTTTGATTGATCGACTCGAATCCGACAAGCACCATGATACACCCTGCCGCCACAAGTCTCTTGACCGTCTCCTTGTCTTCAAGAAAATTGATGCTAAAAAAAACGCTGAAGTTGATATTACACTCCTTGATCAGGTCAAGAGACTCCCACAGTCGTTTTTTGCTGACACCGAGGTTCTCATCACAAAGCATGAACCATGGTTTTGATGACTTGCCACTTGCCTTAAAAAAAACCTTTTTAGCGGTTTCAATTTGCAGCTTCAGTTCTTCAGGTTTTTGCGATCGATAGAGTTTGCCGGTAAAATTCGGAGTAACGCAAAATGAGCATTCGTAAGGACAGCCACGGGTTATATAGAGAGGAATGGATTTTGTTCCATCGACTTTTTCGCGCTTTGAGGCTTTGGCAATCCGCTCATAATCAAGCGCTATAACCTCCTTTACAGGAGCAAATTCTTTAGAATTATAGAGTGGTTTTAAGCGGTTGCAGGCAACGTCTTCAAGAACGGTCAACCAAAGGTTCTCTGCTTCGCCGCAAACTATGCAGTCGGCATGGACTCTTGCCTCATCCAGATTGAATGAAACATGCAGGCCTCCAAGGATGACTTTTTTTCCTTTTTTTCGAAACTGGTCAGCAATTTCATAGCCTCTTGTTGCATCAATTGTTCGCGATGTTATGCCGACCAGATCATAATCCCCGTCATAATTGATGGCATCCCCAAAATGTTCATCGACAATTTCAATATGATGCTCTTTCGGAGTAAGGCTTACTAATACTCCTATTGCCATATTGAACAATGGCTTCTGGTTTGTTTTCGAGTCTTTTTTCCCTTTAGGGGCAATGAAGAGGATCTTGAGTGGCTTAATATGTCGATCTTCAGGGTTACTCATGCTTGAGTTTGTTTTATTACATATTGTATGCCCCTTCAGTTGAGCACCTTGTCATAACTCTTTCGCTGGTGATTCTGGTCATGCTGGTTGAGATCAAAGGGAATGTGCAGCCATTTGTCCTTGAAAAATGCTTCCCCCGGTTCCAGGCCCGTCAGACTTATCGGAAGCGTAATAATTTTACGCTGATTGGCGATATGAATATAAAGCTCATCACCGGTGACCCACACATCGATATCAACAGGATTTGCAAACATAAGTTTCAACTGCACTTCATAGACATTGCCATTGCGGATAAATTTGATCGGCGGTTCATCATACATCATATCTGACGGATCACTATCGCCATACATATCTTTAGCGAACAACTCAAGCGACTGGAGGCCGACAATCTCTTTTTCGTACATCCTGAGTTTCATCACAGGAAGGGGAGAGAAGCCCTCCTCTATTTCACCAAGGTATTTCTGCTGAATGTTTTTCCACTTTTCCAGATATCCACTGTTCTCTTTGGTATCAAGCAGTCTGTTGACAAGGACCATATCGACCTTGAAGCCATAAAGATTCAGATAGGTCAATGCGCGCATGGTCTCCTTGATCGACATTTTTTCCGCATTCATGACCAAACGTACAGTGGATTTATTATTATCCGTCAGGATTTCCCGGATATCGACAAGCTCATCAAAAACCTGATCAACAGAATCAACAGCATCAGCCGGTGGAATATAAAAAGCGATTTTATCCGACATTTTAGACAGAGGCTTGCTCAGCGGCTTGATGATATATTTTGTAACATTTTTGACAGCCTTCATACCCCATGCCAAAGTGTCTGGAAGGGAGAGAAGCCGCAACGTTTCACCTGTCGGTGCTGTATCAAGCACCAGAACATCATAAAGACCTGACGCTTTATAGCGCTTTATCCGTAAAAGGGAAAACAGCTCTTCCATCCCGGGAAGGATAGTCATCTCGTCCGCCATAACCCCCGAAACACCTTGACCCATAAAAATTTTTGTATAGAACTTCTGGACAGACTGCCAATTCTCCTTAAGGTCTACGTATGGGTTGACCTCAATAGCATGAAGGTTTTCCTTGATTTTTGTCGGTTGGGCACCGAGCGGCAGGTTGAACGAGTCCGAAAGACTGTGAGCAGGATCGGTTGAGAGGACAAGGGTACGATAGCCAAGCTGCGACAATCGGACAGCAGTAGCAGCTGAAACACTGGTTTTACCAACCCCGCCTTTACCCGTAAAGGTTAAAATACGCATGAATACTGATTTGAAAAAATTACATAGAAAAACCAGAAAGCCGAATCCCAGCTTTCAATAATAATGCAAGAAACTTTTTATTAACGTCAGAAGTAACAAAAGGCACCGGCAACATAGAACCAATCTCTATGAAATTATCCCACGCGTTTACTGGAGGGAGTTCTTTATTCAGATGGCTTTAAGCTACTCTATATCTACCAAAAACCCATGTTCTAATCTCTACGGTCTCCTTTCCGCAATCTACGCAAAACATAATCAAAAGAGAGATCCCTCACAGGAAGTTCGGGATGGCATGGGATGGGGAAGGGGAGGATGTGTAACAGTTTTAAATTGAGATGAACCATGAACTGACGCTGAAAGCCGAATCTTGCTGTTTGAATTCAAAGGTAAAGAGCAAAAGTCGTCCTTGGAGCTTAATAAAAATAACGTGGCGAAAGCTTGCTCGTAAAGCGGTTCATGGCATAGTTGGCAAGCCAGATCCAGTTCAGCGGCTTTCCCTTCATCCGCTGCATAATCGCACGGCCTTTATAGACCTCTCGTTGAAGCTTGACAAAATTTTCAAGCATTTTCTCACCGCTCATTTTATTCGGCTCAAACATGTAATGGTAGGTGTCATACTTGTCCCAGTCGAAATGGCGGATGCGAGGTTTCATTTCCTCGAAATAAGGTGTTCCGGGAAATGGGGTGACTAACGAAAAGACCGGAAACTCAATCCTGTTTTTCATGATAAAATCGTAGGTAAGCTGAAAACTTTCCTCCGTATCATTATCAAAACCGAACATGAAATATCCCTGGATTGCAATACCGTTCTTATGGAGGTTGCTTACAACCGTTTCATAATTGCCAAGCCTGTTGGATCCTTTCTGGACGCTTTTGATTGTCTCCGGATTGAGTGATTCAAAGCCGATGCTGAGCAGGTCGCATCCTGAACGACCGGCCAGTTCGGCAACCTCAGGTTTATCGAGAAAGTTCATGGAAATATTGGCATTCCAGTGCACGCCAAGCTTTGCCATCTCCTCAAGCAAAGTCATGAAATATTTTGGTCGAAAACTGATATTGTCGTCCATAAAAGAAAAATTGACCTTCTCCTTGCCGACTCTTTGCTGATGATAACGCATTTCATCAAGCACAAGATCCAGCTCTCGATAGCGGTAGCTTTTTCCGTAGACCGTCGGCGTCGTGCAGAAGTTGCACCCAACCGGGCAGCCTTTCGTAGCAAGAAGAGGAATACGGGAACTGTATTTTTTTGCATTTTTTGAAGAAAGGGCATAGCTGAAATCCGGATGGAGCATCGCACTCATCGGCTTAAGCTCTTTTGCCCTGTAAACGCTCCGCATCTTTCCTTTCAGGATATCAGTGGCCAGCTCTGTCCATATCGACTCAATTTCACCATAAACCACGCTCGTGCAGTGTCCAGAGGCCTCTTCATGAAGCATGGTGGGATGAACGCCTCCAAGGATCACTGTTTTTCCCTGAGCAAGAGCGGCATCACCGATCCGGTATGCCTTGGACGCATTGAGTGTTCGGGAAGTGATCGCTACAATATCAAAGCCGGAAAAATCTTCCGGAACCTTGTCACCAAGTCGTTCATCAATGAAGGTGATATCGAACAGCTTTCCTGCAAGGGAAGCAACCATGATAAGATTTAAAGGCATACTGACCGTTCCGGAATCTACCATCATGCTGGTGTTGCTGACCGGCTGAATTAACAGCCATTTCTTGCGTGATTTTTGCTTTGCGGCAAGCTGATGAAGAAGTTCCTCAGATAAATTTGAGGCCGGATCAAGCGGTAAAAAGAGAGCGTCTGATGGTAAGGTCTGCATACCCTGGAATCTGCGATAAGTGTAAAAAATCGTTACATCAAAAGAAACAAGGTAGGAAAAGTTTTTTTAAACTGACCAGCCATTTTTTAAAATATGATCTGCGTTATTTTTCTTTCTCAAACTCCCTGGTGAATAGCCGAATTGCTTGTTAAAAGCTGTGATAAAGTGATTGACATGAGAATAACCAAGATGTTTTGCAATGGTTTTCATCGGTATATCACTTTTTTGAAGAGACGCATGAGCCTCAATGAGCCGCACCTCGGTAATGTAACTGAAAAGAGACTTTTTGTAGGTATTCCTGAACTCATGGCTCAGTTGCTTGACCGATAGATCATAGCGCTTTGCCAGTTCGCCAAGTGAAGGTACCTTTCCATGCAGGTGAATAAGATCATCATGCACCTGATAGATAAGCTCCTGCATGTTTCGGGATGACTGCTCTTCCTGGATCTCGTTTGCAAAATATTTATGCAGAGCACAGAGATAGTCAAGAACTTTAGCCTGCGCATGCAGTTTAGCGGTATTCCCGGTCAAATGATCTGATATGGAAGAGTGGAGGATAGTGTTGATATGGTGCGGAACCTTGTTAACGGTTCCCGAAGGTATTGATGCAACGTGCAGTCCTTGTAAAAGGGAGGCGGCACACTCTTCCCCGAAAAGTTTCTTGAGAACCGAATTTCCAATAATAAGAATGACATACTCAACATCCTCACTGGTGTCCATCTTTGCGCTGCTGTTCCGATGAACCAAATGCTGAAACAAAGAACTATTACTGTTTATACTATAGTCCTGTCCATGATTGAGATCTGAGAGCATGACCAGCCCGGTTTTCACCGAATGAATGCAGAGTACCGGTTCTCTAAAATGCTCCACCATGGTCGATAGAGGATAGAGCTGTCCCGACACTTTGGGCTTGAAGGAAACATAACCTCTTCGAATGATCTGATTTAAGGGTAAATGCATGGACTCTACCCAACCCGAACCGATCTCTTCAGGTATTTGGTGTACTATCCTTGGATGGTCCTGATTTGAGCCATCCAATGCAACAAAAGATGTCTCATCAGAACCTAACCAGTCAAACCTGCTCGAAAGGATTGTCGATTCCATACGTAATCGAGGTTAAAGCAAATTGATTGTTTACGTTAAGAAATATAATCATTTAACTTCAAGAAACATGGATAATTACTTTTCGAAAGATAAACCGGCGAACTCCGGAGAAGGGTAGTGCAATATCATGGTAATTCGGTTGGGTAACAGAAGCACGGATCCAGCTTGACGGCAGAAGTGCATGCATTCCGAAATTTATTGAAAGTAATTGTTTAAAAATATTTTAACTTATGGCAAACCAAAAAAAGTATGGGATAGTTTGACCCATATTGCTCTTTAACTCCAACAATAAAATAATAATTCTCATGTCAAACGTAACAAACAACGAGTTTTCCGTTGCTCTCAACAATTATTTCCAGACGCTTGGAACGCTTACCCAGCAATTGGTTGAATTGGTGAATGTTGTCATTAAGACAGCAGGCTCAATTACAGCGTCAATTATTGAACCGATCTCCAAAGCAGCTACCGGTCTTGCTGGGAATGCTTCAACCACTGTTACCAAGGTATATCAAGGCGCCGCTGCAGCTGTTGCTCCTAAAAAGTAAGCTGTTACCGTATTTAAAAAAGCACCTTGCACGTCCAGTATAAGGTGCTTTTTTAATAGAAAAACAACACAGAAGCAATACCATTAAAAAAGGTAAACCATGTCAAAACTTATAGTAGTCGCAAAAGTTGTTGCAAAAAAGGAGTTCCTCTCGAGCGTCAAAAGCTCGCTGATGAACCTCATAGCACCAACCAGACAGGAAGAAGGCTGTATCGATTATATCCTGCATCAGGAGAATGAAGACCCATTGGTTTTTGTCTTTTATGAAACATGGGAGAATCTTGCCAGCCTCGAAAATCACCTGCAAAGTGACCACTACAAAGCCCATGCCCAGGCAGTACACGGCATGATTGAAGACAAGGAGGTCTTTAAAATGACTCGACTTGAAGTTTAAACCTCATTGATGACTCTCCGGTTATTATTGCTTGTATGAAAACAGGGTTATGGATTGCTCGCCGCTTTAGCTTTGCTCGGAAACGCTTCAGGGTCATCAATGTCATTTCGGCTATAAGTCTTGCCGGAATCATTATCGGTGTCAGCACTCTTCTTGTCGTTATGAGCGTGTTGAACGGATTTCAAAAACTTGCCCGCGATCTCTTTATCACCATTGACAGCCCCGCTCAGATTGTTCCCGTAAACGGCCGAACCTTGACAGTGTCCGACACTCTTCTGCAGGCGATAAAAGCACTCGAAGGTGTCGGAGCCGTTGAACCCTATGCCGAAGGTGAGGCTATTATGGGCAGCGGTGAAAAAAGCGAACTGGTGGTTGTAAAAGGACTCAGCGAAGCAGCTCATCGTCGCCTGATCCTGCAGACCCATGCAACTCACCCCTATTTCACCGGCGAAACCATTGCGGCAGGGGAGATTTTAGCCTACAGAACCAATCTCCATACATTCAGACAGGTTAAAATTTTCAGTCCCGAACTGATCTCCTTAGGCCTCGAATCTCTCTCGCAACCCTATCTCATACCGATGCTCGGTATTCCGGAAACCACGGTCTCATCCATATTTTCACTGCAGAAAATATTTGACGATCGCTACGTACTCACCTCCGACTCGTTTGCCCATAAAATCCTGCTGCTTGGCAGGGGAGAGTATTCAGGGATTGACATCCGCCAGAAGGAAGGGTACTCTCGTGACGACTTCACCATCAGTCTCAGGAAATGGCTGGCTGCAAGCCCCATGAAAGCCTCCTGGAAAATTCGCACGCTCGAAGAAAAATACACCAACATCTTCACGGTGATGCAGCTTGAAAAATGGGTCAGCTTCAGTGTCCTGATGCTCATTATCCTTGTCGCAGCCCTCAGTCTCACAGGTGCACTTGCCATGACTGCCATCGACAAACAACGCGAACTCTTCTATCTGCGCTGCCTGGGTCTCGAAAAGCCTCAGTTCATGTCCATATTTATCATACAGGGCGGCATGACTGGACTCGCGGGAACCGCTGCAGGAATAAGTATCGCCGGGACTATCTGCAAACTTCAGGAACTCTATGGCATAGTGCAGCTCCCTTCAAAAAGCGCCTTCATCATTTCAGCCTATCCAGTCAGCATGCACCTTGATGATTTTATCATCGTAGCAATAACAGGAGTCATGCTCTGTCTCGCAGTAAGCCTCTACCCGGCAAGAAAAGCCGCCCTGATAGCCACCGCCAACTCCCTCGACCAAAAAACCAACTAACCAACCCTTCACCCCTTCTCCCTCCACTGTCATTTCGTGCCGAAGGTGAGAAATCCATCAAGATTTAATTTCCCTTCTCTTTTTTTTCTTATAAAAATTAAAAAATAAATATAATATTTGCGATATTAGTATGGAACTAATACATCCAAATATACGTTCCACTCCTTAATCTCTTATATTCATATATAATTTTGGCGTTTTCATTTGATCGACAAAAGTTATAAAATTATGTTTCAGAAGAGTATGGTAATTCCCTCTCTCTATACGAAGGAAGATCAAGTTGTTATTGAGCGCTGGATAGAGCACTCCCCGGTCTACCCTGAGAGAGATGATTGTATCGACGCAAACAAAGTCGCGGAGATTGCTCTCTCTTCGGTTCAGCAGCGACTTCCTCAATGTTTCACCATCAGGGAAGATGGTTCTGCCGATATTGGACGCGAATTCTGGGACTGTTCTGTTTACTTGAGAAAAAATCTCCTCAGCCCGATACATCTTTTTGAAATTAACTGGTCGGACGACTCTCTACCTGCTGTGGCATGGCCCGAAACCTATTACGCCACGTTACTTCCCGGCTATAATGTCTATGCCGTCACACTCTCTCAGAATTCAGCCGATTCTTATGATTATTTTGATTTAGCTATAGGCTGTTTCAAGGCAGACAATGAGGGCGAAATAGCTGAAAAAGCAGCCAGGGCTGTTCAGGCATGGTGGCAATACCAGAATAAAAAGTGGAGTCAGTGGGCTTGGTACGAAGTGTTGAAGTCCGGACTGATAGATGCTGATGTTGCTTTGCGCTTGCGCCATGAGGTATGGCAACAGATCAAACACCTGTCAGCTGAATTCGAATACGTCTGAAGAGCTGATTCCCCAGATCTCAAAATCCACCTTAACTCCTTTCTGACACTCTCCATTCAACACATTCGCTCAGTTTTACGCTGAAAGTACCTGCTCGTAACGACAAAAGCGAAATAGATTTTTATATTTAAACAAGAGCAGCCCTTTGCAATTATGACTGAAACAAAAACCTTCCTTCACATTGGCTGTGGCCACAAACGAAAAGACCAAACCACCAGAGGCTTCAATTCTCCAAGATGGAAAGAGTTGCGTCTCGATATCGACCAGTCATGCCATCCTGATATTACCGGTACCATGACGGAGATGTCAGCCGTACCAGACGCTTCAGTTGATGCCATATTCTCGTCACATAACATTGAACATCTTTATCCCCATGAGGTGCCTCTTGCTTTAGCGGAGTTCAAGCGCGTGCTTGTACCGGAAGGGTATGCTGTGATTACCTGCCCGGATTTGCAGTCAGTGGCCGCATTAATTGCTGAGGATAAATTGACAGATCCAGCCTATCTATCACCCGCAGGCCCTATTACTCCTCTTGATATTCTTTACGGTCTTCGTTCTTCAATGGCTAAGGGTAATATTTTCATGGCGCACCGGTGCGGATTTACGAAGAAGGTGTTGGTGAGCACCTTGCAGGCAGGGGGATTTTCTGCGGTGGCATCCAGCCGAAGAGGACATCCTTTTTATGACTTGTGGGCATGGGCGAGCGTTTCAGCACGAAGCGGGGATGAGATGCGTCAATTGGCATTGGAGCATTTTGCCGAAGGCTGAAGAAAACTCTGCTCATTTATTTTTTTCCATTCCAATGGTTAACCCGATCAAAAAACTGCTGCATGATAATTTGAAATCGCTGCTATTATCGATAAAACTGCAACTCCCTGTGCCAAAATAGCGATACCGAGCATCAAGAGCTATTACCTTGCTTATCGGAATAAAAACACCAGCACCAATCTGATACGCAGGTACTGAACTGCTTATATAATTTGTATCAGAGACACCTGCATATCCAATACCCGCCGTGAGGTAAGGGGTAACAGCACTTGAATTGAAATCACAATAACCGTTTAATAGAATCGAGACCACATTGATCGTCCCAATTTGGTTGGATGTGTTATTCTGCAAGGCTCCTTCTATCTCTACTCTGTAATCTTCAAAGTTCCGTCCCAAAGCGCCCTGCAAACCCAGTCCACTTCCTGATTTGATTTTGGCGGTAGAGTTCTTCAGGGTGATATCATTAAGGGAAGCTGCACCAATATTTCCGCGTAAGTAATAAGTAGTAAAATCATCAGCAAGATGTGGATTGTTGAGGTAAATGGGAGTCACATAAGGATTCGCATTTGAATCACTTATGGAACTTCTCGTAAAATCAGCCGCATAGACAGGAACCGTGAACATCCCTATAAAAGTAAAAACCCAAAGAATGGAAAGATATTTTTTCATAACATTGTTGATCTTGTTAACCAGGAGAATAACCACCTCAAAATCCACTACTTCACCAATCATCGGATTAGGAAGCTCTTTAAAGAAAAGAGCTAAAAGAAAAATTCATAAAGCCAATTTAGCGAATTTTCATGAATCTGGCGTCTGGTGATGATGGCTATCATGACTCTCTTCTGCAACTTCTTCGTTTCAAAAGCATCTCTACCAGCGTCCAGCCGCGTAAAATAAACTGGTGGAACGGAATCTAAAAAACCCGCACAGCTCGGACACGACCGAGGACTGCCTTATTACTCAGACACTGGCTCCCATCGCTGAAGTACTGGTTCCATGCGCCCACCGCACTGCTCTCCGAGGAACTCCAGTAGATGTTATCCGTTAAACCGTCGACAATACTTTTATGCAGATAGAGCTGATGCAGTTGCTCCTGGTTTGGTAAAAACCAAATCATCTGCTTTGGACAAGACATCAGCGCATTATTTCCATACATATAAGTGGGCCCAAGATTATTACAGACCGCTATGGCATCATTCCAATTAAAATTCTTTTCCGGGCAGTTTTTTGAGTGACCCGGCATATCCGAAAGGGCTGCTATCAAACCATGCTTGCCAGTACCATCAACATAAAAGACAATTCCTTCTCCATAATGTTCACCAGGGGTTACTGCCGAGGAGAGTGATGAAAATGAGCCGCTGGTAATGCCTGTGAACAATAAAATAATCAAGAGCCGCGCCAGAGGGGCTTTTGCAATGTGTTTCATAGTCGTTTTTTTGGGTTGGGGGTTGTAACAACAGTTATAATATAACCATCATCAAGCAATGTTATTAAGGTTATCCAGTAGTACCCCCAAATGTTCCGTTCAGCTCGGCTCTAACCTTTAATGGGCATGCCCTTTCACAGGTAGCATAGCCTTCACTACCAGCACGAAGAGTACCATAGCCGATACGACGGACAAAGGACCGCTATTCTCGTGTGCCGATGCCGAAAGCCAGCCTGTGATACCGATGCCGAGCGATGCGTAAAGAGCATTGACCCCAATGCCGGCAAGAAATGACATAACAACGATCACCACCACATAGACGATGGTGGCACGCTTCCCGAGCAGCTTGGCGATAACCGTAATCGCCGCAGCGTTGGTGGCAGGACCGGCAAGCAGGAACACCAGTGCCGCACCGGGAGAAATGCCTTTCAGAGCAAGTGCGGCCGCAATCGGTGTCGATGCTGTGGCGCAGACATAGAGCGGTACCGAAATGGCCAGCATCACCAGCATGGAGAGATATTCATTCGACAGATAACGGCTCACGATTTCAGGAGAGAGGAATACGGAAATCACACCGGAAAGCAGAATGCCGAAAAAAAGCCATCCGCCGATATCCTTCAGCAGGTCACCGAAAGCGAAGCGCATGCCTTTCATGAATTTGCTGCCCGATTCCTCCGCTTCAGGCTTCCGGTGGCTGCAGCAGCAGTTGGAGGTGCATGTGTCAGGCTGAACCATCTTTGAATCCTCAGGCATCCCTGCACCAGAATGTTTTTCAGTAAAAGCAACAGCAATGCCCGCCGCCACAGCGGTGAAAAACGCGACAAACGGTCGGATGACAGTCATGAGAGGATCAAGCAAAGCATAAGAGACCGCTATGGAATCCACGCCGGTTTCCGGCGTCGATATAAGAAATGAGGTGACTGCGCCTTTTCCGGCACCCTGCTTCTTCAGACCCGCCGCTGCAGGCAGAACTCCGCAACTGCAGAGCGGAATGGGCACGCCCATTGCAGCCGCCTTGAAAATAGATGCCGTGCTCCCTCCTCCGAGATGACGGGCAACAAAATCATCAGGGAGAAACGCCTTCAGCAGGCCAGCGACAAAAAAGCCGAGCAGTACAAAAGGCGCCGATTCAAGAAGCACATTCCACGAAGCCAGAAACACGGCGATAAAAGCATCGATAATGGTATTCATGACAAAATTATTAACCTTTTATAAATTCTCGTATGATAATATGTTCATATATAAAACAAAAAAAAATGCAGCTATCTTTTCAGCTCATGGACATGCTCTGACCCCATACGTACCAGTCCTGATATATGCTCGTCGTCCAGGCTGTACAGTACATTTTTGCCATGCTTTCTCGATTTCACGATTCTTGAGTCGCGCAGGACCCTGAGCTGATGCGAAACCGCAGACTGGTTCATACCAAGCAACGCTGTCAAGTCGCACACACAGAGTTCCGACCGATAGAGAGCATCAAGTATCCTTATCCTCGTATTGTCCCCAAGCACCTTGAACAGTTGCGCAAGCTCATCGGCCGGAACACTGCCGAGCATATTCCGACGAACCGATTCCACCACCTCCGGATGAAAACACTGCTCCTGACAAATGTCCTTTCTATTCCCCTCCATATTTCAACATTTATATATGAATACTCCCTCACATGATAACAAATAAAAGATGCATCTCAAATCCCATCGAATGCTGTCGAGATAGTTGGCCGGGTCAAAATCCCGGATTGTACATGATTTCTATGACTGGGCCATCATTTGCCCCATAACGTCGACAATGGAGCCGCCCACAGGCCATCACCCAGTGGTATGGTCTCTGTGCCATCATAAAGCAAAACCCCCATTTTGAAGAGGTCACCAGCTGCGCTTGCCAGTTTTTTCAGACCGCGCAAATCACCAGCATTCACGGTGGCCGAGGCTTTTACCTCAACGCCAATCAGGTGGCCGGAAGCGTTTTCGATTACCACGTCCACTTCAAGCATGTCAAGGTCACGGTAGTAGAGCAGGTTGTAGTCACCTTCCGCTGCGGAGTTGTGCTTGAGTAGTTCACCATAAACAAAGGTTTCTAAAATTTTGCCAAACCGGCTTCGATCTTGTTGCACTTCGGTTGCGCCAAGATCAAGCAATGTGGCCAGCAAACCGGCATCAATAAACTGCAACTTAGGGGTTTTAACAACACGCTTGAGTCGATTCCTTCCCCAGGCCTCAATGCGCTTAAGCAAATACATCTGTTCCAGCACTCCTGTATAGCGTGAAGCAGTTTTGTTGTCCAAGCCGACCTGACCACCCAGTTTGGTGTAATTACACAGTTGACCTGATATCTCAGCGAGGATGCGCAAAAACCTGGGCAATTGATCGAGCTTGTCGATGCTGGCCACGTCTCGAACATCGCGTTGAATGATAGCATTAATATACTGGCGCGCCCAAACAGTACGTCTGCGTGCACCAGTTCGGGAAATCGCTTCAGGATAGCCGCCCCGCAAAACAGCTTCGACCAACTTCTCTCCTGTCAACGGCATGTTTACCTCGAGCAATTTGCCTGCAAAAGCAGCATCGATCCAATTCGCTGTACTTCCTTGCAACTCGCTTTGCGATAGCGGCAGCAACGTGAGCGTCTCCATCCGACCGGCCAGGGAATCCGCTACCGCAGGCAGTACCATTAAGTTTGCCGATCCCGTCAGCAAAAACCGCCCAGGGCGCCGATCCTCATCAACACTCTTCTTGATAGCCAGCAGCAGTTGCGGGGCACGCTGGATTTCATCAATGACAGCACGATCAAGGCTGCGAATCATCCCTACAGGATCAATCTTTGCCGACAACAATGTCAACTCGTCATCAAGTGTGAGATAGCGCATCCCTTCGATTGCCATCTGCCGCACCAAGGTCGTTTTTCCTGCCTGCCTCGGCCCTGCAACCAAAACAACAGGAGTGTCGGCCAGCGCTTCAGCAATGCGCATTTCAATCAGGCGCGGGTAAAGAGAAGACTTATTCATAAGCATTGAGGAACATAAAATATGGAATCACCGAGCATAAAATATGGAATCGATGAACGTAAATTACGGAATATAAATCACACGGCACCAGAACATCAAAAATAAATCCCGTAACAACAATGCAACTTGTTACTTGGCTATTCTGCAATTAATCATTAAATATCCTTATGGTTATTGATGACTTGTCAATCCAAAGAGGAGAGAGTTTCCATGGAAAGCGTCATTCAGAGTGCAATCGGTATGCAACTCATGCCGGTAGCGATCATACAGACGAATAGCTTGCCAGAGCAGCTGAATCCGAAACACCAAGAGCTGTTATCGGGTTGACTGATATTACCGTACGCAACAAATTTGCAAAGGATCTCCTCTCGTTTGCCATACCCTATGCTATGTTTCTTGAAATGGAATCAAATGTTAGGGGGAGTGTTCTTGAAAAACACAATTGGCAGAACCTGCTCGAACGAAACAAAACAACACAAGTAACCCCATGATTGAACTATTACGCAAGCGCCGCAGCATAAGGAAATTCACCGACGAAAAAATATCCCCGGAAACTCTTCAATCACTCAGTGAGGCCGCTCTCAGGTCACCCTCTTCAAAGGGGAGTAACCCTTGGGAGTTCATTCTGGTCGATGAACCTGACCTGCTGGACCAGTTGTCCGAAGTCAAAAAATCGGGATCGGCATTCCTGAAAAATGCTCCTCTGGGCATAGTTGTCTGTGCCGACAGCACCAAATCGGACGTATGGATTGAGGATTGCTCGATTGCTGCGATAATCATTCAGCTTGCGGCCGAGTCATTGGGCCTTGGCAGTTGCTGGATTCAAATCCGGGAACGATGGTATAATGACGGAAAAACCGCTGAAGCACGCATTCAGGAACTGCTTGGTCTGCCGGAACATATAAAGGTATTATCCATTATCGCGATCGGTTATCCAATTGAATCAAAACCATCCGTACCTTCTGAAAAACTTCCGAACAACAGAATCAAAAACAATCGCTGGGCTTAAGGCTCACACAAGGAAACGCCTTTTCCGACACCTTTTTTGATGGTCGGAACATACGATCAGACCGGAAAACCCAACCTTCTGAGTGCCGCCTTCTGCACGTTCTTGAAATCGGCCTGCACACACACAGTTTATTGGCGAAATACTTGATGTAAAGGGTGATACCGATGTTTGCGGTGAGGATGGCTCTCTTGACATCAAGAAAATCAATCCGCTCATCTATGATACCTCTCAAACGTAGCTTTCTCCGCATAACAGACCGGACATGCCCACTCATCTGACACCTGTTCAAATTGCGTCCCAGCCTTGATATTGTTGTCAAGATCACCTTCCGCAGGATCATAGATATAACCGCACTCTTTGCACATCCATACACTCATGATCATTTCCTTTATTGTTCATAGCCATCAAGCAGTTTTCTGAAAACCACCATGTCCGATTGAGAAAATCCTTTCGACTGGTAGAATTGCTGAGCCGCTTCATTATCCCTGTCAGTCAGCAGCGTTATCCGCCCGAAACCCTCCTGCTGGGCAAATGCAATGGCATGATTGATCAACAGGGAGCCGAGACCTTTACTTCGCCACTCCGGAGCGACAACCATATCCTCAAGCAGAGCAACTTTTTTGCCCAGAAAAGTGCTGACCGTAAAGAGCAGCATAACCATTCCCTCAATAATTCCCTCAACGTCACATACAAATATCCGCCCAACCTCCGGATTTCCGATAATCATACCAAGAGCTCTCGACTGAGCTTCAGCATCAGCAGTAAACTCATGCTCCTGGTTGAAAAGGATTTCAAGAAGCCCGGCACATCTCGGCACATCACTCATAAGCGCGGTTCTTACATCAGGCATTGTTCTTTTCACTTTTTTCTTTCAACACTCTTTCAACAACCAAGCTTCTCATCCACTAAAGAATGCAGTTCGCTCTTTTTGATTGGTTTGGTGATAAAGCCATCGCATCCAGCCTTTATTGCGTTCTCCCTGTTTTCTGCTGACGTAAAAGCTGTTTGAGCAATAACAGGCAGGTCAGGTCGAAACTCTTTGATATGTCGGGTTGCTTCATAACCATTCATTACCGGCATTTTAATGTCCATAAACACAAGATTTATTTCGGGATGCTGCCGAACCATGTCCACTGCCTCCTGGCCATTGACAGCAGAAAGGATGGTGATGTTATCGGCTTTCAAAAGCGTTGCAAGGACTAAGCGACAAACGGAGTCATCTTCAGCTATAAGAATAGTGAAAGATTGTGCCGGGTGTTGAGTGCTGAGTACTGAAGGCTGACTGCTGTGTTGTGAGTCTTTGGGATGAAGGGTCGGGTTATAGGGGATGGTGAAGGAAAAAGTACTTCCAGCGCCCATAACCGATTCCACACGGATTGAACCGCCCATCATTTCAGCGTATGCCTGGCTGATACTCAATCCGAGACCAGCTCCTTCATAATTACGGGTTAGGGAGTTGTTAAGCTGGTGGAACCGATCAAAAATTTTCTCTTTCATGTCAACCGGAATACCAATGCCTGTATCGATAACATAAAATTCCAGATGGTCATCCTTTTTTGTATAGCCGATATCAACGCCTCCCGATCTCGTGAATTTAAGGGCATTCTGGATAAGGTTGCATAAAATCTGGTTCAGTTTTGCGCTATCAGTCTTAATAATACTTTCATTGTCAGGAACTCCTGCGGAACAATGCAAATGCAACCCTTTTTTGTCGGCTTCTGGTTTGAAAAAATCATTGAGGTCGCACAACAGATTGTTAACCGATGTTTCACAGAGATGTACTCTTGTTTCACCAGCCTCAATCCGGGAAATATCAATGAGATCATTAATAAGGTTCAACATACGTTTGCCGCTTTCCTGAATGAGATCAATATACCCGCTCTGCTCCTCCCCAGAAAGAAGAGTCTCTTTCAAGAGCTCCGAAAAGCCAAGAATACCATTCATCGGAGTGCGTATTTCATGACTGATATTAGCAAGAAACGCTGATTTCAATCGGTCGCTCTCTTCTGCTTTTTCTTTCGCAGCAATCAGTTCGGCCAAATATGTTTTCTGTTCGGTGACATCCTCTTTAACTGCCACGAAACCAGTTATTACACCATTTTTGTCAACAATAGCCGAGATAACAGCTGTTTCACAGAAGAGTTCACCATTTTTCTTCCTGTTCTGGAACTCTCCTCGCCAGATCACTCCAGAAAGGATAGTTTGCCAGAGCTCTTCATAGACCTCCTTTTGCATAAGGCCTGATTGTAGAATTCGGAGATTTTTTCCGTTTATCTCTTCAGCACTATACCCTGTGAGCAGGGTAAACATCGGGTTGACGTATTCCACATTGCCGAGGGGATCGGTAATAACAACAACAGCAGGACTTTGCTCTACAGCAGTGCTGAGTTTTACAAGTTGATTTTCAAGCAGTTTACGCTCACTGATATCACGGAGCAAGCCGATCACTCCGGACGAACCGTTGTCATTAAAATATTGTGAATGAATTTCTGCCTGAAAGAGTGAACCGTTTTTTTTCCTGTACGTCAACTCAACGATCTGATTTGTCAATTGACGAGACATCGCATCAGTGAAGATTGCAATAGCTCTGGGAATTTCCTCTTCCGCCAGGTATTCAAAAAAAACATGACCTATTAACTCTTCAGGCTTATAGCCGGTAATTTTTTCAACGATTGGTGAAACATAGCTTACCTCTCCAATAGAGTTGTTCACAAAAACCACCTCAGAAATTTGTTCAGTAATGGAACGGAACATCCTTTCACTTTCACGCAACTCCAGCTCGGTGCGTCTGAAATCTGAAATATCCTCGGCAACAATTAAAAGTCGATTGATCTCTCCCTCCGGTGAGCGCGAAGGATATATCGTATGACGTAAAACTCTTCCATTCCGTTCATCTTCAAAAGAGAGTGGTGTACCTGTGCGCAGAGTCTCCTCAGCCTTCTCTCTCCGCAGAGCGGCAATATCAGCCGGAAGCAGATCGTAAACGTTGGCTTCAAGGCACTCTTGCAGGTTCTTTCCCATACGGAGCGCAAAAGTCTCGTTCGCATCAAGAATGTTACCATCCTGTTCCATAAGGAATACAGATGCGGGGTAAAACTCAAAAAGGCTTTGAATACTATAACTTTGGTGATTCTGCTCTTTTTCCATGAAAGTCTTGGTTATATATTCCGGACGACTTTCTCAATATGTCATGAGAAGTGCTTGTGTTCGAGACATATTGTATCTAATATAGTTATTCATCAGTAAAGTACCTTCCAACGCACAACGTAAGACTTTTCTTTAACCGATAAACCCACCGTTATGGATGCATTCTGGCTTTCGCTTGTCATGATTTTTATTGCGGAACTTGGCGACAAAACCCAGCTTGTAGCCTTGACGCTTGCAACCTGCTACAACTCCTGGGTTGTCCTGTGGGGCATTTTCTGGGCCACCCTTGCCATTCATGTTTTTTCCGCCGGCATAGGCTGGTTTATTGGCGACAAGCTTCCTACCGAATGGATCAAATTTGTTGCCGGTATTGCCTTTATAGCATTCGGCTTCTGGACACTCAGAGGCGATCAGCTTGATGAAGACGAGAAGAACTGTAAAACCGGCATTCACCCCTTCTGGCTTGTCTTTTCAACCTTTTTCATGGCCGAGCTTGGCGACAAAACCATGCTCTCCACCATTACCCTCGCCTCAACGCACCCTTTTCTACCTGTCTGGATCGGATCAACGATCGGCATGGTCATTTCTGATGGACTTGCTATCATAGCAGGGAAAATGCTCGGAGCTCGGCTGCCCGAAAAAGCAATAAAAATCGGGGCATCAGCCATATTTTTTCTGTTCGGTATCTTCAGTATGTATGAAGGAGGCTCCGGATTCGCCATCTTCATCTGGGCAATTGCTGCAGCCCTCATTGCCCTCACCGGCTACATCTTTCTTCGTGAGCCCCGAGCCCCGGCTCGGCGTCCCTAAATGGAGCCCAGTCGCTCTATAATTTTGGCTTTTCGAGATCCAGATACAGAAAAGGACGATCATAATTGATAAGATGTTTTACAACGGTCGACTTACCGCATTGACGGGGACCTGTGACGGCCGTTACAGATCAAGAATGCTGGATAATCGACCTATCTTTATGATAGGCTGTTCCATCATTGTCGGCCTTGGTTCAATACAGTTGTCAGAGCTGATCAGGCTGCTTCCTCCATGGATGTACAGTATCGCCAGTTCTCCTTTTGCTTCCGCATCCTCATGTTTCCAATTCTTATAATGCGATGACTTGATTTTCGCCTCGTTCGTCCCGCTTACTATGGCTTTATGTGGCCACCAAGCGTTCCCTTATGAGTGTTTATTGCGGAAAAATTGTTATTCTTTATTCCAGTAATCTTGGGGGCATTGTCGCTCAATGCTGGAAAAACATCTTCTCCCTTATTTTGTTGATTATAAACTGGATATAACCATGGGTAAAATAAATCCCCGCGTCGATTTCGCCTTTAAAAAGCTCTTTGGCAGCGAAGAGAATAAAGATTTACTCATCTCCTTGATTAACGCTATTGTGTCCGAAGAGGAGCAGGTTGTGGAGGTTGAGTTGAAAAATCCATTTAACCTGGCCGATTACCGGGCGGATAAAATCTCCATACTCGAAATCAAAGCCAAGGCTGAAAATGGTCGCTGGTTCAACGTCGAAATGCAGATCAGGGAAGATAATAACTTCGACAAGCGAGCTATTTTCTACTGGGCAAAACTGGTTACTGAACAACTCAGCGAAGGGATGATGTACAAGGAGCTGAAAAAAACCATCAGCATCAACATCCTTGATTACGACTTTATACCTGATACCACGGAGGTTCACAGTTGCTATAAAATAATCAATACCGCTACAGGCAAAGATGACCGGCTGCACGATGTTTTTGAACTGCACTATATCGAATTGAAAAAGTTTACGAAAACATACCATGAAATCCAGAGTGCGCTGGATCGCTGGAGCAGTTTTTTGACGACTGCGCATCAGCTTGACCGGGAGCATACGCCAAAAGAGCTGGCATCCGATAAAAATATTGTGAAAGCCATTGCAGCGATTGATCGGATGTTTAATGAAGAAGAGCGTCAAGTCTATGAGGTTCGTCTGAAAGAGTACACCGATGTAGCAAGCATCATTGCCTCAGGAGCCGAAAAAAACATAGCCAAAGGCATGGAAAAAGCATCAAAAGCCATTGCACTCAATTTGTTGGGCAAAGGCATTGATTTAGCCACCATTGCCGAGACCACAGGTTTGACTGTGCTGGAACTTACCTCTTTATCACAGAATACGAGTGAGCAATGATGTATGCCCCCACTTCTTGAAATCCGAAACATCTCCTTTGCTTATGAGGGATCAACCGCCCTTGTTTTTGACCGTCTCAACGGAAGCGTGCAAGAGGGGGAGTTTATTCTGGTGAAAGGCCCTTCCGGCACAGGGAAGTCGACACTGCTGCGTCTGATCTGTCGGCTGAACCAGCCACAGGGAGGTTCAATTCTTTTTCAGGGCCGCGACATTACCTCCATTGCTCCGGCAAAACTGCGGAGTGCTGTCAGCTATGTTGCCCAGATACCCCAGATGATCGATGCCTCGGTTAAGGAAAATCTGCTCCTGCCGTTCTCCTTTGCCATCAATGCAGCGAAACCCCGGCCCGGCACGGAAGAGCTGACCGAAATGCTGCAAAAGTTTTACCTTCCCGATCTCAATCTGGATCAATCCGCCATGAAACTTTCGATAGGCCAGAAACAGCGGCTGGCGCTGATGAGAGCACTCTTGCAGAAGCCCCTTCTTTTACTGCTTGATGAACCAACCTCAGCCCTTGACCATGAGAGTGCATCAATGGTTTTTTCCATCATGGAGCGACTGAACACCGAAGAGCGCAAAACCCTGATAACGGTGACTCACCTTGATTACAAGCCGGAAACTGTGCGTCCTCTTACCTATACTCTCGCCCATCGCCGCCTGAATCGTTTACTATGAATCAGATCGTTACGATCTCTACCGGCCAGCTGCTGCTTGCCCTCGTGTTTATCCTGATCGCTCAGGCAAGCTCATTCATCTACCATCTCGGCCTTAACCGCGATATCACCATTGGAACGCTGCGCACCTTTTCACAACTCTTTCTCATGGGATATGTCCTGACCTTTATTTTGAAAACCTCAAATCCATTGCTGGTCATGAGTGTTTTCATGGTGATGGTCGTTTCCGCCATGTTTATTATCAAGGGAAGAGTCAAGGAGAAGCAGATCCCATATATCATCCCGACATTTCTGACCATGCTTGTCAGTTATATGGCAACAGCTTTTTTCGTTTCCGGGCTGGTAATCGGTATGACGCCATGGTGGGAACCCCGCTACTTTATTCCTGCCGGGGGCATGGTCATCGGAAATTCAATGTCAGCGCTTGCCATCTCTCTCGAACGGCTTTTCAGGGATATGCGGCAACAGAAAGAGCTGGTTGAAATGAAACTCTCCCTTGGAGCCGATTACCGTGAGGCAAGCCTCGACATATTCAGGAATGCTGTCTCTGCCGGCATGATCCCTTCCATCAACGCCATGATGGGTGTAGGCCTTGTTTTCATTCCAGGCATGATGTCCGGCCAGATTCTTGCCGGAACTGATCCGCTTATTGCTGTCCGCTACCAGATTGTCGTCATGCTGATGCTGGTAGGTTCAACGGCTGTCAGTTCCGTAGTTGTCATGCTCATTGTCAGGCGTCGCTGTTTCGGCAGCGGGGAAGAGGTGTTACTTAGCCCCCACTGATCCTGCTGAAAGCCTGGAGGTTGTAAACACCACAATCCCCCCAATCATCATGATGAAGCAAAGCACCTGTCCCATGGAGAAATTCAGGAAGACAAAGCCAAGTTGGGCATCAGGTTCACGAAAGTATTCGATAAAAAAGCGGACAAACCCATAACCGAAGAGATAGAGAGCGGAAAGAAATCCGGAAAAAGGGGATTTCCTGCGTAGAAGCCACAGAACAATAAAAAGGACGATTCCTTCGAAAAATGCTTCATAGAGCTGTGAAGGATGGCGCAGCTGATGGGTCGGAGCAAGAGGGAAAAACATGCCGAACGCTGAATCGGTTACTCTTCCATAAAGTTCACCGTTGATGAAGTTGCCAAGGCGGCCAAAGGTGTAACCAAGGGGTACGGATGGAATAAAAAGATCAAATGTTTCAAAAAAACCGTTTTTATGAGAACGGGTAAAGAGATAAACCGCAAGAATAACGCCGATGACCGCTCCATGATAGGACATGCCGGTTATACCAGCGAAACGGCACCCGCCGGGAGCAGAAACCCAGGGCAGAATGCTGCCGAGAGGATCGGCCAGAAAATCGCTCAAGCCGTAAAACAGAATATAACCCAGCCGGCCGCCAGCAATCACACCGACCATAACCCAGGTGAGGGCATCACCGATAAAGGAGCGCTCAAAGGGAAGCTTTTCAGAGTCAAGTCGATACCGGGTAAGGAGATAGACAATGGCGAATGCCACAATATACATCATGCCATACCAGCGAATCGCAAAAGAACCTGCAGAAAAGATTACAGGATTCATTTGTGACGGCAGATTCTGCCACCAAAGCACATAATCGCTCATAAAAGTTGTTTTTTTGATGATTTGCAGATGTGGAAAATTATAAATACTTGGATATAATTAAAAAATAGTTAACTTAAAATCTTGCACATTTCCGTGCTTCGTTTTTCTACCCATAAACATACAAACACCTAATAGTATGGCTAAAATACTTGAAGGGCCGGCCATGAAGCTATTCAACAAATGGGGCATTCCTGTGCCAAATTATGTTGTTATCATGGACCCAAACCGCCTCGAGCAGCTTGGAGAAGCTAATAAATGGTTGAGAGAATCAAAACTCGTTGTTAAAGCTCATGAAGCAATAGGGGGGCGATTCAAGTTGGGGCTGGTTAAACTTGGCCTGAACCTTGATCAGGCTCTTGAAGCAGCAAAGGAGATGATTGGACGCGAAATCGGCACTTCGGTCGTTCGTCAGGTCATTGTTGCCGAAATGCTTGATCATGACGAAGAGTATTATATATCTATTGCAGGTAATCGCGATGGGGCAGAACTTCTTCTTTCCAACAAGGGTGGAGTTGATATCGAAGATAACTGGGATTCTGTGAAACGGCTTTTTATCCCTCTTGATGAAACTCCAAGTATTGAACGCATTACTGAAGCTGCTATCGAAGCGGGCTTCATGGGTGAAATCGCGGAACGTGTCGCAAAAATCACATCACGCCTTATTCTCTGTTTCGATAACGAAGACGCACAGTCGATAGAAATCAATCCGCTCGTCATACGCAAGAGTGATATGCGGTTTGCCGCTCTTGATGCTGTCATGAACGTCGATTGGGATGCCCGATTCCGTCATGCTGACTGGGATTTCAAACCGGTTTCAGAAATTGGACGTCCATTCACCGAAGCCGAACAGCAGATCATGGACATCGATGCCCGCATCAAGGGATCGGTCAAGCTGGTTGAAGTCCCCGGTGGTAACATAGCTCTGCTTACTGCAGGCGGTGGCGCATCGGTATTTTATTCTGATGCGGTCGTTGCAAGAGGCGGCTCAATTGCCAATTATGCCGAATATTCCGGTGATCCTCCGGACTGGGCAGTAGAGGCTCTTACGGAAACCATCTGCAGGCTTCCTGATATCAAACATATTATTGTTGGTGGAGCTATTGCCAATTTTACTGATGTGAAAGCAACATTCAACGGGATTATCAATGGATTCCGGGAAAGCAAATCAAAAGGGTACCTCGAAAATGTGAAAATCTGGGTAAGACGAGGCGGACCGAATGAAAATCAGGGCCTTGCATCCATGAAAAAGCTGCAGGAAGAGGGATTTGACATTCATGTCTATGACCGCAGCATGCCTATGACCGATATTGTTGATCTTGCCTTGAATTCATAAGGCCGAACGGTATCGCACCCTTAAGAGAAACTTCTAACTTATAAACCGGAAAGAATCGTGAGTATTTTAGCAAATAGGGATACACGAGCGGTCATCATTGGTGGTATTGCGGGATTGAATGCTGCAAGGCGGATGGCTCAGTTCGACTTTCTGATCAACCGGCCACTGACGGTAGAGGCTTTTGTTTATCCACCGGAAGAAGGTCAGCACAAGGAAATATACAGAGGCGGTGAGCTGAACAACGTTACTGTTTATGCATCGCTCGACAAAGCGCTCGAGGAAAACCCTCAAATCAATACCGTACTGATCTACATTGGTGCCTCAAGAGCATATCAGTCGGCAAAAGAAGCGCTTGATGCCCGCGGGATCAAGCTTGTCACCATGATAACCGAAGGGGTTCCTGAAAAGGATGCCAAATGGCTGCGCAAGTATGCAATCGAAAAAGGCAAAATTTTTAACGGACCATCCTCAATCGGCATCATGTCGGCAGGGGAGTGTCGTCTCGGTGTTATTGGCGGTGAGTATAAAAACCTGAAACTTTGTAACCTCTACCGTCCCGGTTCATTCGGCGTTATTACAAAATCAGGCGGTCTGTCCAATGAAGCCATGTGGCTCTGTGCTCAGAACGGCGATGGCATTACCTCTGCAGTCGCAATCGGCGGAGATTCCTATCCTGGTACCGATTTTGTCACCTACCTCCAGATGTTCGAAAATGATCCCGAAACCAAGGCAGTTGTTATTGTCGGTGAAGTCGGCGGCACACTTGAGGAAGAAGCTGCGGAATGGTTCGGTGCTGAAAAACGCCGGATTAAACTGATTGCGGCCATTGGCGGAACCTGTCAGGATGTTTTGCCCCAGGGCATGAAATTCGGCCACGCCGGCGCCAAGGAGGGAAAAAAAGGTCTTGGCTCCGCCCGCTCTAAAATTAACGCTCTTCGTGAAGCAGGGGCAGTCGTACCTGATACATTCGGCGGTCTGAGCAAAGCAATCAAACAGGTTTATCTTGAACTCCAGGCAGCCGGCATTATAAAACCGGAACCGGAACTGGACGAAAAGCTGCTTCCGGAGCTTCCGCCAAGTGTCCAGGAAATCATGAAACAGGGAGACGTTATTGTAGAACCCCTGATTCGTACCACCATCTCCGACGACCGTGGCGAAGAACCTCGTTACGTTGGTTATGCCGCATCTGAACTCTGCGAGAAAGGATACGGTATTGAGGATGTTATCGGCCTCTTGTGGAACAAGAAACTTCCTACCAGAGAAGAGTCTGAAATCATCAAGCGCATTATTATGATTTCAGCCGATCACGGTCCGGCAGTTTCCGGCGCATTCGGTTCCATTATTGCTGCATGTGCAGGCATTGATCTGCCTCAGGCTGTATCTGCCGGAATGACCATGATCGGCCCGAGATTCGGCGGAGCGGTCACCAATGCCGGTAAATATTTCAAGTACGGTGTCAAGGAGTATCCAAACGACATCCCTGGATTTCTGAACTGGATGAAGCAGAATGTCGGCCCGGTTCCAGGTATCGGACATAGAGTGAAAAGCGTGAAAAACCCTGATAAAAGGGTTAAATATCTGGTTGAATATGTAACAAACCAGACCACATTGCACACACCCTGTCTTGACTATGCACTTGAAGTGGAAAAGATCACCACAGCTAAAAAGGACAATCTTATCCTCAACGTTGATGGCACGATCGGCTGTATTCTTGTTGATCTCGATTTCCCTGAATTCTCATTGAACGGCTTCTTTGTTCTGGCACGTACCATCGGTATGATTGGTCACTGGATTGATCAGAACAATCAGAATGCACGTCTTATCAGGCTCTACGATTACCTGATCAACTATGCCGTGAAAGAAGAACGTGAGGTTCCGGACAAAAAATAATACCTGCAGAGGGTAGTACGACAATCGATTGGCTTGAAAAAAGGCAGGAACCACAATTCCTGCCTTTTTTCTTTTCCCCTATAGATAAAAACTGTATGGCATGAAAATATAAAGCAAGACGTAACCGATTTATTTATAAACGAATAGATAGATCTGCAACGGCAAGAGTGATTCTTATTTTAAGAAATAATTGACTTTAAGCATTTTTTGTTTGATAAGTATCAATAATTACGTTAAACTTGACAATCAAATCAGCCAATGGTTGGCTGATAGTTACTCAAGTGATTTGTGCTTTGATTACTTGCCTGTATCTCTTTTTATCAATGCACACGTTTACTGAGATTAAACAATGAATATTTACATCGGCAATTTGGCTTACACTGTTTCTGAAGATGATCTTCGCGATGCGTTTTCCGAATTCGGAGAGGTTGCAAACGCAAGCATCATCAACGATAAGTTTTCAGGCCGCTCCAAGGGTTTTGGTTTTGTAGAAATGCCTAAGGATAGCGAAGCCAGTGAAGCTATTGAGTCACTGAATGGCAAAGAACTGAATGGCCGTACGGTTACGGTCAATGAAGCAAAGCCACGTGAAGAGAGAGCTCCAAGAAGAGATCGTTACTAAGATTTTTGGTTTTATTACAAAAGCCAGACAGAACGCAAGTTTTGTCTGGCTTTTGTTGTTTTCAGACAGTTATCGATTAATCAGCTTCATCATACTTTCAGGGTAACGTTCTCCAGCGGCTGCGCCCTTGGGTATAGCGTCCATGATTTCAGCCATTTCTAAATCGCTGATCTCAACAGATCCGGCCGCAATATTTTCCTCAAGGTATCTCCTCTGCTTGGTACCGGGTATGGGCACAATATCATCACCCTGTGCAATAACCCATGCCAGAGCCAACTGTCCGGCAGTAACTCCTTTCCGATTGGCAATCTCTTTGAGACGAGCTACCAGTTCAAGATTTTTTATAAAGTTTTCACCTTGAAAACGGGGAGAATTGCGACGGTAATCATCGATTGCAAAATCATCAGGACTTTTCAATTGTCCGGTGAGAAACCCTCTTCCTAATGGACTGAATGACACAAAGCCGATTCCAAGCTCGCGCATGGTCGGCAGCACTTCATCTTCCGGATCCCGACTCCAGAGCGAGTACTCACTCTGCACAGCACTCAGTGGATGTACTGCATGAGCACGTCTGATAGTCAGTGCACTGGCCTCTGACAACCCTATATAACGTATTTTACCTGCAGTAACCAGATCAGCCATAGCACCGACGGTTTCTTCAATCGGCACATCGGCATCTACTCTATGCTGATAGTAGAGGTCGATATGATTAATTCCAAGACGCATCAAGGAGGCGTCACAGGCTGAGCGGACATATTCCGGTCTTCCACTGATGCCGGTAATAGGCGCCCATCCGCCACTGCTTGCCGGACGATTGCGAATGACACCAAATTTAGTGGCGACGATAACCTGGTCACGACACCCCTTGAGCGCCTTGCTGATCAGCTCTTCATTGGTAAAAGGCCCGTAGATGTCTGAAGTATCCAGAAAATTTACTCCCGACTCAATCGCATGATGGATGGTAGCAATCGATTCCGTCTCGTTACGCTGACCATAAAAGTCAGACATCCCCATGCAGCCTAAACCTTGTGCAGACACCGTTAAACCCTGAGTTCCTAATTTCCTCTGTTCCATAGAAAAAAACTCCTTTTTACAACAAAAAATCCAATTTTTGAAAATTAATTGAAAGAAAATCGACAGCCCTGCGTACTAAGTAGTATGAAGGGAAGAAATAAATAGTATCTGTTTTCTTAAATACAACCGAAAAGACAAATGAAAAAGAACTTTATTGCTGGCGTTATCGTATCTCTTGCTGTCTCCGGAATCTTCGGTGGAGTTTCTTTCGCAGCTGACAAAGCAGCAGCACCTGCCGCCAAAGCCCCTGCCGCAGCTCCAGCAGCTCCTGCACCTGCCGCAGCTCCTGCTCCAGAAGCAAAGGCTGAAGCAAAGCCAGAAGTAAAAGCTGAGAAGAAAGTTGTTAAAAAAGTTAAGAAAGCAAAGAAAGTAGCCAAGAAGGCTGAAGTCAAGGCAGAAGCTAAGGCAGATGCACCCGCCAAGTAATTAAGGAAAAATTATTCGCCTGATCTTGAGAAAAGCCCCTTGTTAAACAGGGGCTTTTCTTATTTTATACACTGGCGTATTGTCGGTGAAGACCTCTTAGAGCATTTCCACCCAACTCACAAAGGTCATATCCAATTTTGATACGTATAATATCTCCTGTATTTTATGCTTAAAAGCGTAACGGAATGTCGTACCGTTGAGAATCCGTTAACTGAAGACCGGTAATACTGTAGTTTTTATACTGTAAATTTCTATAACTCTATAAGATAAATGCATAAAAAGATACTGTTTCTAAAAAAATATCTGAAAAACCCGCAAAGTGTCGGCTCCGTAATGCCCTCTTCCGAATTTTTAGGCAAAGCTATTTATAAATCAGTCAAAGAGCTGGATCGGGCAGCTGTTATGGAAATTGGCGCAGGAACAGGTGCCATCACACAGCACATTTCCAGCTTAAACCCTGTTTTGGTTGAAATTGACAAGGAATTCTGTGCTTTGCTGCGGCAAAACTATCCGCATCTGAACATTGTCAATTCGTGTGCTTTGGAGCAGCTGAAAAAAATTGATGAGCGAGTTGGCTTGGTCGTCTCGATTCCTCTCATTAACAACCCATTTAAATTGTCATTTATTCCTCTGTTAAATGACCTTTACGCCAGGGGGCTCTTAACATGGTGTGTCATATTTACTTATGGCCTTAATGATCCATTGGGGCAAGTGAATTTTGAAAGTAAAAAAAGGAAACGATTTGTTCTGCAAAATATTCCACCTGCGCATGTCTGGGTTTATTCATAAGAACGGTGTTTCGAATCTGTTTGTTATCCCTCAAGACCAGTTTTGAAATCCTGGCTTAACGATACTTCATTTTGTCAGCACATGCTTAAAAAAAGTCTTCTTTGCATTATCGTTTTGCTCGGGCTTACTCTTCCCCTTGTTACCGGAAATCAGCTCACCTCAGCATCAGTCAAAGTCGCCATTCCCCTCAAACCGACCGATGCTGAGGACGAAGCATGTCAATATATCACGCAATACTTGTTGAAGAAGCACTATAGAAAGGTGGCCGTTAATGACTCTCTTTCTCAACAGATACTGAAACGATATCTCGACAATCTTGATGCAAGCAGAAGTTATTTTTTGGCAAGTGATGTAGAGTCTCTCAGAAAAGCCTACAGCACAAGGATTGATGATGAATTACTTGCCGGACAGGCACATGCCGGGTTTGCCATCTATAACCTGTTCCTGCAGCGGGCAAAAGAGAAAATGCTCTTCATGAGGGCTGCCGTTGATACCGTGCATTTTAATTTTACTCTACCAGAAACTCTCGACCTCGATCGAAAAAGTGATCCATGGCCTGCAGACAGGCAACAACTGACCGATCTTTGGAAAAAAGAACTTAAATACCAGTGGCTCAACCTGAAATATTCAGGCGAAAGCAAAAAGAACCTCCGTAACGCCCTTGCCAAAAGCTTTACAAACAGACTGAATCTATTAAACCATCAGAAACCGGATGATGCCTTCCAGGCCTATATCGATGCTCTGACAACTTCATTCGATCCCCATACCAGTTACTTCTCTCCAGACGAGTACAAAAACTTCCAGATCGACATGAGTCGTTCTCTTGAGGGAATCGGCGCTCGACTCCAGACCGAAAGTGAGTATACCGTTGTTAATGAGGTTATCCCGGGTGGACCGGCATTTAAAAGCAATCTCTTGAAAAAAGGAGATAAAATTGTTGGCGTCGGACAGGGAAAGAACGCAGAAATTGTCGATGTCATTGGATGGAGAATCAATGATGTTGTAAAACTCATCCGTGGCAAAAAAGGCACAATCGTTCGTCTGAAAATTCTTGCAGCAAGCCAGGCTGGCAGGGGAGCGGCAAAAATAGTCCAGCTCCTGCGAGAAAAAGTTGATCTGGTGGAACAGGCAGCGAAGAAAAGGATCATTCTGCAAGGTGATAAAAGAATCGGTGTTATTACCATACCCTCATTTTATCTGGATTTTGAAGGACAGCAAAAAAACACTCTCAGTTACACCAGTACCAGCAATGATGTAAACCGTATTCTGCATGAACTGAATGCTGAGCATGTTGACGGAATCGTCATTGACCTTCGCAACAATGGGGGAGGATCACTCGAAGAGTCGGTAAAAGTTACCGCTCTCTTTATACCAGGTGGTCCTGTGGTGCAGATAGGCAATGCAACAGGCGGGAAGAGCGTGCTCAATAACGAAGACATGCGCCAGCAGTATAGCGGACCGCTTGCGGTGGTTGTAAACCGTTATAGCGCTTCAGCTTCCGAAATTTTTGCTGCGGCAATTCAGGATTACGGCCGTGGGGTCATCATTGGCGAAAGAACGTTTGGAAAGGGAAGTGTTCAAAGTATCATCAAGCTTGCAAGACCGATTACTTTTTTTGAAAAACCTCCCGATCTTGGAGAGATAAAGCTCACAATAGCAAAGTTTTACCGGATATCCGGAGGCAGTACTCAGCATAAAGGTGTTGTGCCGGATATCGTCTTGCCATCCATGATCGATATCACCACCATAGGAGAGGATACCTATACGAGCAGTCTGCCATGGAGTACCATCACTCGTGCTTCATATCATCCTACAGCAGAGGTTACTCCCGAAAAGATCAACCTGCTTCGCCAGAAAGAGGGTGACCGGTTATCGAAAAACGTCTTGTATCAAACCTATCTGCATGATCGGAATGTTCTTGATCATATCCGTAAAAAAAAGTCAGTATCGCTTCAGGACAAAGCTTTTAAATCAGAAATAGAAACAATCAAGCATATCGAGAAACAGTGGCTTCCGGATCGGAATGCAAGGAGAGGTATTAGCAAGGACGTTCTGATCAACGAGGCTGCAGGAGTTGTTGCCGATCTGACAACGCTCAAGGCAGTGAAAGGTTTGCCATAAGTCAGGAATTGGTCAAGGAAAATATCTTTTGTATTAGAACTTGTATCAATTGTATATTTCAAAGAAGTGAGATTTTTATTGACTAATTAACCTGAGGGGAAATTGTTATGTTTGGATTGGGTGGACAGGAACTGCTGCTTATTCTGTTTGTTGTCTTGCTGTTTTTTGGTCCTCAAAAATTACCTGAACTCATGCGAGGCCTGGGCAAAGGTATGAAGGAGTTCAAAAAAGCACAAGCTGATCTTGAAGACGAATTCCATAAAGCCGTTGAGGCCCCTGAGCCTAAAAAGAAACCCGTTGAGGCTGCGGCTTCCAAAAATGAAACAGAAGTTTCAGGCGCTAAAACAACGTGATACGATTGTTACATAACTGCACAAAAAAAAGGGATAGGAGATATTTATGAAGGCTTCATTAGCTAAACTTTTTGCGTTTTTTCTTTTTTTCAGTACACTTTCAGGATGTGGATACAACACTATTCAGCAGAATGAAGAGTCGGTTAACCGCTCATGGGGCGATCTGGAATCTCAGTTGCAACGAAGAGCTGATCTTGTACCGAATCTTGTAGCGACAGTCAAGGGTGCTGCAAACTTTGAAAAGGAAACATTGACCGCGGTTGTAGAAGCCAGATCGAAAGCTACCGCAATTCAGCTTACTCCAGCAATGCTCAGTGATCCATCAGCCATGGCAAAATTTCGTGAAGCACAGGGGAATCTCTCCTCGACGCTTTCACGCCTGCTTGTAACGGTTGAACGTTATCCGGAACTCAAAGCTAACCAGAACTTCAGGGATCTGCAGAATCAGCTTGAAGGAACTGAGAACCGTATCAGTGTTGCACGTCAACGATATAATGCTTCTGTTGAGACGTTTAATTTCTCAATCAGGCAGTTTCCGAACTCTCTGACAAACACGCTTATGTTGAAGCTGAAACCAAAAGAGTACTTTAAGGCTGATGCTGCAGCTAAAACAGTGCCGGGGGTGAAATTCTGATTCAGAAAAGTTCAATAACGCTTTTGGCGAGGAGAGGATCGTGGAGTCTTTCTACGATTCTCCTTCTTGCACTGCTGCAGTTTATGTCGTATAGCAGCCTTATGGCCGCTCTTGCCGTTCCTGCCCTTACAGGACGGGTAAACGATTATGCCGGAATGATTTCTGCGCCTGTCAAGGCTGACCTTCAGACAAAGCTCAAGCAGTTTGAAACCGCGGAATCAACACAGATAGTTATTCTTACCGTTCAATCGCTTAAGGGTGATCCAATTGAGGATTTTTCCATTAAGGTTGCCGAGGCCTGGAAAATAGGTCAGAAAGGCAAAGATAACGGTGTGTTGCTCATAGTCTCAAAAGATGACCATAAGGTACGCATTGAGGTCGGCTATGGTCTGGAAGGTAAACTGACCGATCTCATGGCAGGCCGTATTGTAAGAGACGAGATTGTTCCAGCATTCAAGGCAGGTCGGTTTGATGAAGGGTTCACCAAAGGGGTTACCGCAATTATTGCCGCCGCACATGGAGAATACAAGGCCAATCCAAGAACTCAACGCAATGGAGATAAACCGTCAATGACATTGCTGCTCATCATTTTTGCCGTGATCTATGTTGTTTATCAGATTTTCAGAAGATTCTTCTGGGGTGGTTCAGGAGGAGGATTTTTTGGAGGTGGAGGTGGAGGCAGCAACGACGACAATTTCAGTGGTGGAGGTGGAAGTTTCGGCGGAGGCGGATCATCAGGCGACTGGTAGAATCAAGATCATTGCTCAGATCAACTCCCATTGAAGCTTTTGCTGCAAGGCTTAGCTTTACATAATATCTATTATA
>CAIPYV010000018.1 GCA_903869365.1 uncultured Chlorobiaceae bacterium
CACTTGGAAGACTGCTGATTGGTGATAACAACTTGCCCACCAGCTTGGATGTGATTATTGCTATTAATATTTGTGCCTGTATTATTTTTTATTTCATTGACTGGCTGACGTTGAACCGACACTGTATCTGGTTTATCAGATTTTTTTTCCTGCTTGGAGGTACCAAAAACAGTTATCAGTGCGACAATAATCCCACCAAGAACTGTGATAATGGTACCAATTAAAGCGAAACGCGCGGCTTTGTTTTCTGTTACCATAGCTTATAAGGTGAGAAGAGTGGAAAAGCGAAAAACTGCCTGACGAAAGATAGCTCTGATTATTTGCAATAACAACGTAGTGTTCGCAAATAAATCGTTGCGTATTTGTGACTTATTTGCGGCTTGCTGCGAACGCGAACATTAATTCAAGTTTATGACATGCATCATCGCCTTTTGATCTGGCAAGCACAAGCAGCGTTGATTTTTGCGCATTTAGCCGCTGCAGACAGAGCTGAACAAGCAGCTTGCGCGCATTGCATTGCCGGATGATGATCTGATTGAGAAGATTGACAAGGAGTTGAGCAAGGGGAAGGCGGCAGGGATGCAGGCAGCGCCAGAGCCAAAGCTGCGGGATGCAGCGACGGTTATTTGAGAGCAAACGCAACAAGCTGAGCGAAGCGTGCCAGCCAAAAAATCAATTTGTGCGCGCACTGTTCTTTTTTGTATTTTCCATCAATGTCTGCTTACTGATTTATTTTTATCTGCCTTTTTTTCTCTCTGTTTCGCAAAATTACCCACCTTTCGAATCCAAACTATTCCCGATAAAATTTGTTCCACCATTGTTCCTTTCAGGTTTTTAATAATCCATATCTCGTTATAAAATAGCTGTTTAACGCCAGAGGCAATTACATGGATTGATGGCACTACAGGTATCAGCGGGAATGTGTCGGCAGCAAACAGTCTTGTTGGCTCTCTTGCCAATGATGGTATTGGCTTGTCAGTAACAGCGCTAACAAACGGCCACTATGTGGTAGGCAGTCCAAACTGGAACAATGCCGCTGGTGCTGTCACGTGGGGTAACGGAGAAACAGCTGGAAATCGATTGACTGGTACGATATCCGCAGCCAACAGCCTGATCGGTTCCTCACCGAATGATGCCATCGGTACGAATGTGACCTCTTTGACGAACGGGAACTACGTCATCAGCTCAGGATATTGGGACAAGGTTAATGCTGACAACAGCGTGGTGGCCGATGCAGGAGCTGTCACGTGGTGTAACGGCATCGGAGGAAGTGTTGGAAAAGTCAATGAGACAAACAGTCTCGTCGGCTCAACCAAAAATGACTGCATAGGGTCGAATGATTTGGGCTCAAATGACGTGACTGCTCTGACCAACGGGAATTATGTGGTTTGCTCTGGATATTGGGACAATGGCAAGGCCATCAATGCAGGTGCCGTCACGTGGGGTGACGGACTTTCTGGTACCGTCGGAGCAGTCAGCCCAGAAAACAGTCTGGTCGGTTCTAAAACAGGCAATCAGGTTGGATGGGGAAGTGCAGCCGTTACTCCCCTGAAGAACGGTCATTATGTCGTTGTATCCGCGTTATGGGACAATGGTACTGCCACCAATGCAGGAGCGGTCACCTGGTGCAACGGGCTTGGAGGTACCGTTGGTCCCGTCAGTGCAGCAAACAGTCTGGTCGGTTCTTCTAAAAATGACTACATCGGATCTGATGCTTCAGCTTCAAATAACGTTAAAGCACTGACCAACGGCAATTATGTGGTGAGTTCAAAATATTGGGATAATGGTGCAGTCGCTGATGTTGGTGCTGTAATCTGGGGGAATGGACTTGGTGGCACTGTCGGGGTTATAACTTCCTCAAACAGTCTGACTGGTTCTCTTTCCACTGACTGTATTGGTTCGTCAGTAACGGCACTAACCAATGGCAACTATGTAGTGAGCTCACCGAACTGGAACAATGGCACTGGTGCGGTGACGTGGGGAAACGGCGAAACAGGAGGTGCCCGGTTGGTGGGTACAATATCCGCTGACAACAGTCTGACAGGTTCTACACCCAATGATGGTATCGGCACGAATGTAACCGCACTGATCAATGGCAATTATGTCACAAGCTCAGGATATTGGGATAAGGTTAATGCTGACAACAGCGTCGTGGCTGATGCTGGAGCTGTCACGTGGGGTGATGGTCTCGGTAAAACCATGGGAAAGGTCAGTGATGCAAACAGTCTGATCGGCTCATCGAAAAATGACTACGCAGGCTCTGATGTTTCGGGATCGAATAACGTGTCTGCGCTAACCAACGGCAACTATGTGGTAAGCTCAAAATATTGGGATAATGACAGGGCGGTCAATGCTGGAGCCGTCACGTGGTGTAACGGACTTGGCGGCACAGTCGGAGCAATCAGCACGACAAACAGTCTTGCGGGTTCAAAAACAGGTAATCAGGTGGGCAGCGTAACGGTCATGCCCAATGGAGATTATGTCGTCACCTCCCCATTATGGGACAATAGTTCTGCGACCAATGCCGGTGCGGTAACTCTGGGGAGTGGAACTGGCGGTACCGTGGGGGCGGTAACATTGCTCAACAGTATGGTTGGTTCGACAAAAGAGGATCAGGTCGGCTCTGGCGGAATTACTCCTCTCAGTGCAGGCAACATGAAGGGATGTTTTGTTGTCAGCTCTCCTGCATGGCTGAACAACACTGGTCGAGTTGACATTGTTACACCTCTCTCTCTGACACAGGCATACTCCTCCAATCCCGGCACGGATAATACCTTCACGCCCGATGAGATCACCTCTCTGCTCAATGGCGGGAGCAACCTCGTGCTGAGAGCTAACAACGACATTACGGTTAATTCTGCCATTCTTGCAGGAAACCAGAGTACCAAAAGCGGTGATCTTTCACTGCATGCCGGACGAAGCATTCTGGTTAATGCAAGCATCTCTACCAACAACGGCAACCTTACACTGGCAGCCAATGACACCGCAGAGAACGGTGTCGTGGATGCTTTCCGCTCCCCGGGCAGCGCAGTGATAACCATGGCCCCCGGCACAACAATCAATACAGGCGATGGAAGGGTCGACATTGAACTGCGCGATGGAGCAGGCAAAACCAACAGGGAGAGTGGTGATATTACATTACGAGATATCACCGCAGGCACCATCAACGCCGTTAACTACGGGGCCGCAGCAGCCTCCGGCATTACCCTCGCTTCAGGAACTCTTGCTGCCAGGGCCTCCAGCGGCAGCAGCATTGTACTCGCGGGCAGGGATTTTGACAACAGCACAGGGGGAGTCCTCTCGACTTCCGGCACTGCTCGATGGTTAGTCTATTCTGAGAGTCCCGGAACTACCATCAAAGGGGGCTTAACCTCTGAGTTCCGTCACTACAATGGCTCCAGCAGCAATTACGCACCGGATAGAGTACATGAGTCAGGAAACGGGTTTATCTACTCTTCTGCACCAGGCACTGTGTCAGTATCGACAACGCTTGCCGGCGGAAGCGCCAGCAGTGTCTACGGAAGCACACCTACAGCCACATACGGCTTTACGCTGACCAGTTCCGATAATGAAGATACCATTGGAAATATTGGTCTGACCGGTTCAATGATCGTGACAGGTGTACCGACGGCGACCTCGAACGCAGGCAGCTACACCATAAGTTACGGGGGAGGTCTCTCAAGCAGTATCGGTTTAACGTTCACTGCCGGTACGGGACTGAAATATACCGTTGAGAAGAGAGCTATCAACATTTCGGCCAATGCCCTCAGTAAAACCTACGGTGACACCGATCAAACTCTGACCTGGATGGCTGAAGAACGGTCCATGAGCCGTGGACTCATACCTGGCGATAGCTTCAACGGAACACTTGGACGAGCTGCGGGCGAGAACATCGGTGTCTATGCAATCAATCAAGGAACTCTGGGAAACAGCAATTATGCAATCAGCTACAGCGGCAACAACCTGACCATCAATCCACGTCCGATTTCCTTCTGTGCCACACCAACAGGCAAGATCTATGGTGAGAGTGACCCGAAACTGGCGGTTGACATAACCAGCGGAAGCCTGGGAAGCGAAACGGTGAGCGATACACTGGGCGACGTTACCGGTATCCTGACCCGTCAGAGCGGCAGCAGTGTCGGCAGTTATGACATTGCCCTCGGTTCCGGCAGGAAGGCAAAGAACTACGCCGTAACTTTTGAGACCGGCAATGATGCGTTCTCAATTACCAAAAGGCCGATCACCATTACTGCCGACGATAAAAGCAAGACCTACAGTATTACTGATCCCAAGCTGACATGGCAGGCTGAAACCAAAAGCAGTGGTCGAGGAGTGCTTTCCGGAGACAGCTTCAGCGGCACACTCGAACGAACTGCGGGCGAAAATGTTGGCACTTATGAAATAACGCAAGGCTCACTTGATAATACTAACTACGCCATTACCCTTATTGGTGCAGATTTTACAATCAATCAGCGCCCGATTACCCTGCATGCCACCGTCAAAAGCAAGATATACGGTGAAGATGATCCGACTCTTGCAGTAAGTATCTCCAGCGGAAGTCTGGGCAGCGTCACCGTAAGCGACAGGTTAAGCGACGTTACCGGAACTCTGAGCCGTCAGAGCGGCAGCAGTGTCGGCAGTTATGACATTGCTCTCGGTTCAGGTGCCAAAGCAGATAATTATGCCATTACGTTTGTCACCGATAATAATGCGTTTTCGATCAAACCGAGACCGATTACCATTGCGGCTGACGACAAAAGCAAGGTCTACGGAGATGCTGATCCAGCTCTGACGTGGCAGGCAAAGGCTTCAGGCAGCGGACGTGGACTCATACCCGGCGACATCTTCAGCGGCTCACTTGAAAGGGCTGAGGGTGAAAATGCCGGCACCTATCTCATCAATCAGGGAACGCTCGGAAACAGCAATTACGCCATCAGCTTCACTGATGCAAACCTGACCATTGTCCAACGCCCCCCCACCCTTACTGTCGCCAACGCCCCAGTGACAATCAACCCCCCTTCGGGAGAAACACTTTCCAACACTGTTGAGCCGACAACCGGCACCACCAGCAGGATATCGGGTGTACAGCAGGCATCAATGCATGAGACCGGCAATGCCAACTTCAACAGGGAGTTTGTCAGAAAAACGCTGAGCATCAATGCTGCACCTTTTGTCACAACCTGCGATCTGCCGGAAACAAGCAACGGTTTATGGTCTGAAAAGCTATCAGCGACATCTGGTTTTGTTGCTGTAACAAGCATAGAAGTGCACGAACCTGCAATGGAATTTTTCATCGTGCCGATTCCTCACGGCACATTCAGACACCACAATCCGGAAGCTATTCTCACTCTCGAAGTCCGCCTGGTCAACGGCTTATCACTTCCCGCCTGGATGTCGTTTGATCCGAAACTGAAGGTCTTAAGCGGTACTCCTCCACAAGAAGCAAAGGGTGAGTACCCGGTAGAACTTATCGCCAAAGACCAGTTCGGTGGAGTGGCCAGGACAGTCTTGCTGGTCAAAGTTGGATAACCGACTTTATTAACTTGAACTTATGGAGTCTTCTATGTATAGATCACTGATAATACTTTTCTTTGTCTCACTCTTTACAGCCAATGAAGCTTCTGCCGCCGTCCTTCCGGATGCCGGACAGCTTCTCAAGGAAAACACACCACAGAGTACTCTGCTTCCTCAGCAGGCCATGCCTCCTTTTCAGAAAAAAGTGAAGCCTGAAGAGCATGTTCAGGGAATGGCACGAATAAAGGTTTCAGGCTTTATCTTTACAGGCAACACCCTGTTTTCGAGCAGCGAACTTGCAGCCCTGATGTCCGGTTCCATAGGAAAAGAGATGACCCTTGGCGAACTGAATGACGCTGCCGCTGCCATCACCAACAAATACCGTGAAAAAGGGTGTTTTCTGGCATCTGTTTTTTTTCCTCCTCAGTCGATAAAACCAGGGATGCCACTGATCATTGAAGTGATTGAAGGCATCCTGGAAAATATCCATATTGAAACCGTGCCGGATAAAACAAGAACACCCGCGGCCCTCCTGCAGGGCTATGCCAGTCATCTGCAAACAGGTAAACCGGTTGAAGACGCAGCGCTGACCTCAATGATCATGAAAACCAACGAACTACCAAATATCTCATCCCGCATTATGCTGGAACCAGGTTTAAGTCCCGGTACCACCCAAGCAACCTTTACAGTCACCGAAGGTAAGCCATGCAGCTTTTCATTAGACATGGACAACTATGGAAACGAAGCAACCGGCGATAACCGGGCTGGCTGCACTATCGAACTCTACTCCCCTCTTCATCTCGGAGATCAGTTCAGCACGCATGTGCAGTCATCAGCAACTGGAGAGCTGCAGAATCTCCGTGCGAACTACAGTGTGCCGGTAATGTCGTACGGAACAAAGATCGGATTAGATTATAACTTTGTCACCTATCACCTGGGAGGGTCCTTTAAAGCTTTGAACGCTGGAGGCGTTGCCCATGACCTGACTATTGCCCTTACCCATCCGCTTGTACGCCAGAGAACGCTCATTCTGAATGCAACTGCGGCCGGTGAAGGTAGAGTGCTGGATGACCGTACCGAAAGCCCGCAATCAAGCAATCAACGTCGTACCACATCATGGCAGCTTGGCCTTGCCGGTATACAAATGGATAGAGTTCCGGGGAGTGGAACCACCTCATTCTCACTTGGATTGGCAGCCGGAAGTCTGCATATCACTGATGCAGAAACACTCGCATTGGACCAATCATCAACGGGATTGCACACTAATGGAAGGTACACCAAGCTTAACCTGAGTCTGGCAAGAACCCAGAGCATCTCTCATGAATTCTCGATCTATGCCGGTGCCTACGGGCAGTGGTGCGATAAAAACCTGAACAGCTCAGAGCAGCTCTCCATGGGAGGGCCGAGTGCGATACGCGCATGCCAGCCAGGCGAATCCTATGCTGACAAGGGCATTGTCACCACGGCTGAACTACGCTGCCAGTTTGGAGCAATCGGCGATCTCCCCGGCAGAGTGCAGGCATCAGCCTTTATTGACCATGGTAACGCTCTCCTGCATAACAACCCACTTCCCTATAGTGGCCCCAACACCTGCAACCTGACCGGAGCTGGCGTCGGTATCAAATGGCAGGACGCAGAGAGCTCTACCCTGCAGGCAACCTGTGCATGGAAAGTAAACGGTGAAACCACCCGCAGCCCTATGATTTATATACAGGCAGTAAAACGATTGTAATAAAATTGACCCGTAAAACCGACAAAGAGCAAAAGTGTTTCGTGTTCTATTGATGCCTTTTTCGTATAAACCATTTGAGCAGTTCAATAACCGGTACAACAGATACTGCTGAACCTAAAACGATGATCATGTCTTGAGGGGTCAGCAAGAAAGTTCCGAACATGTTACGCAGAAAGGGGATATAAATGAGTGCGGCGAGCATCACCAGCTCCCACCCTATTGCAAGATTCAGCCAGCGGTTGGCAAAAGGGCGGTTGAGTATTGATTGGGTTTCGGAACGGAAGTTGTAAGCTTTGAAAAATTGAATAAGTACGAGTGAAACAAAGGTCATGGTCATGGCTTCCTTAAGGGAGCGTCCTGAGGCGACAGAGAACTGGAAAAGGGTGAGATTAACTATGGTAGACCAAATGCCGCCGGTAAAAATCAGCATGAGTACGGTTGGGGTAAATATCCCTTTTTTGGGATCAGTCGGTCGACGCAGCATGATACCCGATTCTGCCGGGTCAACGGCAAGAGCGAGAGCAGGCAATCCGTCGGTGGCAAGGTTGACATAGAGTAACTGGACCGCTGAAAGAGGTAAGGGAAGGCCCATAATGGTCGCAAAGGCCATAAGCCCAAGCTCACCGAAATTTGACGAGAGCAGATAGGTAAGGTATTTTTTTATATTGTCGTAAATACCTCTCCCCTCTTCGACAGCTGCAATAATTGATGCAAAATTGTCGTCGGTCAGCATCATGGCGGAGGCTTCTTTTGATACATCGGTACCGGTAATACCCATCGATATTCCTATATCGGCTCTTTTAAGGGCGGGGGCATCGTTTACTCCATCACCGGTCATGGCTACGACTTCTCCGTTCTTCTGCAGTGCTTCGACTATGCGAAGCTTGTGCTGGGGCGATACCCTTGCAAAAACGGAGATGGATCCGACCTGGCGACTGAGTTCTTCGTCGCTCATGATCTGGAGCATTGATCCGGTGACAACTTTGCCATCACGCAGAATACCGAGTTCTCTCGAAATTGCTTCTGCGGTGAGTGGATGGTCGCCGGTAATCATGACCGGGCGGATGCCTGCTGCAATGCACTGTCGGACTGCTTTGGCGGCTTCCAATCTTGGGGAATCAATCATGCCTGCCAGACCGAGAAAGGTTGTCTCTTCGATGGATGTGTCAAGAGTTGGTACAGCTTTCACAGCTATGGCAAGCACCCTGAGTGCTTTGTTACCGAAAGCGTCGGCCTGTTTAAGAAGCTCCTCCTTCATGGATTCGTCGAGCAGCTGGAGGTCATGACCAATGAGAACCCTCTTGCAGTCTGCCAAAAGAACTTCAGGCGCTCCCTTGATAATGGCTTTTACCGAGTCGCCATATTGATGCAACGTGATCATCCGTTTTGTTTCGGATGAAAATGGTTGTTCATCCAGGCGCTTATAGCGTGTTTGAAGGTCGTGTTCATCAAGACCTGCTTTACGGGCCAGAACAAGCAAAGCTGCCTCTGTAGGATCACCTTCGATCTGCCAGGCGCCTTCCTTGTTTTTGAAGATCCCTGCATCGTTACAGAGTACGCCGGCGAGCAGCAGTTCATGCAGGGATTCGGGTAAAGGACCTCCTTCATGCACGGTCAATGATCCTTCGGGAAGATACCCTGAACCGCTTACTTCGATGAACGTTCCTGAGGTGTAGAGGGCTCTCACGGTCATTTCGTCTCGCGTCAGGGTACCCGTTTTGTCAGAACAGATCACTGAGGTGCTGCCGAGAGTTTCAACGACAGGCAGTCGACGCATGAGAGCATGGCGCTTCACCATGCGCTGTACACCGAGTGCAAGCGAGATAGTGACAACTGCAGGAAGAGCTTCGGGCACAACGGCTACCGCAAGTGCGATGCCGAAAATAAGCATCTCTATAAAAGACTGACCACGGATCACGCCAAGTGCAACTATAATCAGGACAATAACAAATGCCATGCGGGCCAGAACAGACCCAACGTTATCAAGATTTTTTTGAAGTGGGGTTTTTTCAGTCTCTACAGCGAGCAGCATGGATGCGATTTTACCAAACTCCGTCTGCATGGCTGTCGAGACAACAATTGCTGAAGCTCGGCCATAACTGATGGATGTGCCTGCAAAGACCATTGTTCGGCGATCGCCTGGCCCCGCATCTTTTGGAATAATGGATAGTGCATCTTTTTCGGATGGGAGTGACTCCCCTGTCAATGACGCTTCGTTGGCGCGAAGATTATTGGAATGAAGGAGTCGGCAGTCTGCGGCAACTCTGTCGCCGGCATGAAGCAGCAGAATATCGCCCGGAACAATATCAGTTGCATTGATCAATTGGTCAACTCCATCTCGACGTACCCTGGCTTGTGGTGCGGCCATATCCCTAAGTGCTTCAATTGCCTTTTCGGCTTTATACTCCTGTATAAAACCAAGAAGAACAGCAAAAACAACGATTACGGCGATTGCAACAGATTCGAGACCATGGCCTAAAAGAGCGGAAAGCGCCGTTGCAATGAGAAGGATAATAATAAGGACATTCTGAAACTGCTGAAAAAGAAGTTTGAAGGGGCTGTTCCTGCGTTTTGACTCAATAATGTTATGGCCGTAAGTATTGAGCCTTACCGTTGCTTCGGCTGAACTGAGTCCATCAGGTGATGAAAGGGTTATTGCCAGAGTTTCTTCAGCTGTAAGACTATGCCAGAATTCGGGAGTGGTTGATTTCACGGCTGTTGGTTGACTTGTTCTACAAGAAGTCGATCATCTTGCTTAAAGGACATGTAACACCGTTGCTGGCCAAGAGAGGGATATAATTCCGTCAGAGAGGTTCAGAGTTGACCGTGCATATTTTATATCTCTCTCACCATACCCTGATGAGATGAAGTTATGAAGAGTCCTATCACAAAACGAATCGCATTTGTTTCTTTTTTGGTCCACACGTTCCAAATGTGGATACAACACGATCCTCCGGAGTTTGCGAGCTGCCGCCCTCTCCTCCCTGCTCTTCAGATATCAGCTCCAGAAAGACTCTTCGGCTGTTTACGCTACTGCGTAAGGAAAAATCAATAAAATTGATCAACTTCAGGAGTATGTGATCAGAGATTCAATATCTGCACCCCTGCCAATGACCAAAATCACCGATCCATCAAATGCCGGTCAGTCTATACCCATGCAAGTTCAGTGTATAGCCGCACTGACTCATCGCTACCGGACTATCCTGAACTCCATGCCGAGCGGCTATATTTATTGCCGAGCTCTTTATGAGCAGGGGTTCGTGGTTGACTTGATTATCGAGGAAGTCAATCGGTCATGGGAGAAACACACCGGCATGAAAGATATCATAGGCCTCAAGCTAACAGAGGTTCTCCCAGGAATTGCCGATTCCAATCCCGAGTTCTTCAGCAGACTTCTCAGGGTTGCACAGACCGGAGTCACCGACCAGTTCGAGTCTTACATTGATGTGCTGGACAAATGGTACGACAACAACGTCTACAGCCCCGAAAAAGGCGTCCTGGTTTCCATAATTGAAGATATCACCGCAAGAAAGCTGGGCGAAGAAAACATAAAGCAAAGCGAAGAGCGTTTCAGGTCGCTGTTCGAAGAACATTCCTCCATCATGTTCATTTATGATGCTGCTGGAGATATTGTTGATGCCAATAAAGCGGCAGTTGACTTTTATGGCTGGTCGATTAGCGAACTGCGCCGCATGAATATTCGCCAGATCAATACCCTTGCTCCAGATGCAATGCAGAGTGAGATAGAACAATGGAAAATTCAGAAGCAAAAGCATCTGTTTTTCTGCCACAGAAGGGCAGACGGATCCATCCGCAATATTGAGCTATTCGCAAAAAAAATCAGGATACAGGATCGTGAACTGATCTCAGCCATTATACATGACGTTACCGATCAAAAGCGATATGAGCAGATCAATGCTTTCCGGATTCGCCTTCTCCTCATGGCAGATACTCAATCGATAGAACAATTGTTGAAAGAAACCCTTGATGAGGCAGAACAGATAACGGGAAGTTCAATCGGGTTTTTCTTTTTCATCGGAAAAGATGAGAAAACACTGTCGCTGCAACTTTGCTCAACACCCGAAAAAAAGAAACAGTGCTTGCTGGAAGGAAAGCTGCTCCTACAAGACGGAGTATGGGCCGATATACTCAAGAAGCGCAAATCGGTGATCCATAATGATGGTTCGGCCTTCAAGCATTGTGCCGGTATGACGGAGGAACATGCAAAAATCAAACGCGACCTGCTTATTCCGGTGATCCGTGACGGAAAAACAGTCTCCATTATGGGAGTCGGCAACAAGCAAGCAGAGTATGACGATAACGATATTGAATGGTTAGAGATACTCGCCAATAACGCATGGGATATTGTTGCGAAAAAAATGGCGGAGGAAGAGAACAAAGCACTGGTCACTCAGCTCCAGCATGCATCAAAAATGGAGATGATCGGACAGCTTGCCGCCGGAATCGCCCATGAAATCAACAACCCCCTCAACTTTATCGCCATCAATACCTACAACCAGTTGAGCGATTTCAAGGATTTACAGGAGTTGGTGAACGAGTACCGCGAAATCATCAACAAATTATCGGCAGACACCAAAGAGGTTATACTGCTCCATGAAAAAGAGATGACGCTCGATATTGATTATCTGCTCGACATCATCCCTGAAAATTTTAAAATGACACAAGACGGAATAGAACGAATCGCGGCCATTACCCGAAGCATGCGGAACTACTCCTTCAAAAATGAACAGGGAGTTTTAATCCCCTCAGACATCAATAAGGCTGTCAACGAATCACTCCTCATGACAAAGAGCGAATACCGCGACGTTGCCACTCTTGACTTGCACCTTGAAAAGTTGCCGCCCGTGCTCTGCGATCTGGCGTCGATCACTCAGGTTCTCCTGAATCTGATCGTCAACAGCGCTCATGCGATCAAGTCACAAAACAAAAAAAACCCAGGCACCATCACCATCAAAACATGGGCAACCACAGAGAGTGTCTTCTGCACCGTCAGTGATAATGGTCCGGGAATACCGAAAAAGATTATAAATCGCATCTTTGAACCCTTCTTTACCACCAAGGAACAAGGAAAAGGCACCGGCCTCGGCCTCAGCATCAGTTACGATATCATCGTCAACAAACACAAAGGAACCATAACGGCCGACAGCCCACCAGGAGGAGGCACCATCTTCACCATCACCCTCCCGAAAGAAAGGACAAAGGTCGTATGTTAAAAAGTTCAAAGAAAGAAAGAAAGTAGAGTACTGAGAGGCTTACTGCTTGAGCGAATTACAATAATACTCAATGGCATCATTTAAGGTTTTTTTGAAAGCCGCTGCGTCTATCGGTTTTGTAATCGTGCTGAACATATTGACCGTTTGACCAGCCTCGACAAGCTGATGAATATTGTTGTTTCCAGAAATCAAGATACAGACAATATCGGGAAAACGGGATTTCACTCGCTCAACCAACTCTATACCACTCATCCCCGGCATTCGAAAATCCGAAACAATAACAATAACACGAGCATTGCAGTGGCTCTCCTCCAGCAAAGCAAGAGCCTCTTCACCGGAAGCAGCAAACAGCTTCATATACGGCTCCCTGCGAAGACAACTTTTCAACGCATTGATGATTTCAACCTCATCAGGAAGTCGTTTATCGGATGGATAATGTGCATGAAAACGAGTTTATCAGTCGAGTAATCTCAATACCGGTAGAGTCAGCCAAGATACTCAACCGCCGGAACCTGCGCAATGGCATAAAAAATACGAGTAAAAAGTAATTTTTTGTGTACACTTTGCAATCTACGGAGACAGCGATAAAGACAATATGATTGAAAACCATGCGCATTTCACGAAAAATCGAGATTGATTACGGCCATACACTACCCAACAGCTTTTCGTTCTGCAATCAACTGCACGGCCACCGCGGTGTTGTTGTTGCAACGGTGGAAGGCAATACGATCAACAGAAAAGGTGATGGCGAGGAAGGAATGGTGATGGATTTCAAATTTTTAAAAGAGATCATGCTGGATCATATCCACGACAAGCTCGACCACGGCTTTGCTGTATGGAAAGATGATTATGAAGATCTTGAGTTTATTGCAAAGCGTAATTCACGGGTGCTGATTACCGATGAGCCACCAACGGCTGAATGCCTTGCCCGATGGGCTTTCAATCAGATTCGGCATCACCTGCCTGAAGGAGTTACGCTCAAACAGCTCCGATGGTATGAGACGCCGAACAATTGGGCGGACTATGAAGAGACCGATATCTACTGAACTCCTTCATCTGTGATCAGGGGTAAGATAAGATTTCACGGACATTCTTTGCCTGCAATCCTTTTCCTGTGCTTTCAAGATCGAATTCAACTTCTGAGCCCAGCTTGAGAAACTTGTATTCCTGTTCTAAAACTATGTTCGAATAATGAACAAAGATGTCCTCTCCCCCATCAGGATTTATAAGGAAGCCATAGCCCTTTTTTCCGTTAAACCATTTGACTTTACTTGTTGCCATGCTTCATCATCCTTGTATCTGGCAATAATCGCCGCTGTATTCTTACCGGGTTAAAAGTCCTCAATAAAAGCCGTTTTTTAAATACCCTGACTACGGGATATTGCCTACCATAAAAAGGTTAACCATAATTAAAATATATTTTTAAAGCTATCATAATAAACAATTGTTAAAATAACCGTTGTCTGGTATTGGACATACCATTTTTATGGTATATCTTTGTTACTGTAAATGCGGCATTAATCGTCAGTATCCGCATTATCGGCCCTCTTCATAAACCTTCAACTATGGCACATATTGCTCAAAAGCTTACCGATCTGATCGGCAATACCCCGTTGCTTGAACTTAGCAATTTCAATCGTCTGCATCATACCCAAGCCACCATTATCGCAAAACTTGAATACTTCAACCCCGGCGGTAGCGTCAAGGATCGTATCGGCATTGCAATGATAGAAGACGCTGAAAAGAAAGGATTGATGAATAAGGAGACGGTGATCATCGAGCCGACAAGCGGTAATACCGGTATTGCCTTGGCATTTATTGCCGCGGCCAAAGGATACCGTCTGATTCTGGCTATGCCTGAAACGATGAGCCGTGAACGCAGGAACATGCTTAAGGCACTGGGTGCTGAACTGGTGCTTACATCCGGGTCGGAAGGGATGCTTGGTGCTATCAAAAAAGCTGATGAACTGCAATTGCTCTATCCCAATTCGTTTATCCCGCAGCAGTTTAAAAATCCTGCCAATCCTGAGATCCACCGCACGACCACTGCAGAGGAAATATGGAACGATACCGACGGCGAGATTGATTTTTTTGTCAGCGGCGTTGGGACTGGCGGCACCATAACCGGTGTTGGCGAGGTACTGAAACTGCGGAACCCTGAGGTAAAAATTGTTGCTGTTGAACCGTTAGACTCCCCTGTTCTTTCGGGCGGCAAACCTGGGCCTCATAAAATACAGGGTATCGGGGCTGGGTTTGTTCCTGATATCCTCAACACTGAGATTATTGATGAGATCATCAAGGTTCGCAATGAAGATGCCATGCGTACTGGCCGCGAATTGGCCCGCGCTGAAGGACTTATTGTCGGGATCTCTTCGGGAGCAGCCGTTCATGCAGCTTTGGAGCTTGCTCAGCGTGAAGAAAATGAAGGAAAACGGATTGTTGTTATTTTGCCTGATACCGGTGAACGTTACCTGACAACAATGCTTTATCAGTTTGAAAACGAATCTGCCAATTTTTAAGACGATGATTTTTGTGTAGCGAATAATCGTTACCTGAAATAAATATTGTTTTGCCGACAACTACTCTTAAACCTTTAGGAAAAGAACATGTCAAACTCACAACAGGAACCCAGCAGTCTGCTGCAGCGCAGTGTAACAACCCATGTTGCAAGAAATCTGGCGAATACGACCAAGACGCCGCCTCAGATGATGTCGATAACCCCGAGATGGATTCTCAAGCTCCTTCC
>CAIPYV010000019.1 GCA_903869365.1 uncultured Chlorobiaceae bacterium
ACAGTCTATGTCGTTGATCTTAAAAAGTACTACAAACTGGGTGACCGCACAGCCTTTATTGCCTTTAAACCCAACGATACCATCATTATCCCCGAAAAGGGCTTAAGTTTGGCAAAGGTAGCCAATGTGTTTGGTTTTGTTTTTTCTACGGCTTCTGGAGTTTATTATATCAAACATATGTAAATCGGATATTCACTCGCATGATGATTGAAAAACAGATACCCCTGACTCCACCGGTCGAGCATAAGCGATCAGGGGAGAAAGAAATCAGTATCAACGAGATATTGAGGATTATTCTCCGTAGAAAATATGGAGTTATTGCGATTATTATCTTGTGTCTTTTTGCTGCTTTGGTCAATCACTACTCCCAGACCCCTGAATACCGTGCGGTAGCCGTCATGATGATCAAAGGGAACATGGGGCAGAATGATATGCTTTCTGCCGTGCTCGGTGGTTCCTCTGCTGATAATATGGCGGTAAAAAAAGATGTCAAGCTCCTGAAATCCATGCCGATTTCCGAGCTTACGGTGAAGGAACTCTATCGCAGCAGCAAAAGAGACTCACTTGAGTTTTTCGGCAAGAGGCACTATCATAGTGCGGTAGAACCATACACCAAGCCGTTTACCTCTTTGTTGACATGGTTGACGCCGAAAAAGCAGATGACTGCTGAGGATCCTAATATGGCATTTCGTCGCTATGCTAAAAATCTGAATGGCAGGATCAAGGTGGATGTCGATCGTGAAACCAATGTCATTGATGTTTCTGTGGCCTCTCCTTTTCCGGACGAGGCGGTCTTTTTATCAAATACGCTTTGCCGTATCTACAAAGAGGCCGACATAACCCGCAACTCGGAAAAGTATGCTCAGGCAAACAACTTTATTGCCGAGATGCTTGAAAAACAGAAAAAAAAGGTTGCTGAGGCCGATAATGCCCAAACAAACTACATGAAGGGGCACGAGATCTATGAGTTTTCAGGCAATACCCAGAAGTTGCTCGATAAAGTCATTGAGGTTGAAGGCAAGTATAATGACATTAACAGTGAATATCGCATTACCAAGAACAGCCTTGATTTCCTTCAAAAGAAGCTCTCCTCTTCTGACAAGGAGATGAGTGAACGTATTGCCCAAAGCGTCAACGCACAGCTGGGCTCCATCATGGATGAAATGCGGGCCGTTGAAAGTGACTATATGCTCTTGTTGCGTGAGAAGGGTGATAACAGTCCGGAGGTTAAAGCAAAAAAACAGCAGCTTGATGTTGTAAAAACCCGCTATGATCAGTTAAGCCGCAGCAAGATTGCCGGTCAGATCGTGTACGCCGGGAAGGCAAAAAAGTTCAGTTTCGACATCGTTGCTGAAAAGCTGCAGACCGAGAGAAAGCTGAATGATCTCAACTTCAGTTCAAATGAATACAATCGTCTTAAGCAGTACTATGCCACTCAGCTCGCTGCACTGCCTCAGAAGCAGCAGGACTATGCCAACCTTCTGAGAGACCGTGAGGTTGTTTCTAAAACCTATGTTTTTCTGAAAGAGAAACTTGATGAGACGGGTATTATGCTTGGTTCGGAGGTAGGCAGTGTCGCGCTTATCGGTTCGGCATTCCGTCCGTTCGCTCCTGAAAAGCCGGACTTGAAAAAGAGTATGCTTGCGGGATTGGTACTCGGGTTGCTCCTTGCAGCCGCCTATACCTACGGTGCTGAGACCCTGGACGATACGGTTATCGATGAATCCTTTTTTAAGGAGATAGGCTTAACGCTTCTCTCTGTTATCCCGGAGGTAACTTATGAAGGCAAAAGCGCATTTTCAGGCCAGGGTCTCTCCAGAGTCACGCGACTCTTCTATAATAAAAGTAAAGCCTTTCGAGACAAGCTGGTTTCATCAGGTATCGGTAGCGGAGATACCGTAAAGCCCTCGTCCCTAAAGAAGGTAGTAGAATATCCTACTCCGATGATAACGGACAGTTTGAGTTCTCCTTTTGCCGAAAGTTTCAGGACGCTGCGCACCTCTCTTGAGTACACCCGTATCGATGGCCAGCTCAAATCAATCCTTGTTTCAGGTACCGCAATGGCTGAAGGCAAGTCGACCGTTTGCCTCAATCTCGGTATGGCCAATGCTCTTATCGGCAAAAAGACACTGATTATCGATTGCGATCTGCGTCGGGCATCCATGCATAAGAAATTTACTCTTAAAAAGCAGCCGGGGCTCACTGATTTCCTCTTCAGTAATCACCAGACTCTGGATGAAAGTTATATCCAGCCAACTCCTATGGAGAATCTCTTTCTTCTCCCTGCCGGTAAAAAAGTACCAAACCCTAATGAACTGCTCGCTTCACAGAAAATGCTCACCCTGCTCAACGAGCTTGACGGGCAGTTCGACATGCTGGTGCTCGATAGTCCTCCGCTCTTTTTAAGCGATGCAGCGCAGCTTGCACGCTCGGTCGACGGCACCCTGCTGGTTGCCCGTCTCAATTATAGCTCAAAACGCCCTCTTCAGGAGTTCGCCATCGATCCTTTGCTACGGCCGCTCACCCTTGGTGTTGTCATCATAGCGCCTCGTGACTCAGGTCGCTATGGGTATGGCAAATATGGGTATGGCAAATATGGGTATGGCAAATATGGGTATGGCAAATATGGGTATGGCAAATATGGGTATGGCAAATATGGGTATGAAGATGAAACAGCATAACGTGTAGATTACTCTATAACAAAGTTAACCAACAGACCATGAAACCAGTAACTCGATATCTCATACCAGCGCTTATGGGCCTCTTTGCCCTCCAGTCACCGGATGCAGGGGCGGCATCCACCATCTATCTGCCCAACTATTCAGGCAAATCGGTAACCACGCCTGTTGCTTGGGGAGCTTCGAACAATGTCATTTTTATGGGTGTTGGTGGCACAACCCCCTCAACCTATTCAAATGCAAGTGATGGCGCTGCAGAACTAGGTATCGGTTTAGGTGATCCCAGGAAAAACCTCGGTGTTCAGATCAGTGTAGTTTCTATTGATCTCTCTCAATGGAACAAATACTCTTCAAATTATCATATTTTCAGAGATCTTGGCAACGCTAATGCGATCGGTGTAGGTGTTGAAAACGTATTTCTTACAACAGGCGTCAATGGCGGAGATGCTGGTAAAAGTTATTATGTCGTCTACAGCCAGAGTGTACAGGCAGAATCCTTTGTCGATAAAACGAATGATGGTTCTGCGAATCATTACTCAAAACTGCATTACAGTGTTGGTGCAGGCACCGGCCGATTTGGCGATAAAAGTCCAATGGACATCGCTAAAGGTAAAAGCGCACACGGCACATATATTTTTGGCAATATCGCCTATGACGTTGCGAACGGCTTGAATGTTATTACCGACTGGAATGGTCTTAATCTGAATGCAGGATTATCGAAAACATTCAGGTTTGCAAACATACCGATAGCCGCAACAATTGGAGCTGCTGATTTAACAAGTAACTCCGGCGACCGAGTCCGTTTTGTCATAGCTGTTGGTACAGGCTTTAAACTTTAAATTAATACAGGAGACAGGGTATGACTAAAAGTATTATTCGAATAGCAGCACTGGTAGCGGTTGCATCCAGTTATGCCGTTTCGCCGGTTTTTTGTGAAACAAGCACAAGATCAGATGTACAAGCTACAGCTCCGATTAACGCGAGTACGCCTACATTTGCACCCATAACCATCACAGTATCGCCGAAATTTGGAGGCAGAATAGACATTGTAACAGAAAATGGACAAATTAAGGTATATGAATATTTACCTGATGGTACTAAAACCGACCGCACCAGTGAATTCAAAAAAGAAATAGAATCAGGTGCAATTCTCGAACCGCTTAAATAAGAGAACATGAGCACTTCAATCAAGATACTCTCATACGGATATGTGGGTATCTTGATTGAAATAAATGCAGAAACAATCATTGTAAGTCTCGGACAACTCTCTACAACCCCAAAAATGAGAGGATAGCATGTTCATAATCGTAGTCTTTCTCATCGCCCTCCTTCTCACCCTTTACTGTTTCAGCGAAAAGCAGAAAATGGACAGGAACAAATTTAAAAAAAAACCCTCCCATTATCACCTCATAAAAAAAGCACTCAGCATCCTTATACCCATCCTCATCACCTCACTCCTCTACATCCTCTATTCCTATTTCAGTGACATGTCACCCGAATAACCCTACCCCTCGAACTATTTTTTCTTTTCTTCATAATATTCCTTACTTTAACCAAAACAGAAACCAACAAAAACCAATAATATCAAAACTCACCCCAGTACACCCTGTGACTGAGATACACGAAGTGTTTAAAAAAAACCAAAAACAACAACTCCCAACCAAACACACCACAATCTCTCTCAGCACTTTTCTTTCTATGTC
>CAIPYV010000020.1 GCA_903869365.1 uncultured Chlorobiaceae bacterium
CGTCCCGTAGTCAGTTGGCTGATCATTCCGGCTTTGCTTTTGAGCGAGAGTGCAGTGCCAACATTTTGGTGAGCGGCGGTGAGGGACGAGCGCCGCACGCCAAAATGTTCTGGTAACAAACGACAACAGAAATGACCACCTCAGGTGGTCCAAATTTTTTTTAACTCAGAGTCGTTCTTCATTAGTCCTATTTGTCGAATCCGTCCCATCTCTCCTATTATTCTCCAAAAAATACCCTCAAATCTCATAATCCCCTGTAAACACCCTGACCCTGTTAATGGTAACAAAAACCTGCACCCCTTTTGCCAATTGAAGATTCACGAACAGCTCTCTCGGGACTTCAGCTTCAATGGTGCTGTCAAGACCTTCGCACGCTATGTTCAGCCCAATTTGTCCACCAAGGAGACGTACCTCTCGGATGCTTCCTGCAAGATCATTTTCGCTGCTGCGTATTCTGCTGATCCCTATCTCATGAGGCCTTACAAAGGTCTGGCTTGGTTTTTCATCAATGTTTTTCAGCTCATCAGGTGCATCAAGATGATGATTGCCAAAGCTGACCTTGCCGTTTTTGATACGCCCGTGAAAGACGTTGACATTGCCCAGAAAGTTGTAGACAAAGGCATTTGCCGGATGATCGTAGACCTCCTGCGGGGTTCCCTGTTGTTCAATCCTGCCTTTGTTGATCACGACAATTTTATCCGCAAGTTCGAGTGCCTCCTCCTGGTCGTGGGTAACAAAAATACTGGTGACATGGATTTCATCATGAAGTTTTCTGAGCCATCGGCGCAGCTCCTGCCGAACCTTTGCATCAAGAGCTGAAAATGGCTCATCAAGCAGCAGTACTCGCGGATTAACCGCCAAAGCCCTTGCAAGGGCAACACGCTGGCGCTGTCCGCCCGAAAGTTGTGACGGGTAACGTTTCATGGCCCAATCCATCTGCACCAGCGTCAGAAGATGTTCAACCCTGTCACGAATCTCACTGCGCGAAGGACGTTCCCTGAAAGGGAGCACCTTAAGGCCGAAAGCAACATTCTCAAAAACGTTCAGGCGTCGGAACAGCGCATAGTGCTGAAAAACAAAGCCGACATTTTTTTTCCTTGGCGGAAGGTTTGTGGTGTCCTTGTTTTCCAGTATGATTTTTCCCGAATCGGCCAGCTCCAGACCGGCAATAATCCGCAGCAGAGTGGTTTTTCCACAGCCCGATGGTCCAAGAAGAGCAATGAGATCACCTGATGCGATCGTGAGGCTTAGGTCGTCAATTGCTCGATACTCACCGAATTTTTTCGTAAGGTGCTGAAGTTCAATACCCATGAATGCTCCTAATGATGAAAGCTGTTTTTCTGAAAATGTTTCTCCATCCCGCTCTTCAGAACGACAGTGAGCAAAGCGAGGAAGACGAGAAGTGATGCAACAGCAAACGATGCTGTAAAATTGTATTCGCTGTAAAGAATTTCAACATGCAGCGGAATGGTGTTGGTCTGGCCGCGGATATGCCCCGAAACAACCGACACGGCACCAAACTCTCCGATAGATCGAGCACCGCAAAGGATCATGCCATATAACAGTCCCCACCTGATGTTGGGAAGGGTGATTTTACCGAAAATCTGCCATCCTCTTGCGCCCAGAGTCAAGGCAGCTTCCTCTTCATCTCTGCCTTGGGCTTCCATCAAGGGAATCAGTTCGCGGGCGATAAACGGAAAGGTTACAAAGATGGTGGCAATGACGATCCCGGGGGTCGAAAAGATAATTTTAATGCCCAGTTCCCCAAGCCATGAACCAAACGGTGTCCGGCTGCCGACAAGGAGAACAAAAATAAGACCGGCAATTACCGGAGAGACTGCAAAAGGCAGGTCAAGCAGACTTTTCAGTGCCGTTTTCCCTTTAAAATTGAATTTTGTGATGGTCCAGGCAGCTGCAACACCGAAAACAGCATTCACCGGCACGACGATGGCAACCGTCAGCAGGGTTAGTTTGACTGATTCAATGGCGTATGGTTCAGTGATGGAGGCCAGGTAGAAACTCCATCCTTTCAGGAAAGCCTGGGAAAAGACCAAACCAAGCGGCAGAAAAATAAACCCGATAAAAAAGAGATAGGTAAGACCGATCAGCAGAACTTGAACTGCACGAGGATCTGAAACTCTTTTTTTTACAACAGGGGAGTTACTCTTTGATGTTTCGGGTTGTGGCATGGCTTATGAACGATATTCTTTCTGTTGCCACTCCTGCACTGCATTGAGCAGCAGAAGCATGGAAAATGAGATGCAGAGAAGCACAAGCGCAACAGCCGATGCGCCAGCATAGTCAAACTGATCGAGTTTCGACATGATCATCAAGGGAGCAATCTCGGTTTTCATCGGCAGATTGCCCGCGATGAAGATGACTGACCCGTACTCACCGATACCACGGGCAAAAGCAAGCGTTACACCCGTGAGCAAAGCAGGGAAGAGGTGAGGAAGCAGGATTTTTCTGAAGGTCTGCCAGCGTGTTGCCCCAAGACAGTGCGCAGCCTCCTCAATCTCCAGTTCCATCTCTTCAAGAACCGGTTGAATCGTGCGGACAACAAACGGAAAGCCGATAAAAATTAGAGCAATCACTATCCCTGTCGGCGTATTGATAATCTGCAGGTTCAAGCGTGCGAGGATCTGTCCAAACCAGCCTATAGGTGAATAAAGAGTGGCAAAGCAGATGCCTGCTACGGCGGTTGGCAGTGCAAAAGGCAGATCGACCAGAGCGTCCAGCAACCCTTTGCCGGGGAAACGGTAACGCACCAGCACCCAGGCGGTCAGAAGGCCTGCAAAAGCATCAAAAAGCGCGGCAAAGAAAGCTGTGGAAAAGCTCAGTCTGTAAGATGCAAGAACACGAGGCGCTGTTACAGCATTCACAAACGGCTCCCATCCCATCGGAATGGTGTTAAAGAAGATCATACTCAAGGGCACAAGAACAATTGCCGAAAGGTAGAATACCGTGTATCCCATCGACAGTCCGAAACCGGGAAGAATGTTGCGTCTTTTGCTCTGAAACAATGCCATCGATTATGTTGTTAGTGCCATGTTGATGCGAACCGCAGTGGAAAACGGGATCGGAGGTGTTACCCCGCTTTCCGGATGATTATTCTGCAGTTCAGTGGTAAAGAATCCTTACATCAGAGAGAGTAGATCTGATCGAAAATCCCGCCGTCGTTAAAATGAGTCTTCTGTGCAGAGCGCCAGTTTCCAAATACTTCGCCCAATGTGAAAAGCTTGATTTTGGGGAAGTTCGCCGCATATTTTTTCAAAGCTGCAGGGTTGCGCGGACGATAATAGTTTTCTGCAATGATCTCCTGTGCTTGAGGGGTATAGAGGAAGTTCAGATAGGCCTCTGCAATCTTGCGGGTACCGTGCTTCGCGACATTTTTATCAACAATAGCTACAGGTGGTTCAGCCAGTATACTTACCGATGGAGATACGATTTCATACTTGTCAGAACCGAACTCTTTAAGAATCAGGTGAGCTTCATTTTCCCAGGCTATAAGCACATCACCCAGTCCGCGTTGAGCAAAGCTAAGCGTCGAGCCACGGGCACCGGTATCAAGCACAGGGACATTCTTGTATAAAGCCTTGATAAAAGTTTTAGCCTGTTCAGTGGAACCGGTTTGTTTTTGCTTGAACCCCCATGCCGCCAGGTAGTTCCAGCGTGCACCACCGGATGTTTTCGGGTTTGGCGTGATAACGGATACTCCCGGTTTAATAAGGTCATCCCAGTTTTTTATCTGTTTAGGATTTCCTTTTCTGACAACAAAAACTATCGTAGAGCTGTAAGGTGTACTGTTGCTGGCCAGTCTTTTCTGCCAGTTGATGTCGAGAAGTTTACTGTCAGCAATCGCATCGATGTCATAAGCAAGAGCAAGCGTCACAACATCAGCCTCCAGGCCGTCAATGACCGCACGCGCCTGCTTTCCCGATCCACCGTGCGACTGGTTGATCACCACGGTCTGGCCGCTTTTCTTCTGCCAGTACTGAGCAAATGCACTGTTTTCGCTCTGATAGAGCTCCCTTGTAGGGTCATAGGAAACATTCAGCAGTGTTGTACTTCCCGTAGCCCTTGCGATTGTCCCTGATATGCCCGAGGCCAGAATAATCGTTGCGGCAAGCGTTATTTTCTTTATCCCCTGAAAATTCATGATCTTCTCCTTTAATGTGTAAAAATGTTATATAAATTATGGCAAAAAAAAAGCCGGTTCTCTGCACTGTCAGGAACCGGCTAAAGAAAAGTGCTCAATCGCACTATCGACACAAACCGGATTTCCTTACCACCGCACACGTTATTATCTGACAGCAGCAACTACTGACGCAGCAAACAGTTCTTTCAGGCATAGTGCTCATAGTCTCAATGTTAAAGTTCATAACGCTTAATAAAACCTAATCTTTTCAACCTCTCCAAGCATATACCCTAAAAATACCATAAATATGGTAGACGAAACTGGGGGACGAGATTCATAACGTACAGTATTATGTAGGTTGGGGCGATTCCTGAACCCCAACAAAACGAAAACTGTTCTGAGCGAAGTCTAAAGCCATGAACCAACTCTTCTGGCAGCCGTGAAACTGCTCCAGGCAAGGGCGGAGATAAGGATATCGTCTCCGGGGAAGTGCTCTGCAAATGCATGCACCGTACTGTCATCGACCCGGTAGGGGGCAAATGCCGTCAAGAACGCAAGCCTGCCCGCCGCTTTTTCTTTTCCCTCCAGTGCCGATATTTCCTCCTCAAACCACCCGGCATGCACGTCGAAGCTGCTCCCGTTCCATCTCTCAACGGCTCGTCTTACCGGAGTCCGGACCTCCTCTGAAAGCGAACGGACGCCCGCATCTTCTACTGCGCGGGCAAAACGAGCAAATGCACCTGCTATCGGCAGAGAGGCTTTTGCCCACGAAAGATCATCCGGCAATGTCACTTCCGTCAGGAGATCAAGCGATGCTCCTTGGGCCTTCGGTAGGCGGATAGCGCTACCGAAAAACCATGCGGCAAGATGCAGTGAAACTTTTTTAGGAAGCCCGCTGGAAAAGGGCAACGGAGAATTGCCGAGGAGTACGGTTACCATGCGGTTGATGTAATGGAAAAAAACAGCCGTTCCAATAAATGCAGGGGCCTCAGCATCAGAAAAGGGAGGTGAATGCAGAATCGCTGAACCAGGTGTGAGCGTGGATGATGCCCATGAAGCGATGGCGTTCAATTTTGGATCGGCAAGCGCATCCGTGTAATCATGTCCTGAAGTTTCCATCAGCATGATGCTGTGCGCATCGATACAGTAAGGGCAACGGTTGATGGTTGAAACTGCAGTTGCAACAAGCTCTTTTGCATCACGATCTCCTTTGCCTGCGAGCAGTGTCTCCCTGCATGCCATCCAGGCTCCGGCAAGAAGTTCCGGTACCGGCCTGTGCAGGGTTAAAGGCTCAACCTCCGCTCCAAACTCCTTCCGCACCTGAGCAAGTACTTTTTCCGATAAATTGCCTGCCGCAACGGGACGAAAGGATTTGATATGTCGAATGCTCATAACTAAACTACTGAACCATGCAGCTCAAAAGCGGTGGTATCGGTGATGCTTGCCAAACAGAATGAGCCGACCCTGACATGCTTCTCTCCCATGGTGAGGATGCATTCATTGTCAACCTCCGGAGCATCATATTCCGTTCGGCCGATCGCGGTAGTATCTTCGATCATATCAATCAGAACCTTGACCTCTTTTCCCTCGAAAATCAGGTTTTTTTCTTCCGATACTCTTTCCTGTACCTCCATGAGTTCAGCGACCCGATCTCTTTTTTCATCTTCGCTGAGCGTCTCCTCAAACGAATAAGAGGGAGCATGTTCCTCGTGACAGTAAGGGAAGCAGCCAAGTCGATCAAAACCGGTTTCTTCAACGAATTGCAACAACTCTTCAAACTCTTCACGGGTCTCCCCTGGATATCCTGCGATCATCGTGGTTCTCAGCCGGATGTCCGGGTTTTTTTCTCTTATGGTCTCAATAAGACGGATGGTGTCACTTTTATTGATTCCTCGGTTCATTGATTGCAGAATTCTGCTGTTGCAGTGCTGCAGCGGAATGTCAAGATAGTTGCAGATATTTTCCCGTTTCCGCATGGTGTCGATTACCTCAAGCGGAAAGTTCACAGGGTAGGCATAGAACAGTCTGATCCAGTCGAAACCAATATCTGACAAGCGAAGCACGAGGTCGTTCAGCAATGTTTTTCCCTCAAGATCATAGCCGTACATGCTGATGTCCTGCGCGATAACATTCAGCTCTTTGACCCCTGAGCTTTTCAGCAGAGTAGCTTCTCTGAGCAACTGTTCAGGCGGTTGGCTTATGTATCTTCCTCTTATTTTCGGAATTGAGCAGAAAGAACAGGCGCGGTTGCATCCTTCGGCAATCTTGAGATACGCATAGTGAGGTGGTGTCAGTAATGATCGTTTATCGTAAAGCTCTTCGCGGTACTCGGACCCGAGAGCGGCAAGCACTTCCGGCAGTTCACGGGTGCCGAAAAAACCGTCAACTTCCGGCATCTCTTCCTGCAGCTCTGTTCTATGCAGTTCAGTAAGGCATCCCATCACATAAACCCGTTTAACGACCCCCTCGGTTTTTTTATCAATGGCTGCCAGAGTTTCGGTAATGGATTCCTCTTTGGCATCGGCAATAAACCCGCAGGTGTTGATAAGAATAGTATCAGCCTCATCAGCCAAGTCAGTGAAGATGATCCCCGAAGCTTCAGCCTGTGCCATCAGGCGCTCCGAATCGACCGTGTTTTTCGAGCAGCCGAGGCTCAGAAGAAATACTTTATGCTTGTTCATTGCTATTGAATCGTTCAAGAAAATCCATTTTCCACTCTTTGAAAGCGCCTTGTTGTATCTGTTTTCGTGCCGTTGCAGTCAGCCACATGAAAAAAGAGATATTCTGCAGCGTGCACAGTTTCAGACCGAGAATTTCACCGACATTCAGAAGATGGCGGATATAAGCGCGAGAGAAGTTCCGGCACACATGGTTGTCGAATCCTTCATCAATTGAGGAGAAGTCAGCAGCATACTTCGCTGACCGCAGGTTCATCTTTCCGTGGCGGGTATAGACCCTGCCGTTCCGCCCTTCACGAGTGGGTATAACGCAGTCAAACATATCAACACCGCGTTCAATGGCATTGAGGATGTTTTCCGGAGTGCCGACCCCCATCAGGTAGCGCGGTTTCTCTTCGGGAAGCAGAGTATGGGAAAGTTCAAGGATCCGGTACATTTCAGCAGCCGGTTCTCCGACCGCCATGCCGCCTATTGAATATCCGTCAAAATCAAGATCGACCAAAGCCTCCGTCGAAATTTTGCGTAGATCCTCATGGATGCCGCCTTGTGTAATGCCGAAAAGGTATTGATCGTGACCATAAAGGGAAGAGGTCGTCGTAAAATGTTTTTTTGCCCGTTCAGCCCAGCGGATTGTCAGCTCTCCGGATGTGCGGATATACTCCTTTTCGGCTGTTGAAGGAGGGCACTCATCAAGTGGCATCATGATGTCACTACCAATAATACGCTGGGTTTCAACGACATTTTCAGGGGTGAAGTGCTGTTTCGAACCATCAAGGTGCGATTTGAACATGACCCCCTCCTCTGAGATCTTGCGAAGGTCAGAGAGCGAGTAGACCTGGTATCCACCACTGTCCGTCAGGAGAGGCCCATCCCAGTTCATAAACCGGTGCACACCGCCAGCTTTAAAAAGAATGTCGTTGCCAGGTTTCAGGTAGAGATGGTAGGTATTGGCCAGAATGATGTGGACGCTGCTCTCTTTCAGTTCCCGTGGCTCAACCGACTTGACGCTTGCGCGTGTGCCGACAGGCATAAATACAGGAGTAGGAACAATCCCATGGTCGGTTTCAAGAACTCCACATCGGGCGGAAGAGTGAGGATCGGTGGTAATGATGCTGAATTTCATAACCTCAAGGTAGCCAATGACCCGCACAAAAAAAAGCATGGAAAGCGACTGTCGTCAGCTTTTCATGGCGATAATACCCAGATGGAAAATATTTGAAAAGGGTAGTGATTTTTTTGAAAATAATATATTAATTTATACGTGTCATGACGTAATTGTGATAAAATATTAATACATTAATATGGATAAAACGTAATTTATACTTTTTTTAGCAGCCGACAACTTGCACCTATATTGATTATCCAGCACGCTACTCATGATGGACTTCGAGCTGCACGGGACCTTTATTCTATTTTTTTTCCTCAATGATGTGGACTTTTAGAATGTAACCCAATACCTATGCAGAAAACCAGGTGCAGTAAAAAAACAGACATGCGTACCGTTAACCGGAAACACTTCGGAGAGGATACGCAGGCGGTAAGGAATGGTATTTCAGAGGTTGTCCTGCACTCCGTTTTCGTTATTGATACCAAAGGGTATTTTGTCAGTTGGAGTGACTCTTTCCAGCAGAAAGCAGCAGTCAAACCTCGCAGAGCGAAAGATCGTATTAATGTTATTGACAAGCTGATTTATCATGCCGATCAGCCGCTTATCAAAGAAAAACTGTTGAATGTCCTGACAAAAGGCTATGCAGAAACAGCAGAAGCAAGGGTTCTTTTTCAGGGAGAGCAGGAGTTACGCTGGTTCATGATGACGGGCAGAAGGATAATGGTTGATGGAAATCCTTTCGTCATCTGTATGATACTCGACATCACCGCACGGAAGCGGGAGGAAGATACTCTTCTTCAAACAGCACATCAGTTTCGCTTCATTACAGAGAACCTCAATGGGGTTATTTTTACTGTTGATGGCAACTCGATATTGAGCTATGTTTCGCCGCCAGCTGAAACCCTCTTTGGGTTTATGCCGGATGAAATGATAGGGAAATCCTTTGCCGAATTTCTTGAAGAAGAAAAAGATATTCCTGGAACTCTTGCCGCCATCAATAAAACCGCCACCAATACCCTTCCGAAGCAGATACTCGAATTGCACTTTCGCAGAAAAAATGGTTCCCTTTTTTGGGGAGAGCTGCATTTACAATATGCCACAGATCAGGGAAATCCGATCATCGTAGGCGTGCTCCATGATGTCACGGCGCGCAAGGGCATAGAATTTCATTCTCTGTTTCGTGCCAGCCTGTTTGACAAAGCTGATACCTGTTCACTTGAAGAACTGCTTCAGGCAACGCTCGATGAGGCCGAACGCCTTACCGAGAGTACGATCGGGTTTTGCTACTTTCTCAGGGAGGATATGAGTGAACATGACCTGCAGGTTTTATCCAGCAATTCCATCAGGAAGACGCTTGGTACTCAAGGAGATGGCGAACCGGACTGGTTAAACCAGATAAAGCATTTTGTTGAGGTATTACGGGCGCAGCGAACAGTCGTCCATAATGAATGCAATACGTCAGAGATTGTCATCAGCAGACCAGATAATCATTCGAAATTCAGGCGGACATTGGTTGTTCCCGTCATAAAAGGGGATATGGTTACAGCAATAGTCGGGGTTGGAGGAAAATCTGCTTGTTATGATGAGTACGATGAATGTGTGGTCAAAAGTTTTGCAGATATTGCCAGTGATCTTGTTTCCCGTAAACGTGCGGATCAGTCGGAAAAAAATGTATTCTCATCGTTGATTCAGACTCAGAAAATGGCATTTGTCGGCTGTTTTATCAAAAAAATGGGCTGTAACTACAGTCACATGCTCGATATCATTCATGATAATGTCAGGATGGCGCTGGCTCACCAGCCATTAAGCAACTCGCTGGTAAATAACTTGAGGGATATTCTGGAAACCACTTGCAGTTATTCCGATATGATGAGTCAACTGTTGACGTTTGCACGAAGTAGTGTTGTTATGCCGATCGTTATTGATTTGAACATTCTTGTTGAAGGAAATCTGAGTACATTGAGAGAGCTTGTCGGCGAAAAAAATTCACTTGTCTGGATACCTGACAGACAAAAAACGCTGATAAAAATTGATCCTTCGCAGATTGATCAGCTTCTTGCCATTCTCTGTTTCAATGCTCGATATGCAATAGCCGGTAAAGGTCAAATCACCATCGAAACCAGCCGGATTTCAGTCGATAACGATGATTGCGCCGCCGATCATGCATGCCTTGTACCAGGAAACTATGTGATGCTTATCGTGAGTGATAATGGCATCGGGATAGAAAAACAGCATCTTCCCCATATTTTCGAACCTTTTTTTACAGCCTGGGAGGCAGGCAAAGCCATGGGTCTTGGCTTGTCGATAGCCTATGGTATAGCCAAACAGAACCGGGGATATGTTGATTGCCGGACTGAATTGGGTAAAGGAACCGTCTTTACCTTTTATTTACATCGTTATTCAGGGAAAAACTATTTTTCTGAAGATGAGCAACCGCATCCAGGCATGGAATTGAAAGAAACGATATTGCTGGTTGAAGAAGAACAGGATACCCTGAATCTCTATAAACGTATGCTTGAAAAAACAGGTTATAGTGTACTTGCCGTTGATACACCGGATGCAGCCGTCAGGATCGCACATGAATACCGGGGCGATATTGATCTGCTTCTGGTTGATGCAGTCTTGCCGGACGTGAATGGCTGCGATCTTTCCAAACAGCTTTTAACGATCTTTCCCAAGTTAAAAACCTTGTTTATATCAGGTTCCGCTCACGTGTGTACCGCTCAACGCGGCATGCTCGGCGATGCAATCGGCTTTATCCGAAAGCCCTTTTTTATCAATGAGCTGACGATAAAACTCAAAGAGCTCTTACGCTCCGTGGTTATTGTTTCTTAGGCCGTGATTTTAATGAGCCTCCGGTATGGAAGCGTTCATGCCGGAGGCAGGGGGATCTGTTCAGGAGCTACTTTATTCCATTGAGCTGACTTTGACCGATACCTTCAGAGTTTCCAGACCATTGCCTTTATACGTGCCGCGTACAGGCGGAACGTCATCATAGTCTCTCCCCGAACCGATTTTGATATATCGCTCATCGACAAAAAGGGTGCTGTGTGTGGGGTCCATACCGATCCACCCTTTCTCCTTGCCGCAATAAACTTCACACCATGCGTGAGTAGCTTCATCCCGTCCATCCGGAGTGCTTCCCCCGAAAAGGTAACCGCTGACATATCGGGCAGGCACACCGAGATAGCGGCAGGCAGCAAGCATGATATGGGCAAAATCCTGGCAGACTCCCCGTCCAAGTGCCATCACGACCGCACTGGTACTGTGTACGTCGGTTACTCCAGGTTCGTAGATGAATGATTCATTGATGTGCCGGCATATCGATTCAGCAAGCTGAAAACTGTCGGTATTGGTGGCGAAAATGGAAGCAAAGTCACGTATAGCCTGATCAAAATGCACATAGCGACTCTGGCAGGTGAAGTCGATGAGAAAAATATCCTCATCTTCCGAGGCGGCACAGTGTCCAATACCGGTTTCAACCACGGAAGTTGCAACGATTTTCACCTGTTTATGACTCTGGAGCAGGTTGAAATGATTGACAATGTTGCCGTAGAAATCGGTGTATTCAAAAATAGTTGCTGGGGGATCGACCTCCAGCTTGAAGCTTGCACACCGCTGTGGCGCAGCATGGTTGTTGTCAGGGTGCAGCCTTACTTCAGTAGCTGTTTCATAGATCGGATTATCATATTCAAACAGGGTGGAATGTTCAACTTTTACAATCATGCTCTCATGGTTAAGTGTGTCAGGTTATTGCTGCTGTTGCTGCTGATGCTGTTGTGCTTGGCTCCAGTTAGGACGTCCTCCGGCAACTCCGGTAAAAGGAAGTGCTTCAGCAATATCCGATGATTCAATTTCAGGGGTATGATAGGCAAAATAGGTAAGGTGCACTTGTTCGCCAACTTTAACCAACCGCTGTTCAAGATCTTCAAGATAAACGTGTAATCCTTTCGAATAGATATCTTCAATGTTGGTATAGCTGAGCTCTGCTTCTAATTTTCCGATCAGCCGGTCAGCATTGTTGACATAGCGGTGACGTGAGCTTCCCGATATGCGCCATAAAGCATCTTCAGCAGCACAGACTGAAAAGTTGATGCTGCGTGGAAATGTTCTGTCAAGAATGAGAAAACGCAGGATGTTGTCAGGATCGATTTTTGACAGATAGACTTTACGGAAGGCCTCCAGAGCACTGCAGCTTTTAAGCACGGCCATCCATTGAATAATATCCTCCGATCCCTCTACAATCTCAGCCTGGCTCTGTGCCTCTGAAAGCAGCATGTGGTACTTGACATCAATAAGCCGTGCTATATTATCGCTTCGTTCAAGATACTTGGCAATCTGGATGAAGTCCCATCCTTCATTACGGGAAAAGGTGTTATCCGTAATCCCCTGAAAAAGATGAGATGCGTTTTTGATCTCCTTGTAAAACCCGTAGGGATCATTATGAACGAAGTGCGGCGTAACGCTCTGCAGATAGTGGTAGAGATTGTTGACCTGCTCCCACATTTCGCTTGATATGCTTTCGATAATGCTCCGCGCATTTTCTCTTGCCAGACCGATACAGGAGATGATGGAGTTCGGATTATTTTTGTTGAACACCAGATAATCGGTAACGCTCTGTGCACTGTACTCGCCGTACAGATTGTTGAAACGTTCCTTGTCGCTGGTGACAAGAATGAGAGCTATCCAGTAATTCGGATTCTCGACATGAGTAATTTTATTCAGGTCGAGCAGCAGGTTGAAATTGACATCGAGGAACCTTGCTGTGTTTTCAGCCCGTTCAAAATAACGACTCATCCAGAACAGGGATTCGGCAACACGGCTTAACATAGATAATCAGTGATTAGTGTTTATTCATCGACAACCCAGGTGTCCTTGCTGCCACCGCCCTGAGAGGAGTTGACAACCAGTGACCCACGCTTGAGGGCAACTCTTGTCAGTCCACCCGGAACAATAGTAACAGTTTTACCATACAAAACATAGGGGCGCAGATCGATATGACATCCCCAAAGGTCGGTGTCATTGAAAAAGCTGGGGTGACGCGACAGCGAAATAGTTGGCTGCGCAATGTAGTTGCGGGGATGAGCCACAATCATTTCGGCAAAATTCTCCTGCTGTTCAATTGTTGATTCAGGTCCTATCAGCATACCGTATCCGCCGGATTCATTCGCCGCCTTGACAACAAGTGTTCCTAAATTTTCAAGGATATATTTCAGATGTGAAGGATTGCTGGCAAGCCATGTCGGTACATTCTGCAGAATCGGATCTTCACCAAGATAGTATTTGATGATTTCAGGCACAAAGCTGTAAATGACCTTGTCATCAGCCACGCCGGTTCCAATGGCATTGGCCAGCGTCACATTCCCTTTGCGATATGCATTGACAAGACCAGCGACACCAAGCTTCGAATCCGGGCGGAACACAAGGGGATCAATATAGGCATCATCAACTCTTCTGTAAATCACATCAACCCGCTCAAGGCCACGGGTAGTTCTGGTGTAGACCTTATTATTGTTGACGACAAGATCTTTTCCTTCAGTCAGTTCAACGCCCATCTGTCGGGCAAGGAAACTGTGTTCAAAATAGGCGGAATTGTAGATGCCGGGAGTAAGAACCACAACATTCGGTTCGCGACGGGAATCAGGACTGATCTCCTGCAGGGTGCGCAGAAGTTCCTGCGGATAATTTTCTATCGGTCGGATCTTGTATTTGTCAAAGAGTACCGGAAACGCCCGTTTCATCGCCTGCCGGTTTTGCAGCATATAAGAGACGCCGCTCGGGGTGCGCAGGTTGTCTTCAAGAACTAAGTAGTTGCCATCGCCATCGCGAATGATATCGCTTCCGGTGACATGAATGTAAATACCAAGCGGAGGGTTTACACCAACAAACTCCCTTCTGAAATGCTGGCTTCCTAAAATCAGTTCCGGAGGGATTATTTTGTCTTTGAGGATTTTCTGAGTGTGATAGATATCATACAGAAACTCATTGAGTGCTGTAATTCTCTGCACAAGACCTTTTTCGATGGCCTGCCATTCATGAGCCGCTACAACTCTCGGAATAAGATCGAAGGGAAAAATCCGCTCCACACCCTCTTCCTCGCCGTAAACGGTAAAGGTGATACCCTGATTCCGAAAAAAAATGTTAACAATTTCTCGGCGGGCTTTGATATCATCAATCGAAAACTGACCGAAGCGGTGAAGCAGTTTGTCGTAATGAGGCCGGGCGATTCCTTCCTTTGAGATAACCTCATCAAAAAACCGGCTGGTTTCTGCTTCATATCGCTCAAAAAAGCGACTCATACGGATATTTCCTTCTTGTTTATGGAGAATCAGCTTTTGTTTACTTTTAATGTTCTCTATATACTTAAATAAATTCGGATATTGATAATAAAAACCTAAATAAGTTACTCATCGAAGGAAAAAAACTATTTCCGATGGTTGCAACTTTTTTTTTCTCTTGGGCAGATACCTTATGTTTTGTCTTGTCAGGGCGGTAAATTGTTTTTATCATACAGCACAAACAGGACATAAGGGGTATTTTATGATCTTGCGTAATAGGTTATGTAACATTTTAACGATTGCAGCTGATGCATATACTGGTGACCGGCGCAGCCGGATTTATAGGCTTTCATGTCTGCAGGCAGTTGCTTGAGCGCGGTGACCGGGTCACTGGCATCGATAACATGAATGACTATTACGATGTCACACTCAAGGAGGCGCGGCTTACAATGCTTTTACCTTACGAGGGATTCACCTTTATAAAAGCCGACATTGCCGACCGCGACGCCATGGAAAAGCTTTTCTCGACTGGCGGATTTGAACGGGTGATCAATCTTGCCGCCCAGGCAGGCGTTCGTTATTCCCTGATCAATCCACACGCCTACATCAACAGCAACATTCTCGGTTTCCTGAATATTCTTGAAGGGTGCCGGCATCATGGGGTCAAACATCTGGTTTACGCCTCCTCAAGTTCGGTGTATGGTTCCAACGAGACAATGCCTTTTTCGGTGCACGACAATGTCGATCATCCACTTTCCCTTTATGCTGCAAGCAAGAAGGCCAACGAGTTGATGGCGCATACCTACAGTCACCTCTATAATCTGCCAACAACCGGGCTTCGTTTTTTTACCGTCTACGGTCCTTGGGGAAGGCCTGATATGGCTCTCTTTCTTTTTACCGATGCTATTGTAAACAACAAGCCTATTCAGGTTTTCAACTACGGCAAGCATCGCAGGGATTTTACCTTTATCGATGATATTGCCGAAGGAGTTCTCAGGACGCTCGATCATGTTGCAGAGTCCAATCCAGAGTGGTCAGGACTCAAACCTGATACCGGTTCGAGTCGCGCACCATGGAGAGTCTATAATATCGGTAACAGCAGCCCAGTCGACCTCATGGACTACATAAAAGCTCTCGAACAAGAGCTTGGCCAGACCGCCACAAAAGAGTTTCTCCCCATGCAGCCCGGCGATGTACCCGACACCTATGCCGATGTCGATCAACTCATGGAGGATGTCCACTACAAACCGGAAACCACAGTACAGGAAGGTATCCGCCGATTTGTACTGTGGTACCGTGCCTACTACAACCCGCACCCTATTCCGGCTTCAGGTGAGGAAAGAAGATAACATCTCTGATCGACTCCTCTCCGGTAATAAGCATTACCAGGCGGTCGATTCCTATTCCAAGACCCGCGCATGGCGGCATGCCATACTCGATCGCGCGGAGGAAGTCTTCATCAACAATCATAGCCTCTTCATCACCCCGCTGCCTTAAGCGAGCCTGGGATTCAAGTCTCTCACGCTGTATGACCGGATCGTTCAGTTCCGAAAAAGAGTTGCAGACCTCTTTGCCACCGACAATAAGCTCAAACCGCTCAACGATTCCAGGTTGTGAAGGGTGTTCCTTGGCAAGCGGAGACATTTCTGTAGGATAATCAGTTATAAACGTCGGCTGAATCAGTTTTGGTTCTACAAATTCACCGAAAATCTCATCAATAATTTTGCCGCTGCTGATTTTTGGATCAAGTGCCAGTCCAAGATCTTTAGCAGTGTAGCGTAACTCCTCTTCCGATTTCCCCCGAATATTTTGACCGGTGTATTCGGCAATAGCGTCGATAATGCTCAGTCGTTTGAACGGAGGCTTCAGATTGATGTCGTTGCCTAAAAAACGGGTCACATCGCTTTTGTTGACCTCGAGAGCCGTCTGGCAGATAAGCTCCTCGACCAGTTTCATCATCCAGTTGTAATCCTTGTAGGCAACATAGAGTTCGACCTGAGTGAATTCAGGGTTGTGGAAACGGTCGATTCCCTCGTTCCGGAAATCCTTGGCAAATTCGAAGACCCCGTCAAACCCGCCCACAATAAGTCGTTTGAGATAAAGCTCATTGGCGATACGCAGGTATAGCTGCATATCAAGAGCATTGTGATGTGTCGTGAAGGGACGTGCGGCTGCACCTCCGTAAATAGGTTGCAGGATGGGTGTTTCAACCTCAAGCCACCCTTGTTTGGCAAAAAATTGCCGCATGAACGATACAATAGCAGAACGCTTGATAAAGGTCTCCTTGACCTCAGGATTGACAATCAGATCAACATATCGCTGGCGGTAACGAAGCTCTTTGTCGGTGAAAGCGTCAAAAACAACCTTCTCTCCATCAACCTCTTTTTCCTTTGCGACGGGTATCGGTCGAAGCGATTTCGTGAGCAGCTCCAACGTTTCAGCATGGACAGATATCTCGCCGGTTCTTGTTTTGAAGGTATAACCCTTCACGCCGACAATATCTCCGATATCAAGAAGTTTGAAAGTGTCGTAGGTTGCTTCACCAACCTCATCTTTTTTCAGGTATATCTGGATTCTGCCCTTGGAGTCCTGAAGATGGAAAAATGATGCCTTTCCCATTTTTCTGATGGTCATGATCCTTCCCGCAACCGATACAGCTTCCTTGATATCTTCTTTGAAATGAATAATAATATCTGTCGAAGAATGGCTGACCTCAAAATGTGTCGGGTAGGGGTTGACTCCAGCCTCCAGGAGATGCTGGCGCTCCTCAAGACGTCGTTGCATCTGGTCATTCAAAGAGGGCTGAGCGGGTTGTTCAGGGTTATTCGGGTTCTGTTCGTTTTCTTTATGCATGATCTCGTATGTTTTTAAACTTCAGGAACCAAGTCTGGTTTTAAGCCAGACCGATGGAATGGTACTGATTTTCTGATAAAAAGAACGATAGGCCCTTTTTGAAAATACATCGTAATTGTTTTTCTCGATAGCGCTTAAAATATTCCCGTAATTGATGCTGCTGATGCAGACGGCAAATCGGCTTTGCCTCTCAAGCATCGGGATTCCTTTTTCCGAAGAGCTGTAGTAACTTCTTGCCCGCTCTATCTGAAACTTCATAAGATGGATGAAGTTAGGATTTATTTTTTTTTGCATGAACTCTTCTTTCGAATAGTTGAAACGTCGCAGATCCTCAAGAGGAAGATAGATCCTTCCACGGTCGACATCTTCACCGATATCGCGCAGAATATTGGTCAGCTGCATTGCTATTCCAAGCTCTATGGCATGCTCCAGAGCTTGTTTATTGCTGTATCCGAAAATTTCAGAAGTCATCAGCCCCACAACAGCAGCGACCTTGTAACAATACACATAGAGTTCATCAAAGGTCTCGAAGGGTTTGAACTCAATATCCATGGCAACACCATCCATCAGATCAAGCGGCAACTCAATCGGGATTGAAAAGCTTTTCAGGGTATCGTGCCAGGCCATCATGATCGGATCATTATCAACATGACCGTTATAGCACGCTTGAAGCCTTGATTTCCAGCCGTCAAGCATCCTGCTGATCTCATCGCTGGTAATCTGACCATCTTTAAGCTTGTCTTCTGCCATATCGACAATATCATCGACTGTCCTCAAAAGGGCATAAATGGCAAAAATAGGTTTCTGCTGCTTTTTAGACAGAAACATGCTTGCAAGGTAGAATGTTTTAGCGTGATGCCGGGAGATTTGCCTGCAGTAAGCATAAGCATTTTCAAGCGTTATCAGCTTTTCTGTTTCCGGTGCAGCATTTTTTTTATTATAGCTGTCATTCATCTGATATTGCGCGCTTATATTAGCCTGTTCAGGTTGTCACAGCTCTTCTATCCCTTTACAGAACGCTGTAAAAGTAAAAATGTGTAACTTTTTAAGATTTGATTTCGTTAACAAAAGGAGTTGTCAAGATAAAACAATGGTTGTAATATACCAACATGTCAAGTTAACGGCCACTCTCCTTTAACAACTTATATAATCAATTATTGCCCTGTTGAATACTGTTACCTCAGAAAATAAAAGGGAAAAGGCCATTCTTGTCGGTCTGTGTTCCCCCCCAGAAATACCAAGAACTCTTGTTGAGGAATATCTTAATGAACTCGTTTTTCTTGCCGATACAGCAGGAGCTGATGTAGTCGAGTCGTTCATACAGGATAAAAAACTGCGTGACCCTGCCTATTGTATAGGAAAAGGGAAGGTTGAAGAGCTGGTTTTATTTGTCAAGGAGAAGGAAATTGATCTTGTGATTTTTGATGACGATCTTTCTCCCGCTCAGGCAAGAAATCTCGAACAGAAGCTCGAATGCAAGGTTATCGACCGTACTGCCCTGATTCTGCAGATTTTTGCCATACGGGCTCAATCTGCTCAGGCCAAAATGCAGGTTGAACTTGCCCAGCTTGAATACATGCTACCCCGTCTTACGGGTCAATGGACTCATTTGTCGAAACAGAAGGGCGGTATTGGCAACAAAGGTCCAGGTGAAACCCAGATTGAGACCGATCGCCGACTGGTCCGTAACCGCATCTCCCTGCTGAAAAAAAAGCTCAAAGAGGTCTCACTGCAGCACGATACCCAGACACAAGGTCGGCAGACAATTCCGAGAGTCTCACTTGTAGGGTATACCAATGCTGGCAAGTCAACCCTTATGAACACCCTCTGCCCTGAGGCCCAGGCTTTTGCCGAAAACAGACTCTTCGCCACGCTCGACACCAAAACCCGCCGGCTTGAACTGAACATCAACAAGCTTGTTCTTTTGTCGGATACGGTAGGGTTTATTCGCAAACTGCCTCACACCCTGGTCGAGAGTTTTAAATCAACCCTTGATGAGGTGTTGCAGGCCGATTTTCTGCTGCATGTCATCGATATCAGCCATCACGGATTTGAGGATCAGATGGAGGTAGTAAAAACCACCCTCAAAGATATCGGCGTTGAGCACGACAATATTATCGAGGTCTTCAACAAAATCGACGCTCTTGAAGACCCCTCTCTCTTGAAGGATATCAGAGCAAAATATCCTGATGCGGTATTTATTTCCGCTGTCCGTGGCATTAATATTGTTCTCCTGAAAGAGATCATCGGCCAGCATCTTGCACGTGAATACACGGAACGCAAAATAAGCGTGCATGTTGCAGATTATAAACTGATCAGCTATCTCTACGAGCACACTGAGGTTATTGACAATTGTTGTATTGATGAACAGGTTGAACTGACCTTCCGTGTCCGTAAAAGCCAGCGTAAACATATTGATGCTCTCATTGCATCCTCTTCAATCGCTTTATTATGACGCTACAGATTTATAACACCACAAAAAGGGTGTTTTCGGAGCAGATGCTTGAAAAAGCAATTCTTCTGGTTGTGAAACATGAGGGCTGTACGGTGGAATCGATTGTGGCGGTCTATTGCGGCAATAAAATGATACAACGCATCAACCGCGAGTTTTTGCAGCACGATTATCCTACCGATACCATTACCTTCCGCTACAACAAGGGAAATGATATCGATGGTGAATTTTATATCTCGCTCGATGTTGTCAAAGAAAATGCCGCCAGGTTCACGACAGACTTTCAGCAGGAACTGTTGCGCGTCACCTTCCACTCCGCACTTCACCTCATCGGTTATGACGACCAGTCGCCTGACGATCGCAAACTGATTGAGGAAAAAGAAGCCCTCTATCTCGACATGTTCAGTGTTGAAACCTCATAATTTTATTTCTGTTTTCACTCACGTTGATGTAACTTTTCCTATCGAAATATTACCGTTAAAGTAACGTTCACCAAGAGTTTTCCTTTAACCATAAACAGTTACCCAGTATGCGAAAAGCTGTTTCTCCACTTCTGGTTCTTCTCATTGGTTTGCTGACACTCGGTGCCTGCAGCAACAAAAAAAATGAGACTGGTTCGTCCTCAAAAATCAGTGAAACAGGCACCTCTTTGCTGCCCTCTATCCTGCCGTTCGAAGGTACTCTGACCATGCAGACCACCATCCCAGAGGCTGGTTCCACGGAAACCAGGCTCTTTATTGCAAAGCAGGGGGTACGTACTGAGAGTACCTCACACATGAAAAACATGCCTTCGGACATACAGATGGTTATAATTTCTCCTTCTGAAACTCCGAATCTTGTCTATCTCATCAATACATCGCAAAAATCCTATTCGGTAATCGATACCGATGCAATGAAAAAGGAGATAGCCGGAGCCGAAAAGTCTGATAGTTATAACAATGCGAAAATTGAAAATCTCGGTAAGGAGCAGGTTAATGGATACAACTGTACCCATGTTAGGATCACTCACGGAGAATCAGTGATGGAAATGTGGGTTTCAAAAGAGATCCTTGATTATTTTACCTACGCTCGGATGCAGAGTGCAAATGACAAGAACATGCCGCTCTTAGCAAAGAGAATGAAAGCGGAAGGTCTTGATGGTTTTCCGGTAAAAATATGGCATAAGCAGGCCAACATTATTACTGAACTGACCAAAGTTGAGAAACACGGTCTTGAGGCTTCTCTGTTCAAGGTTCCCGATGGTTATACCAAAACTGAATTTCCTGCGATACATCTTGGCTCATCTTCCAGCAATAAAAAGGATCTCGAAGCCATGGTGAAGAAAATGCAGGAGGAAATGAAAAATCGGAAAAAGTAAGGTTAAGCTTATGGCAGGTATGCTCCGAAACTTTGCGAAATAAAACAATAAGCTGAATGGACGAAAAAAAATATCAGGATGCAGAGAAAGTTGTGGTTACCGATATCCGTATGCCTTTCTGGTCAATGGTCATGTTTATGGTAAAATGGGTTTTTGCCAGTATTCCGGCGCTTGTCATTTTTTCCATGCTGATTAGCCTTATCATGGCGGTGATTACCACACTGTTTGGGGCAATGTGGGGATTTCATGGAATGTCTCATCAGGGCGGACCTTCATTCTAAACTTACAATAAACAATGAATATTCTGGAGACAATTTCAGTGCAATGTCCCTATTGCGGTGAAGTTATGGAACTGCAGGTTGATTGTTCAGAAGGCAGTCAGGAAGTGACGGAAGAGTGTCCGGTTTGCTGCAACCCTTCCACCATTGCCATAACGATTGCAGACAATGGTGTTTCATCGGTTGAGATGGTAAATTGAGTATCAGGTCGGTCTAAAATTTCATAGTCATACCGGTGAGCCCCCTTGCAATCCTCTATCGAGGTCGAGATTCTCAGTAACACTGTAACTCAGTCCGATGATTATATAAACATGATAATTTTGGCGACCTCTTTCAGGAAAGTCTGTCCAATCTTAGGGAAGTCCGAAAATCACATCAACATGTTCAAAGGCTAAAACTTTTTCGATAGACCAACCTGAATGCTTCTTGCACCAAACGGTGCCAAACCGGAATCGCCGTTGCCATACACGCTCCATTTACTTCTTTGCTCATACTCCTCGTATTTGACGTCAGCCATCCAATCTCGACTCAATTGTTTGGTGACCTTCAATCCCAGCGTGATTGCACCGAAAGCTGACATGCGCTGGTCCTCTGAATAATGAACGGCACCAGCGGGAGGAGGAGTTGGTTGCGTAGGGTCTGCTTTTTCAACAGTACCGACAGCAACATAAAAGTCAGCTTCACGTTGGCTGTAGAGCCGAAGTAAAGGGGCCACTGTCCAGCCATTGAGGAGAGGCTGAACATATTCACCTTCAAGTGTATGTGCTCTAATACCGAAAGTATCTGAATAATAGCGATACGAAAGCCTCGCCGTGCCGTCAGTCCAGTCAAAATGATGGTTCCAGCGAGTGAGAATCGTTGTATTATTGCGTTTTGTTGGTCGATGATCATTGACCTTATAGGGATCCGAAAAATCACCGTTCCCGTTAGAGTACCCAAGATTGAGCTGAACAATATCCCCCTTTGATAAAATCCTTGTAATGCCGAAAATACCAGAGTAGATCTTTTTTTTGTATTCGGTATATGGCGGAATAACCGGATTAATGTCATCACGGTTCATGCTGCCGCCAAGAGTAAACGTGCTGTTTTTATCGTCCGTTGAGAGACTCCCCTGAAGAGAAAAGGTGCGTGAAAGATAATCGCTCTCCTTGGAATAGCCGCTGCCGAAACTCAATGTTCCGCTTGAAAAGTAGCGTGTCAGCTCAACATCTATTGCACGACGTAAGTCAGTCATCTTTGTCAAGCCCGAGGAATGATACATGGGAGATGCGCCGGAAACTGAATCAGAGGTGAAGCTTGTCCCTAAAGACCACACCCCTGCAACGGGCACTACAGCCTTCACGGAGTAGGCATTTACTCCCATCCTGCTTGACGAACCAGCTGAAGAGGCTCCACTGATACTATTGACCCCATCACCTATCTGACTGTCTTGGTAATGCAGATATTTGAAGCTTACCACGCTTTCATCCGGAGCTGCCTCAGCATAGGCAAACTGCACTGAAGGCAGTGCCATAGCTGCAGATAGAAGAGCAGTACCAAGAATCGTTGACTTTGTTTTCGAACACGATACCATAGATCTCATGTTTTGAAATTCTTGCGAAGGAAATAAACAAATTGATCGTCAAACCCTTTAAATGTATTATGATGAAATACCAGAGCAACACGATATCAATCTCATAGACAGGTAGAGACAAAAGATAATACCTAAAAAGGAGAGGGAGAAAACCCATGAAAAAAAATATTTGTTTAGCTGCAGGAATTGCAGGAATACTTCTTGGTACATTTCCCACTGGAGCTCATGCTGAAGGCAGAATGCATTCTCGAGAGTGGCGAGGTGGCTCTCATTGGGGAGGGAGAGGCTCTTATGGTGTATGGAGAAGACCTTATTGGGTATGGGGAAATCCATATTGGGCATGGAATGGAGGATATCTGGTTATTGATACACGACCGAGTTTTATTGTTCTGCCGGGATACGGCTTTTCTGTTTCTCTATGCACTCCTTATGACATGATCTATTACGATCATCTTTACTATATATACAATAACAAGTTCTGGTATTCTGCTCCTGATTGCCGTGGGCCATGGGTTGTTATCCATGAAAACGATCTGCCAGATATCATAAGAAAGCATAACCTTGATGATATAAGGGAAGCACGTGATATTGAGTCGCGAACTAATGGAGATCATGGTGATCTCGATAACAGCAAAAATCAAAATGACACGCATCGTGACAGTCGATCAGCTGATATCGATCACGACAAGATAAAGGAATGAGTTATGTTCATGGACGCAGGTATACATTGTTTGTCAAAGGGATATAAGAAAGCTCCTGATTGTAACGAATAAACAAGAAAACAATGAAAAAGACAGTAATCGCATTATTAGTTGCTGGAGTTGGCCTATGGGCTGCACCGGCTTTCGCCGAAGATGGCGTGGATACCAGAAAGGCAATACCGGATTCAGCTATAGAAACAGGAAATGGCCTCTGGTCCCCATCACCTTCGCCTTCTGTTGTCTATACTCGTCGTGGCAGGTTGATAGCGCCGGCAGCATCACCTTCCGGAGCGTATGTTAGTGCTGATATTGGTGGAGTAGAAATGAGCAATGGCGATTTCAGCAACTACTATAACTATAACTCAGGCATGACGCTTCTTGGAGCTGTTGGCTATGGTTTCAAGAACAACTGTAGAATTGAGGGAGAAGTTGGATATCAGACCAATGACAATAAAAACTATTACTGGATAAATGTAAACAGAAATATCTCCGTGACCTCTTTTCTCGCCAACGGCTACTATGATATTCCTGTTTTCGGTACAGCACAACCTTATGTAACTGCTGGTGTTGGGGTGGCTGATGTCAATACCGGCAGCCTTGCCATGCGTGGAGGACGGCCTGACCTGCCCTCCATCAATGAAACTGCATTGGCATACCAGGTTGGCTTCGGCGTCACAATTCCGCTCAGCAGCAATATAAAACTTGATGCACGCTACCGCTATTTTGCAACGAATGTTACTGTTGATACCGTCTTTGAAAACAACAGATTATCAAGCAACAGCGTGCTTCTTGGGCTAAAGATTGGCATTTGAAACAATCGCAAAAACATTGAACCGGAAAGTTTGCAGCAACTCTTCCGGTTCAATGTTTGAGTAATTTTCTGTTACAAGACTACCTCCTGAACAGAGACCACGATGGTTGCATCTCTTCGCCTTCGCTTTGCAATAAACGTCTTTGATTCTCACCGGTCGAACTCATGACAAACAATTTCTTCTTTCCCTGACGGTTGGACGAAAACACAATCATTCCTCCATCTGGAGACCATGCAGGGTGTTCGTTCTCCCCAGCACTTCTTGTCAATTGCTGCAGCCCCGATCCATCAGCATTGATGACAAATAAATCGATCTCACCTTTATTTTCCATTGTTGAGTAGGCAATTTTATCCCCTGCCGGTGACCATGATGGTTGGGTATTGTAGCGTCCACTGAAGGTTAGTCGTCGAGTCTCACCGGACTGAATATCCTGAATAAAAATTTGAGGCTGGCCATTTCGCGAAGAAACAAACGCCATTTTACTACCGTCTGGAGAAAATGTTGGAGAAACATCGATACCCCTGTTGTTTGTCAGCTTTCTGGAAAGTGATCCATCGGGTTTGATAAGATAGATTTTCTGATCACCTTCGAAAGAAAGAGTTGTCGCTACCTCGTTGTTGTTTCTCCAGCTGGGAGCAATGCTGACGCCGCTTTTACTTGCGGCTGCTATTTTCTTGTCTGCAAGGTTCTTTATGTAAAGAGCCGGTCTGCCGGATGTAAAGTCAGTATAGGCAAGATACCTGCCATCCGGAGAGAGCGCTGGAGTCAAGGATATGGATCGGGAATTGGTAAGCTGTTCAACGCCGTGTCCATCAAAGTCACATTCATAGATCTCCTTGAATCCGGTTTTATTTGAAACATAGACAATCTTGCTGCCGAAAACCGATTTTTTGCCGGTAAGAAGCTCAATAAGATCTTCGCAGAATGCATGACCGATCGATCGAAGATGATCCTCTTTGCCTGTATAGGTTTTTTTAAAAAGGAGCTTGGCGCTTGCAATCTCATAAACCTCAACATCAAAATTGATAGAGCCAGCTTTATTTGAAACCGTTCCACCGGCATAGACTTCTCCACCTACAGAACTTAGAGCGCCGAAATTAATAGTCACACTCTGTTTGTCTTTCATCTCCTTTACATTGAGCGGAGGAGAGAGGAGTGAAAAAATTCTGGTAAAATCAAGGCCATCATGTACAATGGTATCAAGACTCTTAGCCCAGTCACTCTCTTTTTTTCCAAAAGCATCCGGCTTGTTGAGTACAAGTGCGAGCTTACCCGATCCCTCCTTGCGGATAGCGATATAATCACCAGGTTCAGCAGCATTCAGGTGCAGAGGGATAGAAAAAAAAGCATATAACGCAATAATACTGCATAGAATGGTTTTTCTGAAAAATGGCATGGTAAGAGTAAAAGTCTTGAATATGACAGAAAAATACTTGTAAATTTAACTCGTTGAATTGGTCAAAGAAGAACTGAATCATGAAACGCTGGTAGAGAACAGGAACCACGGAGTTGGTTTCAAATCCAGATCTGCTCCGGAAAATGTACTTTTTTTTAGTCATATCGAAAAATTATACCGCTACTTTAGCAATTTTGCTTGACAGAGTATTGACACTGAAGAGGCTATATTGTTGCGCTTCAACACCCGAGTACTCAACTTGTCGACAGGAAAACAAAGCATGCAATTAGCTTGCTTGACGACCATGATAAACTTATAATAAGAGGCGATGGTTTGTTCCGCTATAACCTTATTATCTTGTCAAATAACAACAACAGGTGAACGCTGGTGTCAGGAATTCTGAAAATAGCATTGAAGCTTCTTGTCAATGACAAGAGCAAGTTTATCGCCCTCTTGGTTGGCATTACGTTTGCCGTATTTCTCATGATTATGATGATGTCGATGTTTTCGGGAATATTAGCCCGCTCGTCATCATCTGTTTATAATATCGGAGCGAAAATCTGGGTCATGGATCCGGCGGTGAACAACGCCACCAGCAGTATTCCTATGCCTGATTATGTACTTTCAACAACAAGAAGCATCAATGGCGTTAAATATGCAGTTCCTGTTTATTTTGGCAACGCGCTGGTCAAACTCAAAAGTGGCGCTTATCAGGCAGTATCAGTCGTCGGCCTTGACGATGCAACCCTTTATGGCAGGCCGGAACTGATTGAAGGAAAGATTGAGGACATTTATTCCGAAAACGCTTTTTTTGTGGTCAAGGATGCGGAATTCAAAAAGCTTGAAAGTCCCAAAATTGGAACGGAATTTGAGATAAACGATCATAGGGGACGTGTCGTCGGTTTGGCAAAAGTTGCTTCAGGGGGTCTTTTTGGCATACCTACGGTTTACACGACGTATAATAGAGCAATCACCTACATTCCTTCCATGCGCTTTACCACCTCTTATATTTTGATTGAACCGAAAAGTGAAGCCGATATTCCGTTTATTCAGCAGCGAATCAAAAAACTTGGCTATCAGGCTCTTACCCGAGATCAGTTTGTGAGCAAAATCTCTGATTTTTATACATACCAGACTGGCATGGGTTTGAATGTTATGATGATGACAGCAATCAGTTTTATTGTCGGACTTTCGATCTCCGGCCAGACCTTCTATACCTTTATACTCGAAAACATTGAACGGTTTGGTGCCTTGAAAGCCATCGGGGCTAAAGGGCGCGAGTTGATTACAATGATTCTTTTTCAGGCATCCTTTACGGCAATGCTGGGTTATGGACTTGGTGTAGGCTTGGCCTCAAGTCTTATGATTCTAGCCAAGCTTCGCTTGCCAAGCTACGCTGCGCAGGTTACTTACACCAATCTCATCTTTGCATTTTTTATGGTTCTCATTATGGCAGGAGTTTCAAGTTATATCGGTATCCGGAAAGTTCTCCAGATACAACCGTTTGATATTTTCAGGGGCTGATAATGAGAAATGTAGCCATAAAGGCCAATGCATTGGTAAAGTGGTTTGGAGAAGGAGAGACTAAAACCACAGCAGTGAATAGAGCAAGTTTTGAGGCTGACTTTGGAGAGCTGCTCTATATTGTTGGTCCGTCAGGAAGCGGTAAAACTACCTTGCTTAGTATGATTTCGGGCATTCTCAAACCAAACGAAGGAAATGTTCAGGTAGAAGGCAAAGATATCTGGCAAATGAAAAGTGACGAAATTGCCGATCTTCGCTTGCACAAAATCGGCTTTGTCTTTCAGGACTACCATCTCTTTCCTCGCTTGACCACCGTTGAAAATGTGGCGATTCCGTTGATCCTGAAAAAAATGGATTGGAATAAAGCGCTGAAAGTTGCCCTGGAATATCTTGACATCGTCGGGCTTACCGATAGAGCACAGCTGCAACCGGTCAAGCTCAGTGGCGGTGAGCAGCAGCGTGTGGCAATTGCACGGGCAATTGCAGGCAATCCAGATATCCTGATCTTTGACGAGCCGACAGCTTCGCTTGACGGTGATACAGGAAGAAAGATTGTCGAGTTTATCAAAACAAAAATACTCAATACAGAGCGATGCGTCATCATTGTAACACATGACAGTCGCATTTATGAGTATGCAGACTCAATCATGAAAATGGAAGATGGAAAAATAATAGGCTTTGAACGCAATACCTTAACGGCATTATGAGAACTAAACTTTTAATCGGATTCGCCGTCATTGGCGTCCTGCTCGCGATCGGTAGTGCCTATATTTCAGGGATACCCGCTAAACCTCAACCTCCGGCCTTCAAACCTGCATCGAACCCTTATGCACAGGGTATTTATGCTAACGGTATTGTTGAAACTGCCCAGACCAGTGGAGAAAATATCAATGTCTATCCTGAAGTTTCGGGTACCGTGGTTAAAATATTCGTTACAGAAGGCCAGCATGTCAAGGCAGGAACACCATTGTTGATGTTGGAAAATTCCGTACAGAGCGCCGCGACTGCAGCGGCCAAAGCCCAGATTGAAGTTGCCAGAGCTACCTGTAAAAGCCTGCAGGATCAATTCAGTAAACTGAAAACCTCTTTTGCGCTTGATCCGAGATCGGTAAGCAGGGATGCACTGGATAACGCAGAAAATGCCCTCAGAGGAGCGAAAGCAACTCTGGAACTCACGCAAAAACAGTATCAGGCTGCAAATGCACTTTTGGGGAAGTATGTTCTTAAAGCGTTATCGGATGCTTCTGTATTATCGATGAACACTGCTCTTGGCAGTTATATTTCAAGCCAGGGTGTCTATAGTACCTATACAGGGTCGTTTCGACCTGTTATAGTTCTGGGAAATATGAAGGGTGATCTAGCTGTCCGCTGCTATATTGATGAAATACTGATTCAAAGGATTCCTGATCCTTCAGAGATTCATGCAAGGATGTATATTCATGGAACGGATATCAGTGTTCCCTTGAAATTTGTGAGAATACAGCCGAATGTTTCCCCGAAAATAGAGCTTTCAAGCCAGAGAACAGAGCGGGTAGATGTCCGGGTATTGCCTGTTATTTTCTGTTTTGAAAAACGAAAAGGCGTTTCAATCTATCCAGGTCAACTTGTTGATGTCTACATTGCCGAGAAAAATAGTAGCCCAAAAAAATAGTGCAGCATATCATGGTTATCATAGAGACAGCGCACTCCTCGTTATTTTCGGGATATCCCTCTTCCTTTTATCGGGCTGTGCCGTAGGACCAGACTTTGTACGTCCCGAAGCACCGAAGGTTACACGGTACAACCAGGAAGGCGATCCCAGAGAGACCGCTTCTGTTGATGGTCTTTCACAACGCTTTGACGATGGTGTCGTACCAGTAGCCAACTGGTGGCACATGTTCAATTCAAAGCAGTTGGATGCCGCTGTTGCTCAGGGTCTTGCTGATAATCCCGGGTTACAGGCGGCGACGGCGAGTCTGAGGCAGAGTCAGGAAAATTTGCGAGCCAGCTCAGGCATTTTTTATCCACAACTCAGCGCAACGTTTGCCGTTAATCGCCAAAAAAATTCAGCGGCAGCCATAGGGAGCACTGCCCCTTCAACTCTCTTTAATTTCGAAACCTTATCTTCATCGGTAACCTATGCGCTTGATGTTTTTGGCGGTCAACGTCGCGCTGTTGAAGGATTAGCTGCTCAGGTTGATCAGCAACGCTCGTTAACTCTGGGCACCTATATGATGCTCACGGGAAACATTGTCAATACCTCTATTGCCATAGCAGCGTATCATGCACAACTTGATGAGACAGGGGAGTTGATTGCGCTGGAAAAAGATCAGATCAGTGTAGCTGAAAAACAATACCAGGCAGGTATAACCACCTATGGCGCCGTACTCGCGTTACGTCTTCAACTGAAAGCACTTGAAGCGACACAGCCTCCTCTAAGGCAGAAATTAAGCCAGGCGGAACATCTGCTTGCTACGCTTGAAGGCAAGGCACCAGCTGAATTTCAACCACCGGCAGTTCTGTTATCCGATATTGCACTGCCGCGCCAGTTACCGTTATCGCTGCCCTCGGAACTGGTTCGTCAAAGACCGGACATTCTTGCTGCTGAAGCTCAGTTACATGCAGCCAGCGCAGGGATTGGTGTCACGACTGCCGCCTTGTTTCCGAGTGTTACTTTGAGCGGAAGTTATGGCCAGAGCAGTCAGACAACGAATAACCTCTTGAACAGTTCCAGTAATGTCTGGGCGATAGGGGGGAATGTAACGGCTCCGATATTTAAGGGTGGTGCGCTTCTATCACAACGTCGGGCGGCAATTGACGCCTACCAGCAGAGTTTAGCCAGCTACAGGCAAACGGTTCTTGCAGCATTTGCTCAGGTAGCAGATATTGTACGTGCTTTGGAGCACGATGCGGAACTGGTGCAGACAGAAGCTCAGGCGGTGAAGGATGCCAGGCTCGCCATGGATCTTCTTACGGCAAATTACAAGGCGGGAACAGCTGACTATCTCAGGGTAATGGTCACAGATATACAGTATCATCAGGCTAAAATCAGTCACCTGCAGGCTCAGGCCCAGCAACTGCAGGATACGACCGCACTTTTCGTTGCCTTGGGAGGGGGTTGGTCGACTGACCCTGAGGCGAAAAAAGTTGTTCATCTGAACGCCAGCAAATGATTATGTTACCCATCAAGGCATGAAGGATGCAGAGAGAGCTAAGAAGGGCTAATTCAACACAAAGATGGAACAACAAACCAAAATCGATCGATGGCTTCTGATTCCAATGTTAGGGGTTATTATTATTGGATTGATGGCAGTCTATAGCGCAACCCACGGCACTGGTGATGCAACATTGTTTTACCGTCAGTTCTCTTGGGCTGTGATTGGTATCGTGGTTTTGTTTTTTGTTTACACCCATGATGTTCGTGTTATCCGCGATAATGCCTATATCTTCTATACCATAGGCATTCTGCTCTTGGTGGCCGTCCTGCTCTTCGGTAAAAAAGTTGGTGGTCATTCCAGCTGGATAAAAATCGGCTTTTTCAGTTTTCAGCCCTCCGAAATAGCCAAGATGTCGACTATTCTTGCTCTTGCCAGATTTCTTTCAGAAGACGAAACCGATATACGGTCAATACCCCACTTGTTTATTGCCCTCGGAATTGCTTTTTTTCCAGCACTGCTCATCATCCTTCAGCTTGATATGGGGACAACAATTACCTGTCTGTCATTTATTGCTCCCATGCTTATTATTTCAGGCTTTGATATCTATATCCTCATGTTATTTGCGTTTCCCCTCATTCTTATGCTGTCCGGATTTTTCAATGTTTATTTTATTATCGCGTTTGCCATACTTCTGTTTGCCATACTGATTGTTTATCGAAAGAAATTTCAATTGCACCAATTATTTGTTATTGGTACAGGTCTTGCCACCAGTCTTTTTACAAACCAGTTTGCCACCAGCCTTCTCAAACCGCATCAGATCGATAGAATTCAGACATTTCTTGATCCCATGAACGATCCTCGGGGCGCAGGATATAATGTTCTCCAGGCAAAAATAGCGATAAGTTCAGGGGGATTTTTAGGGAAAGGGTTTCTTCAAGGCACACAGACGCAGTTGCGATTTATTCCTGCACAGTGGACCGATTTTATTTTTTGTGTTATTGGTGAAGAGCTTGGTTTTATAGGAGCGGCACTCTTGCTTTCACTCTATCTTACGCTGATTCTCAGGTTGATCTGGGCGATATTCTCAATTAAAAACAGGTTCGTCGAGCTGACACTCACCGGCTATGTATCGTTATTATTTATACATATCGTTATCAATACAGGGATGACCATTGGCCTTATTCCCGTCATTGGTGTGCCCCTGCCGTTTGTCTCTTATGGAGGTTCTTCTTTGATTGGAAATATGATTATGGTGGGATTGGCGATGAATTTTTCGCGCAACAAGAGGAGTTTAGGGTATTAGTGGCGGAGATAAAAAAAGCTGAAACCAAAAGCTGTAAGCCGAATTCTGTGGATTACCCCCCTTAAAAGTTGGGTAAAACTGCAGCCATTTATCTAATGCGGCTTACCCGAAAACTCTCCTTTCAGAATTGAGCGGACCACTCTTCTCCCCGTCAGGGGAAAGTTTTCCTATTTAGCCTTGCTTCGGGGAGGTTTGCCAAGCACACTACATTACTGTACTGTCTGGTGGTCTCTTACACCGCCATTTCACCCTTACTCCGGTTGCCCGGAGCGGTTTTTTTTCTGTTGCACTCTCTGTGATAACCGGCTTGCGCCGTCATCCCCAGGCTTGAGTCCCAAGACTCTCGACCGGCACCCTGTCCTGTGAAGTTCGGACTTTCCTCTGCGTAGCCTGAAGCTACACGGCGACTGCACACTTATGGTTTCAGCTTGTCAAAGAACGTTATTACGCAGAAAAATTCATCATTTCGCTTCTTCAAAAAGTCGTTCATGAACAACAATTCGACCGCATGACTCACAAAGATAAAACCCCCCTTGCACAATCATGGTATGACGATTGGTTGGAACCCTCGTGTTACAGCCGGAACAGGCATTGCGGTTCAGCATGACAACAGCGTTCTGCAATGTACCGCTTCTAAGGTGGTCATACTTGTCGAGCAATCTGTTTGCTTCTGCATGCAGCAGATTTCTCTGCTCCTTGACCTTTTTTTTCAGAGAATCAACGTCTTCTGCTGTTTCAATAACAATACTCTCCAGCTCCTCCTTTTTATGAGCAAGCTGTTTGCTCAAGTCTTCAAGCTGCTGAAGCAGGACATCGTCCGGCATCATCTCTTCAGTGATTTCATCATAGCGGTTTTCAGTAATCAACTGACGACCTTTTTTCTGTATTTCCAGAGCGCGCTGCTCAGCATGAACAATATCCTGAAGCTGAATTTCCGCCTGCGCAATCTCTTTTTCTTCATACTCGATCTGCTTGGAGAGAGCATCATACTCCTTGTTGTTGCGGGCAAGGGTCTGCTTTTCCTTGAAGTTCAGGATTTTATTTTTACAATCGTGGATAGAGCCGTGCAGACGCTGTCGCAGCTTCAAATGATCGTTAGCAATTTTTTTCCTCGATTCAATCTGGCGGTTTGTAAACGTCAGATCTTCATCCAGCGCAATAATCTCTTCTGGCAGTCCTTTCTGTAAGCTGACTATGCTTTCTATCTGATTATCAAGGTGCTGAAGCTTGACAAGAAGGTTAATTTTGGTATGATCCACTACTGCTGGTGTTTTGGATTATTAAAGCATAAAAAAAGCACCTTCCCGGAAAAAGGTGCATATCTGTGTGTTGTATGTGAAAAAGTATGGCTGAACTGAATCGACTGTTGAGAGACTATTAAGTGTATTCACGTGCATATCGCAGGGAAGATTGTTTGTGCCCGAAAGGAGACTCGAACTCCTACACCTTGCGGCGCGCGTCCCTGAAACGCGTGCGTCTACCAATTCCGCCATTCGGGCATTGCGTTATGCTCAGACCTGAAAAATAAGCAACTGCCTTTTGCTTTAAGCGCAAAGATCAGTTTACTTGATCTCCTTATGCAGGGTATGACGCTGCATATTTGGATTGTACTTCTTCAAGATAAGACGTTCCGTGGTATTTTTCTTATTTTTTGTGGTTGTATATCTTGAAACTGTTTGCCCTTCTTTTTTGGCTTCAGTGCATTCAAGTGTGATAACGATTCTGTTTTCTTTTCCTTTTGCCATGGTGTAGCCCTGATCAGGTATGAGTTGTAATAAGAGTTGAGAATATAAGCTCTGCAGAGTGATTTTGCAAATTATGGGTTTTTCTTTCCATGATAACAGGAGAAAAGCTATTTTTCACTTCTTTAAAACACTTTAAAAGGTAAAGACATCGTGCTTGACAGTAACTTATTTCAGTATACCGGTACAACGCTCAGCTGTGAGGAAGTCAATCTTGAGGTACTTGCTGGTACTTTCGGAACTCCGCTTTTTGTAACATCTGCCAGGAGTCTCATTGAAAGCTACAGGGCTTTCGAGCGCGCTTTTGACACTTTACCCCATTTTACCTGCTACTCAGTCAAGGCCAACTATAATCTCAGTGTTATCAGAACCCTCGCTGAGCTTGGCTGTGGTTGTGACATCAACTCAGGCGGAGAACTCTATCGTGCATTGCAGGCAGGAGTCTCTCCATCTAGAATTATTTTTGCAGGTGTAGGCAAAAAGCCGGAAGAGATTGCCTATGCACTCGAAAGCGGGGTGCTCATGCTCAAGGCCGAATCACTTTCAGAGTTGAAGGCCATCGATCGTATTGCCGGAGAACATGGCAAAACAGCTTCAGTCGCCATAAGAATTAATCCGAACGTAACGGCCGAAACCCATCCCTATATCACCACTGGCGACAGTAAAGAGAAATTCGGTATCGATGAAGCTGAACTGCCGGAGGTATTTGCCCTGATCCGTCAGCTGAAGCATCTCACTCTTATCGGCCTCGACATGCATATCGGCTCTCAGATTTTCGATCCCGAGTATTACGTGGCGGCAACCATGAAACTGCTTACTCTTTTGAATACAGCAAAAGCCATGGGGTTTGCTCTTGAATTTCTTGATATCGGAGGCGGGTTTCCGGTCACTTACGATCCGCTTAAACCAGCCACACCAATTCAGCATTTTGCTGACAAGCTGATTCCCATGCTTCTTCCTGCCGGTATCACAGTGATTTTCGAACCAGGACGTTATCTGGTAGCCAATGCCTCGGTACTCTTGACCAGAATTCTCTATAAAAAACGTAATCACACCGGAAAAGAGTTTTTTGTAGTCGATGCCGGCATGACCGAACTCATTCGCCCGGCACTCTACCAGTCGCATCACGAAATTCAGACGGTAACCCGTCATGATAACACCATTGTGGCTGATGTCGTTGGTCCGGTTTGCGAGTCAAGCGATTTTTTTGCCCGACAAAGGGCAATTGGTGATGCAGGAGAAGGAGAACTGCTTGCGGTTATGTCATCCGGCGCTTATGCCGCGGTGATGAGCAGCAACTATAATGGCCGTCTGCGTCCAGCGGAAGTCATGGTCAATGGAAGCGAGGTAAAACTTGTTCGTAAACGTGAAACCTATGAACAGCTTGTTCAGAACGAACTCCTGGAAGAGCTTGAGTAAAGAGCCGGTATCGCTTCCGTACTGATCAATGAAAATTCATCACTGATGGAGGTTGTTGAAAATCCGAAGGGTAGCGTCGGCCATGTTCAGGGTATAGAAATGAATACCTTTGATATGATGGTCGATCAGCTCCTGAACCTGATTTGTCGCCCACTCAATACCGATTGACGAGACCTCTGTATCGTTTTCTGCATTCAGTACCTTAGATAACAGGGGGGCAGGGACTCTTGCACCAAGTGCCAGTTCCGCCATTCTGATCACGCCTTTTTTTGTTGTGATCGGCATGATCCCCGGAATAATAGGCACGGTAATACCCCCAATTGCGCAACGCTCTACAAAGTCGAAATAGTCCCGGTTGTCAAAAAAAAGCTGTGTTACAATGTAGTCAGCCCCGGCATCGATTTTTTCCTTCAGATACTCAATCTCTTTCAGTCTGTTTGGTGTTTCAGGGTGACCTTCAGGAAACCCCGCAACCCCTACACCAATTGCAGGGTAGTTGGTTTTAATAAATCCGACAAGATCTATGGCATGTGGAAAATCCTTGATAGCTTCATCAAGAGAAGCAACTCCAGCAGGTTTGTCACCCCTCAGGGCAAGAACGTTGGTGATGCCGTTCTCCTGATAGTTCCGCAGAATCGTTCCGGTCTCCTCTTTGTCAGAACACATGCAGGTCAGATGAGAGACAACAGTCAACCCCGTTTCTTTCTGAATTTTTGTCACCAGATTATGGGTTCTTGAACGCGTCGAACCACCTGCACCATAAGTAACACTGACATAGGAAGGGTTAAGTGGAGAGAGTGCAGCAATGGTTTCAAACAGCCTTTCCCACTCTTCATCTTTTTTAGGAGGGAAAAACTCAAAGCTGAAGACAGGTTTAACGGCCGCGCTCAGTATCTCTTTGACAAGCATGCAGATAAAAAGGATTAAAGGCGTGATTAAAAAAGAAGAATATACAACTCCTCATGATATAGTTTTACCAAGTTTTTTTACTGCTTCTAAAAAGCGATTCGGACAAGCTGAAGAATAAGGCAATTGATCTTTTTGTTATTTCGTATAAAAAACGTAATTACAGTATTATATGATTGCTGCCTTTTCAATCTGATCCGTTTGTAATGGCACCCTATCCGGCATTGCGATTGCTTATTATAGTCATAGTGGGAATTCTCGCAGGCGTAAATCTCCCAAGCCCGCTTGAGGGATGGCTTCTTTGCTGTGCACTCTCTCTTTCCGTTCTTATAGCAACTCTTCTCCATGAAAAATTCAAACAGAAAACCCCTGCACCGACTCTTTTCACGACGCTCAGCTACTCTCTTTTTGTACTCTTCTGTTTTGCCGCCTACAGCACATTCCGGTTTAACTATCTTCCATCCGATAGTCTCTTGCGCTTCAGTGGCAAAACGGTTCTGCTCTACGGGAGAGTAGACGGTCGACCCGACCTCTCTGAAAAAGGAGGAAGCTGGATTATGGATGTGGAAGAGGTGTTTGATAATGGCCGGCAGGTGAAGCTTCATGACCGGACAAAGGTTTTTCTCCGTACCACCGGGTCACAGGGTTTCGAGATCAATGATGGCGATATGCTCCGTGTTAAGGGGAAGCTCGACCTTATTCCTGAAGCTGCAAACAGGGGAGAGTACGATCCCCGCAAAGCCGGTCGAATGAAACAGATTGCCGTTCAGCTTTACTGTAGTGGCCCCTGGATGGTGCAGCATGAAGGAGAGTCGCAGTTGAACGTTATTGAGCATTTCATGGTGCTTCCCGTCTACAGCTATATCATGAAGAGCCTTGAACAACTCATTCCTGCCGGTCAGGCGCGGAAGCTTGCAGCAGGAGTGCTGATAGGCGAAAAAGAGTCCATGTCTGAAGAAGTATTCGAATCATTCAAGCTGACCGGAACAGCGCATATTCTTGCGGTTTCCGGGCTCAATGTCGGGCTCCTTGCCCTCGCCATTCATATATGCCTTCAGCGTCTCAAGGTTACTACAGCAGGTCGTTGGCTCGCCTTTGCTCTCTTTGCCTTTATTCTGCTTGTCTACTGTTATGTAACCGGCAACTCTCCATCAGTCCAGCGTGCAGCCTTCATGTCCCTGCTGCTTATTGGAGGAGAGACCTTTGGACGTAAAACCTATCCCGTTAACTCTCTGGCCTTTGCAGATATTCTTATTCTTCTGTTTGATCCCCTTGACATCCTCAATCCAGGGTTTTTAATGACCAACGGCGCTGTTCTGGCAATTCTTGTCATCTATCCCCGTTTCATCACCCCTCAGCGAAAGGGGAGGGGGTTTGTTCAAAGCATCGCTCATCTCCTGTTCAGCAGCCTTATGGTAACCCTTGCCGCCATCATCGGTGTCTCGCCGGTCATTGCCTTCTATTTTGGAACCTTCTCCCTCATCAGCTTTCTTGCCAATATTCCCGTTGTGCTTTTTTCCAATCTCTTGATGTACGATCTTGTTCCGATGCTGCTCCTTAACCTTGTTTCGTCCTATGCAGCCTCTTTTTTTGCAGCAAGCTCATTATTCTTTGCTGAACTCACCCTGAAGTCAGCACGTTATTTCAGTACTCTTCCTTTTGCATCCATCAGCATCAAACCTGATGCAACGGAAGTCTGGCTCTATTACATACTGCTTGGCGCCCTCCTTGTTTTCAGTTATCGAAAAGCATGGGGAAAGTTTGCTGTTTCACTCCTTCTCGGGATGAATGTACTCTTCTGGTACTCCTGTATCATCTCTCCTCACCCTGTTGTTCCCGATATGGTGACGGTCAATCTTGGTAAAAACCTTGCCACTCTCTTCTCCTCGGGCAGCGAAACAGTACTGATCGATGCAGGCAGGGGGGAGCCCCATGATCAGAAGCGAATTGCACAGCAGCTCGACGAGTACGGCATGGATGCACCCAAAGCCGTCGTTCAGTTTTATACCCCTGACTCTCTCATCACCAAACAGCCCGCACGTTTTCACTTGCAGCACGACAGCACAAAACTTTCCCTCTCATCCCTGCTCATTATCCGACCGCAAGAGAAAGTCCTCAAGCTCTGGAGCCGGCAACACTCGCTGCTCATGGCCTCAGGCACCAGCCATCTGAAAGAGACGGAACTCTACAAAGCCGATATCGCCCTCCTCTGGATTTACCGTTTTGCAGACAAACAGCAGCAGCAGCTCCAGACATGGCTCAACTACGCCCACCCGAAACACTGCATCCTCATCCCCGGCTCATTTCTTTCCCACTCCCACCTCGCAGCAATGCAGCGCTTCGCCACCACCCATCCAGGCATCGAACTCCGCAGCAAAACCCGTCAGATAGTTGTTCCATAGGGTGTGTGAATAAATATCTCACTCCATAGGTCACCTCTAATTAATTCAAATGGGATGCATTAAATAAATTTATTATCAAATATTTACCTCAGTACGCCATATTAAAAGTGTAATTATCTTATAAATAACGGAAAACAAAAACCATCCTGAGACGACAGCTCTTTTCATCCCGTAGGCCATTAGTGTTGAATCGTTATAGGCCAGACTATGAAGTAAATAGTTAGAAAAGTTGCAAAAAAATTGTCGTATTTGTTGGAAAAATCCATGACCCTTTGTGTTTTTCACTAATATGTTAACAATTGATAATATCTTTAAAAGAAACAGAAAAGGTTTTAAGTGTTTATAGCGTACTTTTCGGATAACATGTTAAGTCCTTCAGAATATATTATTCCGTAATAAAGCGGTACATACACAAGGCATAAGCGCTTCATAAGAAATGATTCCGTAATATAAGGGCAAGAAACTAACAAGAAACACCTGCCCTTGAAATTATGAAGTTAAGTCACTTGGAATTATCTACAGCCGATCGTACAAAGCTACAAGAAGTTGTGGCAAAAGGGAAAGATTGGCAAGCAC
>CAIPYV010000021.1 GCA_903869365.1 uncultured Chlorobiaceae bacterium
AAACCAACAAAAACCAATAATATCAAAACTCACCCCAGTACACCCTGTGACTGAGATACACGAAGTGTTTAAAAAAAACCAAAAACAACAACTCCCAACCAAACACACCACAATCTCTCTCAGCACTTTTCTTTCTATGTCCATTTCCAACTTACTTTCTCGTCTCTGGACGCATATATCTCCGCGCCGAAGAGCCCAATTCGCTATACTACTGATCTTAATGATAGCAGCCTCCTTCGCTGAAATCCTCAGCATCGGAGCCGTACTCCCATTTCTTGCCGTCCTGACCTCCCCCGAACGCATGTTCCATCTTCCTATAGCCCAGCCATTCATCCATACCCTTGCCCTAACCAACTCGAGCCAGCTTCTTTTACCTTTAACCATAGCCTTTGGATTTGCCGCTTTAATCTCCGGCGCCATGCGCCTTTTACTTCTTTGGGCCAGCAACCGCCTCTCCTTTGCAGCCGGTGCTGACATAGGCATCAATATCTACCGCCGTACGCTCTATCAGCCCTATGCCGTGCATGCCTCCCGCAACAGCAGCGAAATCATCAGCGGTATCTCAAGCAAATCCGGCGCTGTCATTTACGGCAGCATACAGCCAGTATTGAACCTCATCAGTTCCAGCATCATGTTGAGCGCCATTCTTGCCGCACTTTTATCCGTTGATCCTGTTATTGCGCTCTCAGCCTTTGGTGGTTTTGGAGTAATCTATGCAGGTATTATCAAGCTCACTCAAAAACAACAGTTGGCCAACAGCCAGTGCATGGCCCGTGAATCCACGCAGGTCATCAAGTCACTCCAGGAGGGTCTGGGAGGTATTCGCGACGTCTTGATCGACGGTAGTCAGGCGGCCTACTGCCAGATCTATCGTAATGCAGATCAGCCATTGCGTAAAGCCCAGGGAAGCAGTGCTTTTATAGGTGCAAGTCCAAGATTTGCCATTGAGGCATTGGGCATGATGCTTATAGCTGCATTGTCTTATGAACTTGCCACTCAACCAGGTGGCATCGCCAAAGCCATTCCTGTTCTCGGTGCCCTGGCACTTGGAGCGCAGCGTCTTTTGCCGGTCTTGCAGCAGGTTTACGGTTCATGGTCATCTATCCAGGGTGGACAAGCTACCCTGCGGGACACCCTCGAGCTGCTCGACCAGCCACTGCCCGATTATGTCGATCAGCCACCAGCCAGGCCAATTCCATTCCAGCACAGCATCACGGTTAAAAATCTCACCTTTCGTTACACACCAGAAACCCCCTTTGTACTCAAAAACTTTACACTTTCCATTTCGAAAGGCTCGACTTTCGGCTTTATGGGCATCACCGGCAGTGGCAAAAGCACTCTGCTCGATATCATTATGGGTTTGCTCTCCCCAACCAAAGGTACGCTTGATATCGATGGTCAGCCAATCACCACGGGCAATAATCGCGCGTGGCAAGCCCATATAGCCCACGTTCCCCAGGCCATCTTCCTTGCAGACAGCACCATCGAAGAAAACATAGCCTTTGGAGTCCCCATAAACAAAATCGACCGCCAGCGAGTCAAACATGCCGCCCAGCAGGCACAAATAGCCGACATCATCGAAACCTGGCCAAAAAAATACAAAACCTACGTAGGCGAACGAGGCATCCGTCTCTCCGGAGGCCAACGCCAACGCATCGGCATAGCCCGAGCCCTCTACAAACAAGCCGACGTCATCATCTTCGACGAAGCCACCAGCGCCCTCGACAACGAAACCGAACAAGCCGTAATGCACTCCATAGAAACCCTCGGCCAGGATCTCACAATCCTTATCATAGCCCACAGATTAACCACATTAAAGAACTGTGATCAAATAATAGAATTAGCCGACGGCGGTATAAAAAGAATCGGTACCTATAACGAAATAGTCAACAACGAGCTAATAACGAACAATCTCCCCCCTCAGCACTCGCAACTCAGCACTAAGAACTCAGTACGTTCCACTTTCTTTCCATGAACAAAACAAGAAAACTGATAACGTTCGACTGGGCCATAAAGCGCTTGCTTCGCAGCAAAGCCAATTTTGGGATTCTGGAAGGCTTTTTAAGTGAACTGTTAAAGGAAGAGATCACCATTCTGGAAGTCCTTGAAAGTGAAAGTAATAAAGACTATAAACTCGATAAATATAATCGAGTCGATCTTAAAGGACGCAACCAGAAAAAAGAGCTGATCATTATAGAAATACAATACGATCGGGAATATGACTACTTGCAGCGAATTTTTTATGGCGTTTCAAAAGCAGCCATTGAGAGTTTGAAAGAGACGGAATCATACGCAGCGATCACCAAAGTCATATCCATAAGCATTTTATATTTTGATCTTGGCAGTGGCACCGATTACATCTACAAAGGCAGTACCCGCTTTATAGGCATACATAATCATGATCTGCTGGAACTCAATGCAAAACAAAAACAACTGTTTCAAAAAGAAAGCATAGAATCCCTCTATCCTGAATATTACCTGATCAAAATAAACCGCTTTAACGATATCGCTAAAGACACCCTGGATGAATGGATATACTTTTTGAAAAATGAAGAAATTAAAGAGAGCTTTACCGCAAAAGGGTTACAAGAAGCGTCGGAAAAGTTAAGCATCATGAAGTTGCCGGAAGAGGAACAAAAAGCATACGAACATTACAAAGATGATTTGCATTACCAAGCCAGCATGTTCGAATCATCCTATGGCGACGGATATTACGAAGGCCAAGTTACAGGCATGGAGAAAGGCATGGAGAAAGGTGTTGAGATAGGCCGATTAGAAGGTGAATCGAAGCTTCTAAAGAAACTTTTGGAACACCGCTTCGGCGCACTACCAGCATGGGCAACCGAAAAATTAACCAGTGCAACCGAAAAGGATCTGGAAACTTGGGGAGAAGCCATCCTAACCGCCCCAACCCTGGAAGCCCTCTTCAATACCGACGTGCCCTCAACACAAAGAAACCAGTAAGGAACTAAGTATTCACAGCCAAAAGCCAACTGAAATGATGGATAAATTATTAATAACCAAAGCAATGCAGATGCCTCCCATGCAACGAGTTGCATTAGCAGAGTTACTTCTAGCGAGCATCGATAATGAAGAGGAAGAAATCCGTCAAGCATGGATAGGTGAGGTCAACGAACGTATGAAAGCAGCACAAGATGGAAGTTCAACACTTCTTGATTTTGAAGCACTTATATCTTGAGCGAACTCTTTGATCGATAAGGAATTCGTATGGAAAACGTTATAACATCTCCAAAATACCAGGTTGTGATTCCTCGTAAGGTACGAGAATCAATGAAGCTGATACCCGGTCAAAAAATGCAGGTTATAGCATATGGTGATCGTCTCGAGCTTGTGCCACAAAAAAATATCTCGGCAATGAGGGGTTTTCTGAAAAGAATCAATACCGATTTTGAACGGGAGGACGATCGACTTTGAACGTGGTAGATTCTTCTGGGTGGCTTGAGTATTTTGCTGATGGCGCAAATGCAGATATTTTTGCCGAACCTCTTGAGGATATTGCAAACGTATTGGTTCCCGCTATCTGTTATTATGAGGTTTTTAAGGTTATTTTACGGGAGAGGAATGAATCGGATGCCTTGCAGGTATTGGCACTTATGTATCAGGGAATAACCATAGATATTAATTCAGATATTGCCGTTCAAGCCGCGAAAAATAGTCTTCAATATCGTTTACCAATGGCTGATAGTATCATTTTTAAAATCATGAAAGGGAAAATCGTACTGCTGCCATGCTTCACTCAATACTCAGCAATTCGAGATTTGACCTGCAACCACTGAATACAGTGGTGTTTAAAATTTAACTTTCGTAACATTTTGAATATCAAACTGTATTTTTTTGTATATTTGTGGAAATTTTCTCCCCCAAATATATAAAGTTTTTATAATG
>CAIPYV010000022.1 GCA_903869365.1 uncultured Chlorobiaceae bacterium
CAAGCAGTTTGTCATATCTTGTTGAGCTGGTTATCAAACATTTGTTCATAGGGCTGCTTTGTCAGGATGCTTTACTGATTACTGACATTACCAAAAAACATTACAGTTTTGAAGCAATCAAAGCTATACCCGCAATGATGAACAGCGAGCCAGAAAGGTGCCAGACAGAAACTGTTTCATGAAGAAAAAATATACCAATCAATGTGGTGCCGACGACGAGAGCTCCAGCTGCTATCGGAAATGCAAACGATAAAGGGAAGAGTCTGAGAATTCCCATCCACATCAAGGCGCCTGTACCGTAGAGAGCCAAGCCAATGATAAAAGTAAGAGTTTTCCACCCTTCTGCAGCTTTCATAAAATATAAGCCAGAACAACTTGTGACGACATAGATCACAAACAGAATGACGGAAAAAAAAGGGTTAGTCAAGTTTATCTTCACAAATCCACCTCGGACGATTTTTTACCGTTGTATAAATTTGACCAATATACTCACTGACGACACCGAGACAGATAAGTTGTATACCACCAATAAAATAGATCGGGGCAATGGTTGAGGCCCATCCAGGAACGGTGTCACCAAAAAACAACACCTTCCATAGTGCGTAGAGCAACATGAACATACTGCCAAAAAAAATCAAAAAACCGATGAGCGTTACAATCCGTAAAGGGACAATGCTGAACGACGTAATGCCGTGCAAGGCAAGACGAATCATTTTGCTTACAGTATATTTTGACTGACCGATTTTTCTCTCTCTGACATCAAAATTTACTGTACTTTTCCTGTATCCCAGTAAAAGACAGGTTGCCCGTAAAAAATTATTTGGCTCAGGGAAAAGGGAGAGTGCCTCAAGTGCCCGTTTACTGAGCAGGCGGTAATCGGCATGATCAGGAATAATGTTAACTCCCATGGTTTTCATGAGCATGTAAAAGCCTGATGCGGTCTGTTTTTTCAGCCATCCATCGGTTTTTCGATCGTTTCTGACACCGAGAACGATATCTGAACCTTTCCGAAATTCACAAAGAAACTTTTTAATTGCTGAAGGATCCTGCTGCAGGTCGGCATCAAGAGAGATAGCAGCATCACACTCATTGGTCACTGCATTCAGGCCAGCCAGAAGTGCAGCCTGATGACCGAAATTCCGGGAAAGTTTTAATCCTTTAATTGCATGACTATCGCGGTGAAGACGAACAATTATGGGCCAGGTTTTATCGGTGCTTCCATCGTCAACAAAGAGGATAAAAGAGTTTTTTTTTAAAACTCCCTCATGGGTCATCTCTGTGATCAATGAGGTAAGTTCCGATGCGGTAAGTTCAATTGATTCGTTTTCATTGAAACATGGGAGAACGATAGCCAGTCGAATTGGCAGGTTTATCTCTTCTTTATTGAGACTATTCATTGAATGGAAACTTCCAGTGAACTTTAGCAAAAAAATACCGAACAGTAAACTCTGTTGTCGACACAAAACGCCCTGCCCAACGATCATGCATGGTTATGTGTGCATAGTTCTTCAGCCACGGTTTAGGCACTTTTCCAAACTGCTTCTGGAACATATCATTAATTTCTCTGTGTACCTTCACCTTCGAGCCGAGTGTTTTGTTGTCGGCATAGAGTCTCGAGCCTGCCAGTTTATGCTCAAGATAGGCAAATTTAACTCCGGCTCTGGATAGTCTCAGCCAGTATTCGTAATCCATACAGTAATGCAGCGACTCATCAAGCAAGCCGTGTTGTTCAACCAGCTTTCTCCTGAAAAAGACCGCTGGCTGGCAGATAAAGCAGGTTTCATTGAACCGTTCACTGTTCCATGGTTCAGTGGGGTAGGACTCAAATGGACGGTCATGAACATCGATGTGGTCAGCCTGTCCGTAAACAAGATCAATTTCAGGGTGTTCTGTAAAATAGGCAACGACACGGGCTATGGCATCAGGGTAATAGATATCATCGGAATTGAGCCAGCCGATAATGTCTCCTTCTGTCGTGCGTATTCCTTTATTAATTGCATCACTCTGCCCTTTGTCCTTCTCCGAAAACCACTTTACCGGCGGACTGAACTTCTGGAGAACGTCTATCGTGTTATCGGTGCTGCCTCCATCAAAGACCACATGCTCTATGGCGGGCCAATGTTGATTTGCTACACTCATCAGGGTACGGCCGATGAACTGCCCTTGATTAAAGGAGGGGGTAACAATGCTGACGGTAAGAGAAGATGCTTCAGGTATGCAAGGTTTATTATTCTTTTGCCAGACATCCCATACGTTTTCTTGAACCTCACCCTTTTTGTCCGCGGTCATAGCATCTTCAAAAAGCTCCCAATACTCTCTGGCCATCCTTTCCTGATCTGAGAATTCAGCTGCCCGTTGGAGACCAGCCTGTATAAGCTGCGTGCGGAGTTGATCCTTTCCAGCCAAAAACAGCATAGCCCAGGCAATCTGCTCAGGACTGGTCGGGTCAAACAGAAGTGCCGCATTTGCTGCTATTTCCGGAAGCGACCGGGTATTGCTGCAGGCAACTGGAACTCCAGCTTCCATTGCTTCAATGACTGGTAAACCGAATCCTTCATAGAGGGAAGGAAAAATCATGCCGGCAGAGTTCGAAAGAAGAAGTGCAAGCTCATCGTCTGGCAGATATCCTGGAAAGATAACCCGACGTTCAAGCCCCATATTGCGAGTTTTCTTTACCAATACCTCTTGCCGCTCTCCGGGTGCTCCAGTACAGACAAGCTTGATTTCTGCATCAAGACCTTCGTTGCAGGCCATACCAAATGCCGACAAAAGAGTTTCGTGGTTTTTATGCTTCCAGAAATTGGCAGTGTAGAGCAGGTACTTTTGCTTCTCAAGACCAAGGCGATGCAATAACTTATTAACTGGGAAAGTTTTGGATTGAATACGCTGCGCCATACGCAGGTAAATGGTGCGGATGATGGAGGGGTCAATATTGCCGTGATCAATGGCCGAGTTTCTTGAATATTCTGAAATTGCCGTAATCGCCACAGCCCGTCGACAGGCATCCATGAAAACCCGGTCACGGTGAATAACTTCATCAGGGGTAAAAAACTCAGGGTAGGTTTTGTACTGCAGATCGTAAATCGTACAGACTGCCGGAATTCCAGGTTCAGCATTATGCAGTGAGGTGAACGGGCAAAAAAGCAGGTCTACACCCATATCATGGAGCAAGCTGCCAGATGCCGGCCGAAAGATTTTCAGTCGCTTCAATGCACTCCTTTTCCAGCCCCATAGCGTGCGCTCCGACCATGATGAGAGGCGATCAAGCGGTTTTGCCGAGGCATTTCTCATTGGCTCTTCAGCAAGCACCATCACTCGCTTCATATTCGGGCGATCAAGAAAGGATAATTCTTTGTGAGAACTTTCTCGAGTAAGTAAAATAAACTGGGTATCGGGCTTCATTCTGGCGAGCATGCGCAGCAGTTCGAGCACAAATACCTTTGCACCACCGTTCTCCCCTCCGGACAGAACAGGGGTAAGATCAACAGCGATATGCTTTGGTGAAACAGGCACTTGTGGAAAATCTGCCTGAATAAGCGGCATAGCGCAGCAACTCTTTTCCCATTGATAGAGCCAGTTGTTATTCTGACTGTCTGTCAGCAGGTTCATGAGCTGGGCGGAACTCTCTTTCCATGTCAACCACGGCATTCCTTCCGAATGGGTAACCGTACCTTTTCTGATGTCAGCAATCCATTTAATCAATACAGAGGCAAGCTTCAGACGAGATTTTCCGTTGAAATAGGACGCATGTTCACCGGCAACTTCACGGAAGACCGGAAGATCGCGTGCAAGTATGGGACGACCCTGCTGAGCCGCTTCGATAAGTGGCAGGCCAAAACCCTCACCTTCTGACGCCATTATGACACCATCAGCAATGGTATAGAGCTTCTGAAGAGCCTCATCACTGATATTCTCGTACCAGAAGAGATGCTGGTTCAGCTGTTTATGCTCCCAAATGTCTTTGGCCAATTTTTCAACCATCCACCCCTTTTTTCCCGCAATGACCAAGTTAACCTCCACGCCGGTCATCCAGAGCAGTTCAAATGCTTTCAGCACTTGCAGATGCCCCTTGCGCGGTTCAACGGTGCCAACCATGACAATGGTTGGTGCCGAAGCAAGTTTCTGTATATCGGTGTTGAAACCTTCTGGAAAACCCTCAGTCGGAATGCTTTTTTCAATGTCGGCACCTAAATGGAACCACCCGATACTGAACTTTCGGCAGCGTAGGGGCTGAACACTATCAAACCAAGCCTTTACGTCATCGGCTACGGAACGCGAAATGCATAAAGCCCCGTCGCACTGCGCAACAATATCCATCCATTCGGAGTGATGCTTGTCTACAGTCGGCGGGAAAAAATTCGGGAAGCGGATTGGCAGCAAGTCATAGACTACAAAATAAACCAGCCCGCCGTCTCGTCGAAATTGTTCAAAACATTTACGGCCATGTCGCACATTATGGCAAAGGTCGAGGCCAAGAAAAATATCTCCAGCGTGCATCTCAACGGGAGTGTCTTTGAGCAGAGAGCAGGGCTTTTGATCAATACCGAGAAGGTTTAAGGTAAACTGTCGCGCATAGCAGTAATAAACCCCACGTTCACCCTGCTCCATAAAGACAGGTTCGATGCGGAAACCATGCGGCGGCGCTTCAAGCAGTTCTTTGAGAATACTTCTTACTACTCTCTGAATGCCGGTTTTCAGATCTTCCACAACGAGTGCGGAAATATCGATCAGCAGTTGTTTCTGTCTGCATTGTTCAGGAAAGGTTTCTGCAACAGCCTCGGCAATGGCAAAAAGGTCTTTTTCGTCATCAGGAATGTCAAGATTGTGAGCAAGTTCGTGCACAATGGAATGGCGCATGCTTTCAGGGCTGCAAGAGAAGCGTTCGATTGCTGATGCATAGAGGTCAGCAATCCGTGACGGAGTTCGTTGACTGAGCACATAGGCTCTGCCATTCTCCCCTAATTGCTTTCGAAGTGAAACATTGGAGTACAGCATCTCAAGTGCACCTTTCAACTCCTCGATTCTGACCTTGTCAGGCAGCATCAAGACGCAGGTCTCAGGCAACTCTCTCAAGCTGCCATTGGCATTCACAACAGTAGCAAGGCCATAGTTCAAGCTGTCCAAAGCCGAAGCGGAACTTTCGCCACGCGACATTGTGCGCAGCTGGATACCGATGTCAGCTGAGGCAAGGTAAAGGCGATACTTTTCCATGGGTACCCATCCTGTCATCTGAATGCGTTTCCCAACGTTGCTTTGTTCAATGATCGCCTGCATGTTGCTGCAGTAGTCGTTTTGAGGTACCTCACCAACAAACATGAGAACACAATGCTCATTGGCGGCAAGACTCGATTCGAGCCAAGCCTTAAGCAGAAGGTCGCTCAGCTTGTGTATTCCCGGCATACCGAAACTGCATACGACAAAGTGATCTTTGTCAATATTGAGTGTATGCCGAGCTTCAGTCCGATCAAGACTATAAGCTGGAGAACGTAAAAGAGGAATGACTGCACAACAGTTACTATCGCTTCCTCCGTACCATTCAGCACACAATGCTCTCGAGTATTCGGAATGGAGAATTATCCCCGTTGCACGCTCTAAAATGTTTAAATTGCAGGGGTACGCTGCCGTTATATCACCGGGTTTCGTTTCAGGAGCAAAAAGGCGGCGAAGAGCAGAATAACCATGTGAACGGTAGAGCTCCGCCGTAAAGATCTCGTCGGCAAGGCTCAAGTGGCTGCGATATTCAAGGATGTCGGAAAGGAAAAAATCGTGGAGGACTACAACCCCGGGAACCTCATTGAGTAAATTGAACATGTGCAGGTGAAACGGGGAGTTCCCGATATGGTAGAGGACACGGTCATAGCTTGCAGCATGCTTCATGAACCAGTCCACTGTACGGATGGGGCAGTTTTCTTTAACCCAGTCGGACGATATCTCATGATGGTTAACGACCACATCAATCTCATAATGGCGTACAAGCTCAGGTAAAAGCTCCGCGCTGTAGTCGCTGATACCCGATCGTTCTGGAGGGAGGGGTGAAATATAGGCAAGTCTGGGGCGTCGTGCGAGCTTTGGCGAAACTGCTGAAAGCGTATGCCACTTTTCGAATGCACGGAGAGCCCGCTGAGACTGGAGATCAAGAGGATCGTCATCTTGTTGTGCAATGGCCACAATGTGCTCGTCATCAATGCCAAACTGATCTATGAATGTGCTGCGTGATTGCCCGGAAGAAGTCAAAAAAAATATGTTATCCGCTTCGTTCAGCCCCGAAAGGTCTGCTGAAGAGGTATCAGGCATCAGGATACAGTATTTCAGGCTGGCTGAACAGTCAGCAAGAGGTGACATTTGGAAGGGTTCCATGACGAGCACCATATCAGGGTACAAGCTTGACAGAAAACTCTTTTCCAGCATATCAGCAACCTTCGGTAACCATAGAGGATGGGTCAGGGATGTTGGTTTTTCTGGTGAAAACCACGGGCGAATGTTCTCCTGCGGCAAAATTTCATCAAAAGCGCCACGTATCTGTTCAACCGTTATTGCTGATAACCCATCAAGCGCAATAATGACCTCGTGTTCGTCTCTGTTGCGGCACAACTCCTGAATGAATTCAAGGCAACCGAGGTGCCCGACCCAGGCATTCTGCAAAGCGACAACAATCCTCATTCAATGATACTATTAATAATGCAGGGTACGTTCTCTTGCGGTAGCAGCCAGGCACCCCATCATGAAAAAATCCAGTCAGCAGCGCTCAAGTTCTGCAAGGGTTTTAATAAAAACAAAATCCCTCAATCTAACAAAAAAGCTATGATGTTTTGTTTTTCGTGATTACGCGAGATGCAAGCAGTTGAAGGTAGGTCCGGTTTACCATTTCAGTGTATTCGTTTAAAGGGATTGGATGCACCTTGTCATCAGCGGTTTTGTCGATGGTATTCAGTGACGGTTCCGGCAACTTAGCAGCAGCAGGAGGCAATAGATATGAATCATTCAAACGGTTTATGGCAGATACTGCCTCAAGCATTGCGAGTGAGGGGGCCGGTGGCTTGAATGCTATCAGAGCGTAATCGGGTGCCTGAAGTAACCGGGAAGAGATTATGTCTGCCAGCCGGTTATAGAGCGCAGCTTCCGGTGCTTCTCCAGCCATCATGCTCAATGGCTCTCCTACCGTATTGCGATTTACCCGTGCGATCAAGGGCGAAGCAAACCCAGTCTGGATGGCAAGAAATTGTAAAAGATGAGGTGGTACGGGGCGGAGATGGGTCGGGTCAATAAAAAAATTGCAGCTTCCGACCGTTACATTTTCGGGGTTGGGTGTTTCAAGGATGAAAATCCCGCCAGGGGCCAGCATGTCGAACACGGCTTCAAAAAAAGAGGTATGTCTTTCAGGTGGTATATGTTCAATGAGATGAAAGCCTGTGATGAGGCTGTAGCAGATTTCATGCTCGCGATCAACAAAACTGAACAGATCAGCTTCTTCAACGGTCAAACCGTTTGTTCTGCAGTGCTCAACAAACTTTGGATTGTAATCAATACCGAGAGCCGGTATGCGGTTTTCGTTCAAGAGTTCAAGCCACTCCCCACGTCCGCATCCGAGGTCAAGGGCATAAGCACTGCTCTCAATAGGCAGAAGATTTGCCAACGGAAGGTAAACAGAGAGTCGCTGCTTGATTTCATTGAGTGGGCCTCTAAAAAATGACTCAAATGCTTCGTAATTAAACGGCGAATATAAAGTGTTCATCATTTGGCAATTATTTACATCAAAGTTATCTGAAACGCAGTGGGAGTTGCATTGATTGCCTACAGAGATAAAAAAGGTAACAACTCAGCATGGAAGTGACGAACATTTTTTTGATTCGGATAATTTTTTTTTATCTTGAAGAAGTGTGTTGACTTCGACGTAGAATAACAATGGGGGGGGAAAATATGAAAAAGAGATGTTGAAAAATATCAGTTCTTATTTTGTATTGGCGATTTAATATTTATTTTTAGCAAAACAGCACGTTTTTTTATGGTGGTGCGTGCCCATTGTTACGTTATTACAATGACTTCTTCTGAAAAAATCAAACCAACAAATAAACAGTAAATTACTATGGCTGATTACACTACCCAAATTGAGCAACTGTATGTTGCCTATTTTGATCGACCCGCCGATGTTTATGGCTTAGCCTTCTGGAACAACAGGCTGAATACCGGTGGCAGCATTTCCGAAATTAGCAATCAGTTTTCAACGTCAGCTGAATATCTTGCAACCTTTGCAGGTCTGGATCTTTACCAGACAGTAACAAGAGTCTACCAGAACCTCTTCAATCGTGCTCCTGATACCGCAGGTCTGGTATACTGGGTAACTGCTCTCACCAACCATAGTGTTACTATTGCCAATGTTGTTGAGGTCATCACCAATGCGGCACTGGCTAATCCTGCTTCAGAGGTTGATCACGTTTCCATTGTCAGTAAAGTAGCAGCGGCAACCGCATTTACGCACGCTTTGGTTACCCCTGAGCAGATTGCAGCGTATTCCGGATCCGGTCCGGCTTTGGTAGCGAAAGAGTGGCTGGCTCCAATTCATGATGCAGCAACGTTAGCATACGCCTTGGATCCTGTTCATCTCAGCGCAGCAATTGCTTACATTGAAGCAACACCATCGTCTACCACACCTCTTACTACAGGTCAGGATAATCTCTATGGTACTGCAGGAAATGATGTCTTCACTTCCACTCAGGCCACCTTGCAGCTTGGTGATTCAGTTCATGGCGGTGCAGGTCAGGATAAGCTTACAGTCGATATCTCAGGTGCTGGTATCGCTCTGAACGGATTTGCTACAGACAGTGTAGAGACTATCCAAGTTAAATCGCTTTCAACAAGTGCATCAACTGTCGACTTTTCTGATGTTGTGGGTTTAACCCAGATTGTTTCCAATGAGACCGACGGTGCTCCTTTGACCTTCCAGGATATTCAGTCAGTCAATGGTGTAGCCATCAAGATTATTGATACTCTTGAGACGCACAACTTCACCTATGATACACATGCATACACTTCAGGTGTTGATGCAGTTGATTTGACTTTACAGGAGATCCGTAATGCGGAAATTCATTTCGCTACTACTCATGGTACATTAGGCGACTCACTGGTTGATCAGGTGAACATTCATTCAGTGAATGTTATTAATAAGGTTGCAGATCTCAAGGTTGGCGGCAACTTGAATGTTATCAACATCGACGGTAATGCTGATCTGAGAATTGTTGCTGCGCTGGATCCAAATCTCACAACGGTTGATGCTCATGGACTGAATGCCAATCTCAGGCTTCTTTTGTCAGATGAAGCGCGTGATATTACAGTTACTGGAGCGCAACTTGATAACTATCTTGATTTTGGTGCTGAAAGCCATAAGAAAACGGTTATCACTTGGGGCGGAGATGACACCATTTTAGCATTGAATGGTTTAAATAACATCAACGCAGGGGATGGTGATAACACAGTTTATTCCGGTGCTGCCAACGATACGATTACCACAGGAGCTGGTGATGATTTCATATCAGATCTTGGTGGGAATAATACGATTTCTTCTGGTGGCGGTAATGATGTCGTAGATCTTTATCATCCAAAAACCGATCTTGGCAATGACTCTATTGTTCTCGGTTCCGGTGACGACAGGCTTATCATAGATGCACACGATCTTGAGGTTTACGATACCATTATAGGAGGTACCGGTATTGATACCATTGAACTTCATAATTTCGGTTCAAGCGATGCTCTTGGTCATGTACTTGCTGCCGAGACTCAGAGGACATCTGGTATTGAAGTATTCGATTTACGCGACACGGAAATTACTCTCGCATTGACTGATCACCTGGTTGAAACAGCTGATGGCAACTCTCTTACCGTACGGACTATTGATTCAGCTGAAGATTACGTTGTTGGGCAGACCATTGATATCAGAGGTATAACTACGCCACAATTTCATGTTGGCCTTCAAGGTGGCGTTGTGAGAGATACCGTTATTGCTAACGAGTATACTGTAAATAGTTCGAGTTCATTAGCTTTCGGGGATGGACCGGCCCAAGATACTCTTGTTATTTATGGTGATGCAAATATCAGCGCAACAGACACGATCAATATCACCGGCCTGGAGCGTATTGAGCTTAAAGCTGACACCACCGAGCCATCTACATGGAGCATTGATCTTACCACAGGCTTGCTTGAGCAGACGACTGGCACAGCACCACTTTATATCGTTGTAAGTCCGAATACACCTCAGGGCAGTATCCTTTACTTGAATACGGTTGGCTTGAATTCGGCTATTGACGTCTATGTAGAACGGAATTCCAACGTCAAGGTCGTTGTCAATGGCACACCGATTGTTGTAAGTGGAATTGTTTCCAACGCTACGTATAACAATGCTAATGCGGCTGGAGAGTTGTTTGTTCAGACAGAGCTTCATTTTACAACGAATGCAGACAGCCTTGTTGGTTCAAGTTTCAATGATACCTTCTATGCTGACAGCACAGCTCAAATCGGACCTGCTGATTATGCTAATGGTGATGGTGGTACAGCAGATGAGCTTGTTCTTGGTGCAGGACTTTATAATGGTGATACGATCAGACATCAGTTTGATGATGCCAAGATTAAAAACATTGAGGTACTTACCATCAGTGACAATCCAGGTTATGCTGTCTGGTTCTCTGATGCAGATTCTTATGATTTCAACACCTTTAACCTGACAGCAGGCGATGATGTTGTTACTCATGCACAAAGTGGACATACCTTTAATACAGGAGCAGGGGACGATCTCGTTACTTTGGAACTTGGCGCTCTTGGTGTTACGGTCAATGGTGGTAGCGGTTATGATGAGGTTCATTTCACTGACGGTGCGGGTTCTATTCCAGGATCATCATCACTCTTTATCTCTGAAGTTGAGTATGTGCACGGCAGTAATGAGAATAATACTGTAACTATTCTTGGCACTAATACCGTTGGAGTTCATCTTGATCTCTTTGCAGGTAACGATGTTGTTCAAGGTTCAAGTCATGCTGATAATCTTACAGTTGACGGTGGGACTGGGGTAGACGTTGTCTACGGTAATGGCGGGGATGATACACTTTTCGTTCAGCATGTCGAATTAGTTTATGGTGACAGAGCTGATTCAGGCGATCATTCTAATATAAAGCCTGCTGACTTTGTCGGTGGAAATGACACTATTACCACAACGCATGATGTTCTTGGTGATACACCTGATACGGTTATTGGTGGTGCGGGAAATGACACGATTACATTGCTGAACTCCGCAAAAGACACTGTTGTATTTGGTTATGAAGCAGAACACACAGGTAGTGTACCAGTTGCAGTGTCGAGTGGTAACGATACCATCTATCATTTTGCTGCTGGTGCCATTAATCCAGGGCCAACAGAAGATGTTCTTGATTTCAGTGGCTTAATTGCTCACTCTTCTAAAGGATTCTTTGCTACTGATGTAGTCAGAGATAATTTGCATTTTGGTATTGATCTGGTACATGATGGTAACTATAACATAGCTGTAGTCTGGAATGCAAACGCTACAGAAATCGTTGACAATGCCGGTACAACATTTACAACATTCTGGGCTCCTGGGCACATTGCGATTGCCAACAACGGCGAAGCAGTTATTGCCTTTACTGCTGATGCAGAGGGAGACAATGTTGAAAATGTAACACTTGCTTATGTTTGCGATACCGATGCTGGTGCAGGCCAGACATGGGAAGTAACCATTATCGGTACGGTTCACTTCGACCAGTTGACTGGACTGAACTCTTCTGGAACGCTTAATGCCGAGAACTTCCACGTTGCATAAGCAGTAACAAGAGTGAGATCATGTAAACAGCGAGTAAAAGTGCTTATATGATCAGAAGTAATGTTAAAAAGACTTGCTCCTCATAGTTGAGGGGCAAGTCTTTTTTTTTGTGCAATCTTCAGACAAAAATCTACAGTGAACATTCTTTTTATCCATCAGAACTTTCCAGCTCAATTCAAGTCCCTTGCCCCCGCATTAGCAGCTCTCGGGCATGACGTCCGTGTTTTCGTCCTGAAAAAATCTCTTTCACCTGAACTCAAGGGGATTACTCAGATTGTGTATGAAGTTAAAAGGCGCAGTACGCCCGATGTGCATCCATGGCTCATCAGTTTTGAATCGCAGATCATTCGTGGTGAAGCAGTTTTTCTTGCGGCTAAAAAACTGAAAGCGGAGGGATATAGGCCAGACGCAATTATAACCCATCCGGGATGGGGCGAAAGTATGTTTGTGAAGGATGTCTGGCCTGCAGTTAAACTGGGCATATACTGTGAGTTTTATTATCAGGCTCAAGGTGCTGATCTCGACTTTGATCCGGAGTTTAGTGAAAACGATGAAGCCGATGTGTGCCGGATGCGCATGAAAAACCTGAACAATATGCTGCATTTTCCCGTTGCCGATGCAGGCATAGCTCCAACCTACTGGCAGGCACTCACGTTTCCCCGATCATTTCATAAAAAAATATCCGTCATTCATGACGGAATTGATACCCGTAAAATTACTCCCTATGCAGCTGCAAACCTGCAGATAAAGACAGCAGCCGAGATATTGATTCTGAAAAAATCCGATGAAATCATCACCTTTGTCAACAGAAACCTTGAACCATACCGAGGTTTTCACATTTTCATGAGAGCATTGCCGAATCTTCTGAAAAGAAGACCAAATGCCAGAGTTTTGATCGTTGGAGGAAGTGGGGTGAGTTACGGTCCAAAACCGAAAGAGGGTGGAAGCTGGAGGGAGGTTTTAACAGAGGAAGTGCGAGGGAAGATCAGTGATGCTGACTGGTCGAGAGTCCATTTTATGGGCAATATTGCCTATAACCATTTTATTCCACTGCTGCAGGTCTCAACTGTCCACCTCTATTTCACCTATCCCTTTGTCCTGAGCTGGAGCCTGCTTGAGGCGATGAGCGCTGGGTGCGCCATTATTGCCAGTAATACAAAACCAGTACAGGAAGTAATCAAGCATGATGTTACAGGACGGTTAGTTGATTTTTTTGATGTACCAGGGTTAGTCAACGAGGTGTGCACCCTGCTTGATGATCCTGCATCGCGTGCCCGATTAGGGAGTGAAGCGCGGGCGTATGCAGTAGCAAACTATGATTTACAAACCATCTGTCTTCCTCGTCAAATAGCCTGGATCAACAAACTCTGCGCACAGCATAACCCAGTACCATAGGTGATTGGTTGTGAAACAAAGAAGAAAAGGTTTATCTTTGTACACATTTGTTAATACATAGATGAAAACCATTCTTCATGAGGACACCTGAGGATGCTGAACTCTTCGAAAAAAAAGAAGAGTCAATAAAGATGTCATGCCTTCTTGCGGAAAAAGAGCGGACATTGGAGAAGCTTAAAATTTCTGTAGCACAATTTCAGCAGCGATATAATGCAGAGATCAGTCAAAAGTATGTTGAGCTAAAAAGTCTTAAAGCAATATTCTCTCCGTATGGTCCCAACAGCAAGAGTTCAACATATCGAGCATCATCGGCAATATCAATCGAAGCTCAGGGTGTTCGGCATAACGTTCAAGAAACGAAAGAAGCAAAGAAAGTCTATAGAAGCATTGCTGCTGTCATTCATCCCGATAAAGCAACTGCCACAGGCTCTCATGCTCTGCGAACAAGGCTGATGGCTGCATTGAATGATGCCTACCAGCGAAAGGATGTCATCGGGATGCAGCGTCTTTTCAGCCAATGGCAGGAAAGTCCTGAGGCAGTTGAAGGTGAAGGCAGTGCGGCTGATCTGCTGAGAATGAATCGGCTGATTACTCTCATCAAAAAACGTCTTGCGGATATTGACCAAGAAATTTTCAGGATAACTCACTCTGATATCTATCGGTTAATGCTTAAAGCGTCTGAAGGGGATAAGAGAGGCAGAGATATTCTGGCTGAAATGTCGACGACTATCAATAAAAAAATTCTGGATGCCCAAAATCAACTTCTGCTGCGCTTATACGGTTAGGTCTCTGCAAGGAGATTGCGCAGCTTAACATCTCATTTCAAGAAAGTATTGGTATTGCTTAAAAAAGTTACCTACAGATATATCGAGGTCGAAGATCGCATTCTTATGCTGGCTGAGTTGGATGGAGGGGAGCCGGTAGTGTTCTGGTTAACGCTCCGTCTCAGTGTACGGCTGGTCAGGGAACTTCTCTCTCATCTGGAACGCATGGTACCACGGTCTGGTTTGGTTGATACGGGTTTGATGCTGGCCTGTAAGCAGCGGGATGCAGAGTGGAGGCACGAAGCCTCAGAGCCGGTGCTTTATAGCCCCTCTTTATTCAAACTTTTACCGGAAAAAGTCGGTCTTGCGTATTCTGCGCAACATGCAGCCCTGATGTTTCAGCTTGGTGACGGACAGGTGACACAGCTGCACATGAGCCTGATGGAGCTTCGGCAGTGGCTGGCGATTATGTATCGGCAGTTTCAACGTGCAGGGTGGCCAATGGAGGTTTGGCCTGAATGGTTCACGCTGTCAGAGGGCTGCAGAAACTAATACTCTTTCGTTGATTCGGAGAGTGTTGTGCATTCTCAGCCACGTCGGTGGTGCCAAAAAGTAGTTGATATGTTTTGAGTTTATCAGTAAATAATTATACTATAACTTTCTCAAGTGAGTGATTTAAGAATTATTTAATATTTTATAGAGAACTGGCAAGGAGTTTTTTTATGGCTAAAGTAAAAAAAGAGGAACCGGCAGTAACTGTTAATGGAGTGAAATATCTTATTGCTGATTTTTCTGAAGAGGCGAAAAGACAGCTTTTAAATGTTCAGGCTGTTGAATCCGAGATTTCTCATCTCCAGGTTCAGCTGGCAATTGCACAGACGGCTCGCAATGCCTATCAGCAGGCATTCAAATCAGCCCTGCCTGCATAATTTGAGGATGGTTATTACTAAGGAATAATATGTTTGAACGCCGATTGAAATGATGTGTTATTATGAATATGAGATGTTTTGCTTGTGAAAGGAAATAAAGTCAAATCACCCTTACGCGATGCTCTTGGAGCATTGTCCCCTTCTCTTAAGCGGGCCTTTTTTTTTAGTTTATTTGTCAATGTTCTGGTGTTGGCACCAAGTGCTTATATGCTGGAGGTCTATGATCGGGTTGTCAACAGCCGCAGTCATAAGACGCTGCTTATGCTTACGCTTCTTGTTGTTGGAGCCTATGCTCTGCTTGAGGCATTGGAGTGGGTTCGTCGTCAAGTGATGCATGATGCGGGGATGGAACTTGACAAGGAGCTGGGGACGCGTGTGTTCAGCGCTGTTTTTTCAGCCCGGCTTTTAAATCTTCCCGTAGTAGGCGCGCAGGCCTTGCGTGACCTTAAAGTTATCCGTGAATTTCTTCCTTCCCAGGCTCTTCTGGCTTTTGTCGATGCTCCACTGGCTCTGTTGGTTCTTATCCTGATTTTCTCGATGAATGCTACTCTTGGGTGGTTTGCTGTGGCTGGTGCCGTTGTTCAGTTCGCGATCGGTGTGGTCAATGAGCGCCGTATTCGTGAACCGCTTCTTGCTGCCAATCGGAGTGCAGTGGGTGCTCACAGTTATGCTGAAGGTGTGATTCGCAATGCTCAGGTTATTGAATCGATGGGAATGATCGGCGACATCCATAAGCGCTGGATGGGTCGTCAGCAGGATTTTCTTATTCAGCAGGCTGTTGCGTCCGATCATGCAGGTACTAATTCGGCGTTATCAAAATTGGTGCAGAGTCTTTTAAGTTCTCTTCTCCTCGGTATGGGTTGCTGGCTGACGCTGAAAGGTGAACTGCATGGCTCGGGTATGATTGTGGCGTCGATTCTCGGTGGAAGGGTTCTTGCACCGCTTGTACAGATTATCGGAAGCTGGCGTCAGGTGGAGAGCACCATGGAGGCTTATAAACGTCTGGACGGTTTGCTCAAGGAGTTTGCTGTCACTGAGAAGGGAATGTCGTTGCCGGCACCGAAGGGTTTTCTTTCTGTTGAGGGCGTTTTGGCCGGCGCGCCGAGAAGCTCTGTACCGATTCTCAGAGGGATCAGTTTCAAAGTTGCTCCAGGAGGGTCGTTAGCGATTGTCGGTCCTTCTGCTTCAGGCAAAACGACTCTTGCCCGTTTGCTGGTAGGGATATGGCCGGCGATGCAGGGTAAGGTGCGGCTTGATGGGAATGATATTTATCAGTGGGACAAGGAGGAGCTTGGGCCCTATATCGGTTATTTGCCTCAAAATGTTGAGCTGTTTGAGGGTACCATTGCTGAAAATATTGCACGCTTTGGGGAGCCTGATGCATTAAAAGTCAAAGAGGCATGTCGTATGGTCGGTCTTGATGCCTTTATTGAGCAGTTGCCCAAGGCTTACGAAACCCAGATTGGTGATGATGGCTCATTTCTTTCGGGTGGGGAACGTCAGCGTGTCGCATTAGCGCGAGCAGTGTATGGAATGCCGAAGTTTGTTGTGCTTGATGAGCCGAACGCAAGCCTTGATGAAGCGGGTGATGCAGCTTTGCTCAATGCCGTGAAGCTTTTAAGGACACATGGTACGACGGTTATCGTTATTACGCATCGTTTGAATATTTTGGGGGCAATAGAGCACATGCTTGTTTTGGTTGATGGTCAGGTTCAGCGTTTCGGCACCTGTCAGGAGGTTCTGGCTGCTCTGCAGTCACCACCGCCCACTTCGCAGCCATCCAACCAGCAGTCACCGAGCTAACTCTAATCCGGAAGCAGATACTTCATGAAACCTGATTTTTTTGACCGCAGTGCATTGACTCGCAAGCTCTGGACCTTTCGCAAGGAGTTTTTATGGGTGGGCATTTTCAGTATGATTGCCAATGTGCTTATGCTTACGCCGACACTTTATATGCTTCAGGTCTACGGGCGAGTTATGAAGAGTGGCAGTGAGCTGACTCTTCTGATGGTTACCTTATTCCTTGTGTTTTTTTATGGCGTGATGGCCTTTGCGGAATGGTTACGGTCGCGTCTTCTTGTGCGGATAGGGGTAAGGCTTGATGAAGAGCTTAACTCACAGGTGTTCAACTCAAGCTTTGAGGCCTATCTGAACCGTACCAAGCACAATGTCAATGAAGCGTTTTCGGATTTGACCAATATTCGTCAGTTCCTGACAGCTAACGGTGTCATAGCGTTTTTTGATACTCCTTGGACCCCGATTTATATAGCGGTTATTTTTTTACTGAATCCATTTCTTGGCTGGCTTTCAATTTTATTTGCAGTACTTCAGGTTGGTTTGACCATGCAGAGCCATCGGATTACAACAAGAGAGATTGAAAGTGCAACAGATTCAGGCAATGACAGCCACCGCTTTGTCCAGAGCAAGCTTCGCAATATTGAGCCGGTGCACGCTATGGGTATGGTGGGTAATTTTCGTGATCGCTGGTTCAGGCTGCATGATGTTTCGCTCGCAAAAGCCGAATCATCAATGGAGAGACAGCATCGTCAACAAGCTGTTGCCAAGTTTGTCCGCTATACGATGCAGTCACTCACCCTTGGAGCGGGAGCCCTGATGGTTATTGAGGGGAAGATGTCTGCCGGTTCGATGATTGCTGCCAATGTTCTGATGTCGAAGGCGCTTCAGCCTCTTGATCTTGTTGTGGCTACATGGAAACCTTTTGTTCAGGCCCGTACGGCTTTCCGTCGTCTGGAGAAGCTCCTTGAAGAATTTCCAGAGCGTCAGCCTGGTGCAAAGCATCAGGATCCTTTGGGAGAGATAAGGCTTGAGGCTCTTTCCGCGACTGTTGAGGGTCGTGAACAACCTATTTTACAAGATATCAATGTCGTGTTTCCTGCAGGCAGGGTTGTTGTCGTTGTCGGTCCTTCGGGTTCCGGCAAATCAACACTTGCGCGTTGTCTTGTGGGTATCTGGCCTGAACGTGATGGAAAGGTTCTTATTGATGGTGAGCCGATAGAAAGCTGGGACAGGATAGAACTGGGTCCGCATATTGGTTATCTTCCTCAGGATATTGAGCTTTTTGATGGCTCGATTGCTGAAAATATCGCTCGTTTTGGCGAACTTGATTCAGAGAAAGTGATTGAGGCTGCAAAACGTACCGGTATTCATGACATGGTTTTACGTTTTCCGCATGGTTATGATACGCAAATAGGTGAGGCTGGCGGGATTCTTTCGGGAGGTCAGCGGCAGCGTCTTGGCCTGGCCCGGGCGATGTACGGTAATCCGGAAATTGTGGTGCTCGATGAACCTAATGCCAATCTTGACGATGCTGGAGAACGCTCCCTGCTTGAGGCTGTGGCCGATTTAAGAAGGTCCAACAAAACCGTGATTCTCATTACTCATCGTCCGAGTATTCTTGGTGCGGCTGATCTGCTGGTCGTGATGCGGGATGGCAGAATTCTTCATTGCGGACCTCGAAATGATGTATTGGCGGCTCTTAATCCAAAAAATACAACGCCTAAGCTGTCTAAAGCCTGATCCTATTTTTGACAAATGTTTTAAAGTATAACCATGAGTATTCGTGATGTTTTGGCAATAAAAAAATCTGTATCGGTAGAACAGACTCAAGGTGAGAAGTATCACAGTCCTAAAAAAACCATACGGTTAGGATTTTGGATATTGCTTGTCGGATTTGGCGGGTTTCTCCTCTGGGCTGCATTTGCGCCACTTGATGAAGGTGTTCCCTGTCAGGGCGTTGTCAGTATAGCCACCAAGCGTAAGGTGGTGGAAAATCAGCGCGGGGGGAAAGTTGAAAAGGTAAATGTCCGGGAGGGTCAGATGGTCAAGGAGGGGGATATACTGATGGTCCTTGACAACCAGACGGCCAAAGCTCGTTATGATGAGGTTCATCAGCACTACCTCGGGATGAGGGCGGCAGCGGATCGCCTGATCACAGAGATGAATGGAGGCAGTTCGATTACGTTTCACAAAGACCTGCTGTCTGATCCTGAGCGGGGAATTGCTGAACAGAATATGCGCAACCAACGCCAGCTTTTTGCATCTCGCCGGCAGACGTTAAAACTTATGCATGATCAGCTTGCAAGTATTACAACGTTAGCAGCCGAGGGTTATGCTCCCCTGAGTCAGCAGCGTGATCTTGAATTGAAGATTTTGGAGTTCAAGTCAAGTACGGCGTCTCAGTTTTCTCAGGTGCAGCTGGAAGTGGAGGCTGATGCTGAAAAGACCAGAGCCCTTGCTCAGGAGCTTGCTGAAACTGAGGTTCGCTCACCGGCAACAGGGCAGGTTGTGGGGTTGCTGGTGCAGTCTGTAGGAGCAGTGATCCAGCCGGCCCAGAAGATTATGGATATTGTGCCTCTTCATGAGGGTCTTCTGATTGATGCAAGGGTCAATCCTCAACTTATCGACAGCATTCGTAAGGGTCTACCGGTTGATGTCAACTTTTTTTCATTTTCTCACTCCCCACAGCTTGTTGTGAAGGGTGAGGTTGAGTCGCTTTCGAAAGATATTGTGACTGATCCCGGAGTTAATCCCGCGGCTCCCGCGGCTTCCTATTATCTTGCACGAATTTTTGTGACACCTGAAGGGATGAAGGTTCTGGGTAAGCGTCAGATGCAGCCGGGTATGCCGGTGCAGGTTGTCGTCAAGACTGGTGAACGCTCGCTGTTGACCTATCTTCTTGATCCGTTGGTTAAGCGTATTAACGTATCAATGAAAGAAGAGTAAGAAAGAGTGGCTCAGTATTCTCTTGAAATTATGGGATTGCTATGATGGTCAACTAAATGTTATGAGTCAGAGGATATGAAGTTATTGACGCGGTTAATGGTTGTTGCAGGGATATTGTATGCTTTACCTCTCTCTGCACAGACGGTAAATTTATCGTCACTTTATCAAAGCGCTTTAGAGTATGATGCTCAGGTACGTGGAGCCAAGGCTGATTATCAGGTCTCCAAGGAGGAGATCAATAAAGCGATATCTCAATTTCGCCCAATTGTACGTGTCAACGGGTCAAGGGGTAGAAATGAGACGAAGAGCGTTTCTCCAGGCTATTATGCCGGGACGTATAATCGCAATGATCAGTTTTACAATTCCATAAATTATGGTGTTTCGGTTCAACAACCGCTGTTTAATATGTCAAGTATTGCTGGCTATAAACAGGCAAAAGCGGTAACGGCAAAAAGCGATGCTGTGGTTCAAAATGAAACTTCAAATTTGATTATCCGAATTGCTGAAGCCTATTGTAATGCTTTGTATGCTGAGGATAATCATGAGTTCAGCAAGGCGCATATTCGTGCATCATTAGAGCAGCTGCAACAGACAAAGCGGCGTTTTGAAAAAGGATATGGTACGATCACCGAGATAAGCGAGGCTCAAGCGACTTATGATCTGGCTTTGGCTGATGATGTTGATATCGTCAATAGTCTTGAGTTCAGTCGTCGTGAACTGGAGCATTTTACTGGCGTTTATCCTGATGCTTTATGCAAAGTTGCGCCTGAAAAACTGGTTTTGCAGAGACCTGAACCGGATAACATTGAGTCGTGGATCGAGCTTTCACGTGTCATGAATCATGAGGTTGCTGCTGCACGTCAGGAGATTCAGATAGCAAAAACGGAGATTATGAAGCAGCGGGCGGTTCGTTATCCCACGATAAATCTTTCGGGTGGGAGAAATTATTCGGAGAGCGATAACAACTATACCATCGGATCCACGTACGATACCTATTCGATCAGCCTTCAGATGAGTATGCCGATTTATACTGGTGGTTATGCCAGTGCATCGGTTCGTCAGGCACAATCAAAACGACTGAAAGCCCAGGAACAGCTGAGCTGGCAGGAACGTGGCACTGAGTCGAATGTACGTAAATATTACAATGGTGTTATAAGCAGCATCGCTCAGATTAAGGCTTATGAGCAGGCCGTTAAATCCGGAGAGATTGCTTTTACTGGAACTAAAAAAGGGTTTGAGGCTGGTTTGCGTACCAACACTGAAGTCCTTGATGCTGAGCAGAAGCTCCTTTCAAGCAAACGGAACCTGGCAAAATCACGGTATCAATATATTTTGAACTTTCTTCAGCTTAAAGACAGTGCCGGTTCATTGGCAACAAGCGATGTTGATGAGGTGAACGGTTGGCTGAGCGAGTCCAAGATGTAGTTTTGTGCTCTGAGCGACTATGGCTCTATAACCGATTGAATCACTCTTCCTCTCTCAGGACGGATCATATCTTATAACACATCTTTCTTTCATTATTTTGTAAGCACATTCATCAGATCTTACAATGATCGATAAAAATATTAAATATTCTTTCAGGCATTAACTGACAAATATGTTATTGCGATATCGGTTTACAATATAGCCGGTATTTTTTCATACAATCAGTCTCACAACCATAGGTAACATAATGGCACAAAGAGAAAAGGTAAATGATATATCTGTTTGTGGTATGATCACGTTATACTCTCCTCCTGAATCATTATTTCACAACATCTCTACATATATTGATTATATAGAAAAGCTTTACATTGTTGATAATTCAGTTGATTATGATGATAATATGTATGCTGAATTACTTCATACATATCCAAAAGTTGAAATAGTGGCTTCTGGTAAAAACATTGGTGTTGCCGCTGCTCTCAATTTATGCATTGCTGTTGCCTTGCAGAATAAATATCAATGGATGCTGACTATGGATCAAGATAGTTTCTTTGATGCTGATCAGGCTAAACATTACTTTTGCTCATTGACATGTATTGATAATAAAAAAAAGGTTGCTTTATTATCTCCTTCTCATGAAAGAGTATTGATGGATAGTGACGTTTGTGTTTATCAACAAAAAGAAGTAGTTATGACTTCTGGAAACCTGTTAAATTTATTGTTAGTTAAAGATATTGGATTATTTAACGAAGATTTATTTATAGATTCTGTTGATCATGATTATTGTCTCAGAGCTCATATTCTTGGATTAGATGTTCTTCAAGCGAAAAACTGTTTTATTCAGCATGAGGTTGGTAGGTTGTACAGCAGTTCCCTTTTATTCGGATATAGAAAAAGAACATTTTACATTCATTCTCCAAAAAGAATGTATTTTATTGTTAGAAACAGTTTGTATATGGGGAATAAATATAGAAAAGCATTTCCTGAGTTTATAATAAAACAAAATAAAGCTGTTTATGAAAGAATATCAAAATCACTTCGTTATGGTGATAATAAAAAAAATTATATGAAATATATTATTAAGGCATATATTGATTATTACTTCAATAAATATGGAAATCAGGTTAATCTCTGATTCATCGATTTACTGATAACAAAATATGTCAATTTTGTATCATGAAGCCAATTTACAGACTATTTATTTCTTTTAAAAAGCGGTTCTTATCTCTTAGAAAACTATTGTTGCATAGCTCAGCATCGAGGGGTTGTCCAGATGCCTATGATTATAGCAAGTGGATTCGTCGATTCGATACTCTTGGTGAAAAAAATCTGTTACTGATCAAGGATGAGATTGGTAATATTCCCTCTCCCCCAATAATTTCTATTATACTGACGGTCGAAAATCCTGTTATAGAATTTCTTGAAGAAGCAATCAAATCTATTCAGGATCAAATCTATCCCCATTGGCAACTCTGTATTACATGTAACGGCAGTGCAGCTACAGAAGTTACAATGCTCATTGATAAACATGTGCATGCGGATCAGAGGGTCACGTGTTATTTGCATGAAGACAGCAGTCGTTTTTACTCTATTACTAATGCAGCTATTCAACTTGTAACGAATGAATATCTTACCTTTATAGATCAGCATGATCAATTACATCCACTTGCTTTGTATTGGAGTGCAAGGGAAATTATTACATACACTGATTCTGCTCTGATCTATTCGGATGAGGACAAGATCGATCGTTATGGTCTGAGGAAAGATCCGTATTTCAAGTGTGATTATAATTATGAGCTGCTTCTGTGCCAAAACATGATTCGTCATCTTGGCGTTTACTCTACAGCATTAGTCAAAAACATTGGAGGTTTTAGAGAGGGGTTTGAAGGCGTTGAGGATTATGATCTTGCCTTAAGAGTTGTTGAACAGTTGCGGGCTGAGCAGATTCGCCATATCCCTCGTGTTCTTTATCACGTAAGAATCAATGATACAGGAAAGAGTTCAAAAGCATCGTTGCTGGCTGTAAAACATCATTTTGAACGGATGGGTATAAGCGCTACGGCAGAAGAAGCTCCGGAAATTCCTGAATGCAACCGTATACATTATGCAATTCCTGTTTCTCAACCATCCGTTGATATTATCATACCTACTCGTGACAAGGCAAACCTGCTACGAAGCTGTATTGATTCATTGCTTTCAAAAACCACCTATAACAATTATTCAATAACTCTTGTTGATAATGGATCCACTGAACAAGATGCTCTTTCTCTTTTTAACACCTGGGAAATGGACCATCGATTTCGCATACTCCGCGACAGAGAAACACCGTTCAACTATTCAAGACTGAATAACAGGGCTGTAAGGAGTTCTCGAGCTGACTTTGTTTGTCTGATGAATAATGATATCGAAATTATTTCTCATGATTGGCTGCATGAGATGATTGGCCATGCATTGCAGCCTGGCGCAGGTGCAGTTGGTGCGCGTCTATGGTATCCAAACGGGACTCTTCAGCATGGAGGTGTGATAGTCGGTTATGGTGGTGTTGCTGGTCACGCACATAGAGGTCTGCGAAAAGGGAGTTCAGGATATTTTGGCAGAGCTTGTCTCCAGCAGGAATTTTCCGCAGTAACAGCGGCATGCCTGGTTGTCAGCAGAGTTCATTATCTGAGTGTCGATGGTCTTGATGAACATAATTTAGCTGTTATGTTTAATGATGTTGATTTCTGTCTGAAACTGAACGCCAAAGGGTTGAGAAATGTGTGGACGCCTTATGCGGAAATGTTTCACCATGAATCTGTCTCAAAGGGTCGTGATGGTACCGTAGAAAAAAAAGAAAGAGCAAAAAAAGAGGTGCATTATATGCGCCAAAAATGGTCAAATTTCATTCTCCATGATTCGGCATATAATCAAAATCTTGCGCTTGATACCGATGAGTTTTCATTGGCCTGGCCTCCACGTCGGGATTAATTTATCCTTGCAGCGTTGCTCACTATCGCTTTGCGTTTGAGAATTTTGTAATCGTGCAAGGGTAGTGTATTTTTCAGATTTATTATGCACAGGCTTTTGAAGATTTATGAAAGAAGATATTCGCTGGAAACAACGGTTTGATAACTTTGGGCGTGCTTTTAAGCTACTGCAGTCTGCACTGACCAGTCGTGCTCTTGATGACTTTTCTGATCTTGAGCAGGAAGGTATTATCCAGAGGTTTGAATACACGTTTGAATTGGCATGGAAGACTATGAAGGACTATCTTGAGAATAGCGGTCTCCTTGTTACTCCCGTTACTCCAAGAGCAGTGATCAAAGAAGCGTTTGCTGCAAAAATAATTGATGATGGACAGGTTTGGATTGCTATGATGCTTGACAGAAACCTGCTTTCTCACACTTATGATACCAAGACATTCAAGAATGTGCTTGTTGCGGTCAGTGAAAACTACCTGCCTCAATTTGAACAATTGCACCAATGCTTACAACAACAGCTTAAGGATTCATGAAAAGCTCAAGTTTGACAGAGCATGAACTGCATCTTATGCATGGAATATTTCAGCAGTATCCTGATATTACTCGTGTCATTCTCTTTGGTTCACGTGCGAAAGGAAGTGCAAAGCCCTATTCTGATATTGATATTGCCATTGAAGGAGTTGAAAAGGAACGAGATGTTGCCGAAGTTGCCATGATGCTTGACAACCTTCCTCTTCCGTATATATTTGATGTCAAATCTTTGGCATCTCTTCAATACCTTCCACTCAGGGAACATATCGACAGGGTAGGTATTACCATTTATAAGAAAGAGTTTAATACTGAATGCTGAGTACTGAGGTGGAGAAGATTCTCACTGTGTTCGAAATATAACAACACCAGCAAATCACAGCCATGGACATGGTGCAAGTTACAATAGTTTTGTCTATCAAGGGGGAATGCTTATACTTTGCACGATATACGGTAAAACAACGCAGGAGATGAAATCATGATAGCGATCAGCGCAACAGAGTTACGCAAGAATCTCAGAAAATACTTGGATTGAGCAACCAAGGAAAAAGTTGTTGTCCGGTGTAGCAAAACTGAGACCGTAGAGATTGTACCTGGGCAAAAAATCAGTGACAATGATGAGTATTTCTCCAATCCAAAAGTCCTTGAAGCCATTGAACGGGGAAGAGCAGATGCCAAAGAGGATATTCGTTATTGGCATAAAGTTGGTGACAAGGTAATTCTCCAATAGATCAAGTGCATTCTGTTGGAATGATCAGATCATCCAACCACAGGAACAGGCAAGGTTGATTCATGATACCACAGTGACTGTTTTTATCAGCAAATTCCTCATTTCGCACTCCAATCGGTGGTAAGAAAGGGTGAATTGCAAAAGGCTCCTCGGGGTGAACGGTAGCAGCTTAACAGTGTTGAGTTTGAGAACTGTATGTTATGAATAACCTCCCCTCTGTGAACTAAATTGGTTGAGATGTTGTTGTTGACTGTACATCTTGACTGAGAGGGGTTCTCTTTTTTTTATAAAATCTTTATATTGTATAGATATTTTCCAATAATAAATGAAAGGAGCAAGACATGAAAGCGGTTATACCTGTGTTGAGAAGTTTGTCAATTCCAGCGATGTTGTTTCTCGGGGCTTGTTGCTGTGGTGGTAAGGATGTTGTCAAGGTATCTGCTCCTACATCATTTCCACCTCCGCCGGTTCATGTTGTTGAATCCACTCTCAGGGATGTGTTTTTTGATTTTGATAAATCAGATCTCAGGAATGATGTTGTTGAACAGTTGAAACTCAATGCACGCTGGTTGAAGGAAGATGCTTCAAGAAAAGTTATCATTGAAGGTCATTGTGATGAAAGAGGCACGAATGAGTATAATCTTGTTCTTGGTGAACGTCGTGCCAACAGTGCCAAAGATTACCTTGTCAAATTCGGCGTTGAGTCTGGACGTCTTAAGACTATCAGTTATGGAGAAGAAAAACCTTTTGCGGAAGGCCATAACGAAGCTGCATGGGCCCAGAACAGAAGGGTTCACTTTGTCGCTGAATAGTGATCATGTTTTTTTACTTATCACCAACCCCGGCTCATCACCGGGGTTTTTGTGTTTGATGGTGAGCCTTGCCTCAAAATAACGGCAAAATATTTTTTTCATAGCATAGTGCTAATCTATTGAACTTTTGGGTGTCATATATCTTCTTTTGTATATTGTAGTGAGAAGTTAAATTTTGTTAGCTCTATTGGGAGTGATATCATTGAAAGCAGTGGACAGGTAAAGGATGATGTAGCAAGGTCGATGCAAGAAAAACCAAGGAAAAAGCTTGGGTTTTTAATTGTTCGAGTCGTTTTATTGGTGATTGGCATTTCATTACTTATAAACCTACCTGTGAAAGCTGACAAAGGAAAGGTCTCCAGCAGCTCATTTGCTTCAAGTTCCTTTGCAGGAAGCTATTCTTCTGCAAGCTCGTCAACAGCCAGTTCGTCGACAGCACAAGAAGTTTCAGCTGGTAATGTATCGTATGGGGAATATACGTCTCGAACGTCGGAATCAGATGAACTGGTCGTTAAAACTGCATCAATAAGAAGCTCAGGGCCAATAGGTTTTGGGATACTGTATACTGGGGATAACTATGGACACCTTACTGTACGAAAGACAAAACATGCCACAGAGGTCATATTTAGTGTCGACAAAGGAAAACTAAACAGTTTTCATCAAGGGTCTGTTATCAAGGTAACATTTGATCAATATAAAACGCTCTCATTTTCAGGTAGTGTAACGTCAAAAGAGAGCTCATCAAACATCGTACTGACTGACACGAAAATTTTTTTACAGGCTTTAAAAAACACCAAGAAACTTATCGTTGAAGTTGAGTTTATTACGGGAGGGAAAAAAAGGTGTGAATTTGATGTTTCAGCATTTGATCTGAGCAAGATCGGATTATAGGATCGATTATTCAAGCCTGATTTGCCGACTGGAGACAGAAAGACAATTTCTATACCACTTACCATATATCAGCATGATTAAGAACAATAGTTTGCTTGTTGCAGGAATTGCCTGTATGCTTCTTGGGCTTCCCCAAAGTGATATCCGTGCTGAAGATATCAGACATACCAGTGACGAGAAAAGTCAGAATTTTGTTATTGATGAACAGATAAGCTTTATTTTTTTACCAGATTATGGCTTTTCAGTTTCTGAAAAAAGCCCATACGACATTATTTTTTCTGAGAATCTCTATTATCTTTTTCGTGACGGGGTCTGGTATCGTTCTGCTTTTTACCGTGGCCCGTGGAATGTTGTCCAGAAGGACGGGGTTCCTTTTATCATAAGCAGTCACCGCTGGGAGGATATAAAGCTGCTTCGTGATGAATACCGCAGGAGGCGTAATATTATGTATTGGGAGGAGAGTGACCGGCACAACAACAGGAACCAAAGACAACAACAAGAACTACATGATCCGAGAATAATAAAGGGACAATCGAACAGAATGGAGAAGGATGTCATTATTCGTACAGAAACGAGCAGCTATCAAAAATAGGATAGCTGCTGTTCTATCAATTATTCAATACCTTGCTCTTTCAGTTCGCGGTATCTGTCACAGCCTTCTTGAAATCCGTTATCACATGCTTTTCCAAACCACTCTTTAGCTATATGCTTATCAGCTTTAACTGCTTGACCATTGGCATACAATAACCCAAGATTATACTGTGCAGGTGCATACCCCTGAAGAGCGGAAGATTTATACCATTTCAAAGCCTCATCCATATTCTGGCTTACTCCCTGGCCGGAAGCATATAAAAAACCGAGGTTGCACTGGCCTCCTGGATGTCCCTGGAAAGCAGCTGCCTGGTACCACTTGAAGGCTTCAGCCATATCTTTTTTTACTCCCTGACCATTAGCGTACATGACTCCCAGATTGTTCTGTGCGCTGGCAAGTCCCTGTGCAACAGCCAGATTATACCATTTCAACGCCTGATCAAATTTTTGACCAACTCCTTGACCATTAGCATACATAGCACCAAGATTGCATTGACCAAGTGCATATCCCTGATCGGCTGATTTCTGGTACCATTTGAAGGCTTGATGTAAATTTTGAACAACTCCCTGACCATTGGCATATAATGCGCCAAGATTGTTTTGAGCTGCGGCGTTCCCCTCTTCAGCAGAGAGCCTATACCACTTGAAGGCTTCCTCAAAATTTTGGGTGACACCCTGGCCTTTTTCATACAACATGCCAAGATTGCATTGGCCAGCAGGATGTCCCTGAGTTGCAGAAGACTGATACCATTTTAATGCTTCAGTATAGCTTTGTGCAATCCCTCTTGCTTTTTCATACATTGCACCAAGATTGTTCTGGGCAGAGGAATTACCCTGGCCAGCAGAGAGTCTATACCATTTCAATGCTTCAGTATAGTTTACCCTGACTCCCTGACCTTTTTCATACATCTCACCAAGTTTGTTTTGAGCATCTGCAAGCCCGAGATCGGCCGCTAATTTATACCATTTAAGGGCTTCTGGGTAGCTTTGAGCGACACCTTGACCAGAAGCATACTTTTGAGCAAGCTCATACTGGGCAATGACATTGCCTTCTGCAGCTGCACTTCGTTTTCTTTCAATCTTGCTGATGGAATCTGCCTGAACTGTCCCAGCAACAAGTATCATGCATACAGTACAAACAAGAGCTTTGTTAATCATGGTATTTATTAAGAGCGATGAGATAATAGAATAAATCGAAAGGATCTTCCCTCATGTAAATTTACAAAAAGGATTAACGACAAGGAAACGATATTATTGCAATAAAAAAACCAATGGAGGAACACTCCATTGGTCAAATGCTGTCTTGCAATGAAGATAAACAGCTTAAGGAAGAACTACTGTTGTGCTGTGTCCACCGCCACCGCCAGAAGTTGTTGTCGTTGTTGATGTACCAATGTAAGCTGCAGATCCAGAGATTGTAGCACCGTTTGAAGAAGTGGTGTTACTGCTGCTCACGTTAGAATTACCAAGTGTGTTCAAATTAGAAGATGAGCTTGATATGGAACCAACTGTTGATCCAAATCCAGTTCCACCAGCAACTGCCAATCCGCCAGTCTGTGTTGTTGTAGTAGTAGAAGAATGTCCACCGCCACCCCAACTGCTAATAGTGATTCCTGCCATTGCTGGAGAAGCGAATCCAACAACTAATGCCAATGAAAGCAATGTTTTTTTCATACTATTATTAGTTTAGTTTGTTTGAAATAAATGCCTCTTTGTTACCAATTTAACCACCGAGGCCCTGTGGGTTAAAATTTATTTATCCGAAAGGATAACCGTCAAGCTGACAATCGGTACAGCCTCTGTAGCTCCTTTATTTCCACCTAAGGCTCCTGCAAGGCCTGATACTACATTACCTGGAAAGAAACTTCCTGATGATAATGCCTGAGCTGCTACACCTTTCGAATGCACCCCATACGATGACGCCGCCCAGCTTGACTTGATGTAGATATTCAAACCATGGTATTTGTTACATACATAGGTCTTAATATCAGACTTCAGGGTTGAGCCATCAACATCATTACCTTTATTTAAACGAGGCGAAATCGTTATAGATCCCAAACCTTGCGGTACTGGTGATTTTTCATCAAGAAAAATAAAATTGTTGGCGCCAGCTCCCTTGTATTTTTCAATATTGTAATCCGTTACGCAAACAATAGTTGTTTTGCAACTTTTCCCATCGGCGGAGTCTCTTTGATCAGGCGACCAGGATTGAGCAAGGAGAAGATTGAGATTTGCGGATTGCGCCATACCTCCCTGAATATTATATAAATGGGGATTTTCAGTCTGAGCCATTGTCCCCAACAATCCTTGCGGTACAATTGTAGTGTTGTCACCTGATTTCAGTACAAGGGTATTACCACCATTAGTTGCTGTTGATGATCCTGCACTTGCCGTTGCTGACCCTGCACTTGCCGTTGCTGATCCTGCACTTGCTGATGCTGTACCGCCAGCTGCATTTCCACCGGTAGCGTTGGAACTACCTCCAGCAGCAGTCGAAGCACCACCGGTAGCGTTAGAATAACCTCCGGTAGCGTTAGAATTTCCGCCAGCCCCTCCAGTAGCATTAGAGGACCCACCAGCCCCACCAGCGGAATATGAAGTAGATGAACCACCAGCACCGCCAGCCGATGTATTCATATTTCCTATCCCATAAGACATTGCAGTAGCACTACTACCTATAGTTTGTGTACTGTTTGTCGTGACATACTGTGAGCTGTTTGTTGTATTTATTACATCACCAGCATAAGCTTCAGATGCTATGCACGCTACACATAAAAAAGATATAGATAATTTTTTCATTCTCAATATTGATAGGTGCGTTAACTTTACACATTTACCTTAATGTTTGACTAAAATTAAAGAAAATACAAGCAAACAAAAAATAGAAAAGCATATTTTTTCCCTATAAATACATGCATTGATGTAATACGGATGTATCTGATGATTTTATTTTAGAAAAAAATCACTTAATACCGAAAAGAGTTAAAATAAAAATGGCTTCAAATCTGATGATTGGGATAGATGGGAAAATTATATGGATAAAATTAGTCTTATATACATCGATTACACGTTATGTTCAAAACAGCAGGAAATAAAGCCGACTACCCAATATTTACGCTTAATGGGTCAATAGTTGTATAGTATAATAATACCGTGGGTAATGATGCCAGCAACGGTTGCAAATCTGGGGCACGATCAAAGGTTGCCTTGTCGATGCGGGATGACTCTATAAGTGTTTTGCTTGGCGTTGCTGAGTGTCAGGATGAAAAAAAAGCTCAATATTGCAGTCAAAATAAATTTGGCCTATTCAGGCGTACTGCAATATTATTGAATAGTCTGATTTTAGAAAAGTTATGATGGATGTAGCTGCTGTGTTTAAAGGTAGCTCTCAAGAAGTGGTTTTGGCGCATCCATGAGTCAACCTTTTTTTCGAAGGATTCTCCACCATGCCTGGGGTAGCGTTCAGAAGCCTTGTCGTAATATTCATAGATGCGTTGTTTGAAGTCTGCTGTACGAATTAAATACATTTGATCAGAAAAACCATAACCATAATAGCATTCACTGTCTTCATATTCAGACTCTGTTTTAGCCGCGTTATAATCATGATTCCAGGCAAGATTAAATACTTTAACGTTTGTATTCGTATTTAACACTTCAATTCCTGAAGCTAACCAATTATGTGCAACTTCATGCGCAAGTGTGGTATCACTTGAAAAATGTAACAAATATTTTGTTTCGGTTAAATATATAGAAACCAATTCTGCTATTGAGTAATAATATCCTTTCCCTAATATATTTTTGTTGAGGTTAAAATATTCAAGTGCTAATTCTGAAAATTCATCTACATTTATAAATTTATCAATGATGCCATTCTCTATCATTGTATTGGCAGTGTTTTCAACTAATGAGCGATTATTGACATTATTTATATATAAAACCTTCTTATCAAAATTGTAATGACAAAGATTAATTGTCTCTCGCAAACGAGAGGTGTTCATGATTAATTTCCAGTCATTTTCCCAGACTTTGGTTTCAAACGTAACTGACATAACTTATATTGTAGATCTGAGTTGTAAACACGATGATAAATTATTTACTATCTGGAGTAAGTGCAATATAGTCAAAATAAGATTTATTTCTGCTTACGAAAAAGCGCTTTAGAGAATCTTTTGCTTTGTCTATCAGGGTGTACCTATTTTCCAATCCTTGAGTTCCGGATACTCCTCTGACGATGGGAGCAACAGGAAGCATAAAATGCTTGAGTTTCTTTGCAATAATAATATCCCTGAAGCAGTGTTCAAGCCAATGCCGTTTCGCTTCTCTGACGTCGAGATATGCTAATGAAAAGTGGTCTCTGTAATAATCTTTGTCCACAATATAAAAAGAGGTATCTACCGATTTAAACCGCATCAGTTTTTGGCTTTTCATATAGGAAAAATAACAATCACACAAAAAAGTTCCATTCCAATATTGGAGACATTCAAGAAAATTATCAACCCAGAGCTTGGATGTGCATTTTACAAAGATTTCAGCATTGTTGAGGAATATAGAATGTTGCAGAGCATGGTTTATAATTTCACCTTCGCCGTAACCTTTCCCATAACGCGCAACTAATTCACTGTTGTTCTTGAAAAAGAGACACTCAATTTGCTGGTCTGGAAATTTGGCGTGTATTATCGTTGTAAAATCATAATTCGATCCATCACAAATTACAATTTTAATTGCTTTTGAGATGGTGAACCATTTTTCGATTGCTTTCATGGTTAATGCAATACGAAGATTCTGATCTTTTATTTGGGTGTTTTTTGCAGAAACTGCTACACAGGAGGTCAGGAGTAAAGGAGGTACGTTCATCATAACGGTTTAAAATATTAAAGCAGAAGATCATTGATTGTCGTTAAAATGTTCCCCGCAGTTATTTTATTTTCTATACGTAATGCATCAACCGTTTGGGCAAGCTTTATACCTCCAAAAATCTTTTTGTAATAATAAGTATAGTTTTCAACGACATCTTTGATCAGCAATGGCAAATCATCAAGAGCCGCCCAAAGAATAGATTCGTGATATAATAATTTTTCTGTTAACGGTGCAATTTCGCTGATGACTATGGTGCCGCAAAGTAAGGCAGGTAATATGCGCAGTTCTTCTAATGTGTGATGTGCATCGGTTTGCCTGATATTTATCAGAATTTTAGTTCTTCGATAAATCGACTCAACATTGCTAAAGGAGTTATTAATATTTTCAGGATAAATTCCATAAGAGTTAAGGATCGATATAAAATTTTTTCTATACGGCTCTTCAGGATTTCCAAACATGGTTATTAAAGAGAGATCTCTCTGAGAATTATAGTCATCACTTTTATATCGGTATAATAACGGCCAGAAATGAAAGAGCTTTTGAGATAAATCATTATATTTTCCGGAACTTGTTATATTTATTATATTTGCCTGGCTATAGTCAATAACAATGTCTGCTTGGATGAGTTGTTTATAGTCGGCAATACGTACAAGGTATCTTTCATCGTTTTTTTGACCAAGAGGAATGATGCCCCTTACTGCACCATCCGAGTGTCGTCCGCCAGGTTTAACAAGAGTATGTTCGGGTTGAAGGAGAATTCGTATTGTTTTGTACTTATCAGGAAATGTCCATTGGAAGGGACCGAAAATAATATTACAACGATCAGAACATGGTATGGTGCTGCTTAGTTGATTGACGCAGTACAAGTAGTAATCCCGGACTGTTTTGTTGTATTCCGGGTAATAAGCAAGAGCTGCATTCTTAAGCTTTGTAATATGCAACTGTTTTCGTCTGAATGAGTTACGTATGATGCTGTGTACATGTAGTGCACTCTTTACTGTTGTGCGATAAAATTTCATGATCAATAATCAGGATCAGCATAACTCATTCGACTTATGAAAAAAATATATCAACTCTCCTTGCTTACCGAAATAGTGTAGCCGTGTGTTTTCAATAATGCCTGTCGTTTTGCAAGATCAAGGTCGTGCTCGATCATCTCTTTTATCATCTCATCAAGCGTTATTTCAGGTACCCAGCCAAGATCTGCTTCAGCCAGAGACGGGTCGCCAAGAAGCGTTTCAACCTCTGCCGGACGGAAGTAGCGTGGGTCAACCGTGACAATCACGTCACCCACGTGTACTGCTGGTGCTTTGTCGCCTGTTACTGCAGAGACAATACCCTTTTCATGTTTCCCTTCCCCTTCAAAGGTAATGGTAATGCCAATCTGAAGAGCTGCTTTTGTTATGAATTCGCGGACGCTATACTGGACGCCCGTTGCAATGACATAATCTTTTGGATTCTCCTGCTGCAGCATCATCCATTGCATGCGGACATAATCTTTTGCGTGCCCCCAGTCGCGTAGAGCGTTCATGTTGCCGATATAGAGGCAGTGCTCAAATCCCTGTGAAATATTTGCAAGGCTGCGAGTAATCTTTCGTGTCACGAAAGTTTCGCCCCTTCGCGGTGATTCATGGTTGAAAAGAATTCCGTTGCAGGCGAACATGCCATACGCTTCACGGTAGTTTACTGTTATCCAGTAGGCGTAAAGTTTGGCGACTGCATAAGGACTTCGTGGGTAGAAAGGTGTGGTTTCACGCTGTGGGATTTCCTGTACTAATCCGTAGAGTTCAGAGGTTGATGCCTGATAATATCTGGTTTTCTTTTCGAGTCCGAGAAAACGGATTGCTTCGAGAAGTCGCAACGTCCCCATGCCATCGACATCGGCTGTATATTCCGGGGATTCAAAGCTGACCGCTACATGGCTTTGTGCTCCAAGGTTATAGACTTCGTCGGGTTGTATTTCTGCAATAATACGGGTCAGGTTGCTGCTGTCGGTGAGATCTCCATAGTGGAGCACAAAGTTGCGATGGTTTACATGCGGATCTTGATAGAGATGATCAATGCGCTCAGTATTGAGAGAGCTGGCTCGACGCTTAATTCCATGGACTTCATAACCTTTTTCAAGCAGAAGCTCAGCTAAATATGAACCATCCTGTCCAGTTATGCCCGTAATGAGGGCGACTTTCTGTGTTTTCATCATGATGTATAGGTGTTCAAAAAATCGTTGTAGGCTAAGGAAAGCCCCTGTTTCAAAGTGACTTTGGCTTTCCAGCCTAAAGTATTCAGGAGGGTACTGTCCATTAATTTGCGAGGAGCACCGTCTGGCTTTCCGGGGTCGAATTTAATCTCTCCCTGAAATCCGATGGTATCTGCAACGGTTTCGGCAAGTTTGAGGATAGTGATGTCATCGCCGTAGCCGACATTGATGTGGCTTTGCATTGGGTGAGTGTGGGCGGCGAATGTGGCGTACTCAAGGTTCATGATATGCACGCAGGCAGCGGCCATATCGTCAACATAGAGGAACTCCCTGCGTGGACTTCCGGAACCCCAGACGGTAACTGCAGGAGAGTCAGTTATTTTGGCATCATGGATACGGCGGATAAGTGCCGGGATAACATGGCTGTTTTCGGGATGGTAGTTGTCGCCTGGCCCATACAGGTTGGTCGGCATGACGCTGCGGTAATCGGTACCGTGACTTTCATGGTACTGACGGTTATAACTTTCACAGAGTTTAATGCCGGCAATCTTGGCAATGGCATAAGGTTCATTTGTGGGTTCAAGTGTTCCGGTCAACAAAGCGCTTTCGTTCATGGGCTGTGGCGCAAGTTTTGGATAAATACAACTTGAACCCAGCAGGAGAATTTTTTTTACCCCTACCCTCCAGGCCTCATGAATAACGTTTGACTCAATCATCAGGTTGGTATAGATGAATTCGGCCGGATAGGTGTTGTTAGCATGAATACCGCCGACTTTTGCCGCAGCAAGATAGATCTGATCAGGTTTCTCCGCTTCCAGAAAGGCACGCACTCCTGCTTGATCGGTAAGGTTGAGTTCGGAACGGCTTCGGGTGATGATGTTTTTCTGTCCGTTCTGAGCGAGTGTGCGCAGAATGGCTGATCCAACCATACCCTGATGGCCGGCTACGAATATTTTTGGTTGATTATCCATTAAGAAAAAAAAGTTTCGATCCTGAAACGCATATCGTTCTTGAAAATAAGCAAATGAAGGAAATTATACGGCATTACCAAGGAGATTGCGAATAAATTCTCGAAATGGTTCAATTGATGGTTTCGTAAGCAGTAAAGGCTCTTCAGCATAGGCTGCCAACTGTTTTTGAGCATGTAAAGCCTCATAGAGCACATCGAAATTGCTCCATTTAATTTGTTCAAGATTAAGAAAAGCCTTCGGGTTAAAATCTGCTGATACCTTGCTGTCTGTCCAGGTTATTGGCAATGACTCGCCAAGAAAGGCTTCAGGAATTTTTTCAGTGTAATAACCGGGGTGTAACTTGTTTTCAGGACAGAGATTAAATGCGTAGTTATTGAGAAGAGTAAGTTTTTCAAATCCACTGTTGGTGTGGTTCTTGATTTTTTTATCAAAATATTTCCCGAATCCATCGATGGCAATGACTTTTTGTATTGCGTGAAACATTTGTTTTCTTGGTCCGTTCAGATGAGATGCAAAGATTACTGCTTTTTGAGGCCTGGATAAAAATTTGTGTCCAAGAGGCTGCATCATTCTGCTGATACTGAACAGTTTACCGAATCGTTTATTTTTATTTCCCTGCAAACCTTCATGCGACCAGTCTACCATTTCCATCCAGTATGGCAGTCTATAATGCTTGTTGTTATCTTCTGAAAAGTCAAAAGATATTGAATAGTCGGTTTTGACACTGTCGTGGCGTAAGTTTTCGCAGGTGTGAAAGAGCGTTAACGGTTTGTAATGTCTGTTATTAATATATTTAGTGATCAAAGAGTGACAGTGATCGGGAAGGAGTACCGATGTCCCTTTTTTTAAAATCCATTTGAGTGCGTTCATTGGTTTGCCAATGATCAAGATATCGCATTTATCGGGATCAACCCACACAATATCGAATCCTAAACTGGATATAAGCAGTGGTAGTAACGAGTCTTCCTTATAGGTATAATATTGTCCTATCGTAGACAGTTTTAATGGTTTCATTGAGTGACAGATTTGATCGTGAACCCATCAACCAGGGCAATCCACTCTCCAGAAATGCTTTGATGAGCATCAATAGTATGCATTCCGTCACTGTTCCAACATTCATTTCCTGGTTGTACAACGGGTTCCTTTTCTGGCGGATCTTCTTTATATCTCTTTTCTGTCAATTCAGTAATTCGGATGGCCCAAACTTTTGAACCGTAGCAGGGGGTTTCATCCTGAGCGTATCGGTATAATTCTCCGTCATTGTTGATCACTTTTCCACCTGGACGGGCATAATTGGGACTTTGTCTCATTACCGGGCTTTTTGGGTGTTCTTTCCATGGGCCAGTAAGTGTCTTGGAGGTAAAAAGATGGAGGTTTTTGCTTTTGGGTGCGTAACTGAACAGATACCAGCGCCCCATGTAATTGAGAATCGAGGGATCGACAAGTGCTGACATACGGCCTTGGCCTTTGATGAGTGTTGCTTTATGCTGCCATTTGTCAGGAAATTGCAATGCCTCGTAAAGTTGTATCCCTCCTGATTCGTAACATTCCGGTATCATGTAATAGCAGTTATCCCAGAAAAAAACAGAGGGGTAAGAGAGGTGGAAGCGTTCTTTGAGAACGACCTTGCGGTATTGCCATTGCATCATGTTGCTGCTGAAGGCATAGGCGATTTCGCCACTATTTCTCTTGTCATTCAGTACTTCAAAGAAAAGATAGTAGCCGCTGTGGTTCTGGATCATGAATGGGTCGGCAACGAAACGGGCATTGATGTCTGTAACATCTCTTGCGCTGAGTATCGGGTTGCTGAAGCCTATTGGGGGAAAGAGCCTGATCGGTGAAGGACCTTGATAGATGCCGATTGCCCAGGTTTCACGACTACGGCGATCTATTTTTTTTTGGAGATGTTTTCGATAGCGTGCAATGAAGAGCAGAGCAGCCAAGTTTAAAAGGATCAGCAGAGAGGTAGTTATAAGCATGACACAGAATAGGCAGGGGTTGTTGGTCAGGCAGTCATGAGTGTTTCCTGAGCTGTTGGCTTGACTGCAAACTGTATGTCATAGAGCATTTTATAAACGCCGTTTTTCTCTAGAAGCTCTTGATGGTTGCCAGATTCCATGACGTTACCGCGTTCCATGACAATGATTTTGTCGGCGTTTTTAATGGTGGAGAGGCGGTGAGCTACCACAAGGGCGGTTCTGTTTTCCATAGCGTTGTCTATTGCCTGCTGAACAATTTTTTCGGATTCGTTGTCGAGCGCACTGGTTGCTTCGTCAAAGATCAGCAGTTCAGGGTTTTTTACCATGGCACGGGCAATGGCAATTCGTTGGCGCTGACCTCCGGAAAGCTGAAGCCCTCGATCGCCGATCATGGTCTGGTATTGCTGTGGTTTATCCTCTATAAATTCGTGTGCATTTGCCAGTCTGGCAGCCTGTTCTATTCTTGAATGGTTGATTTCATCGTGGACACCATAGGCAATATTCTGTTCAATGGTGTCGTTGAAAAGTATCACTTCCTGACTGACTATGCCGATCATCTGGCGTAGCTGTTTATAGTCAAACTCACGGATATCAATACCGTCAATGGTGATGCGTCCTGAATCGACATCGTAAAAGCGCAGGAGGAGATCAACGGCTGTGGACTTACCGGAGCCGGACTGGCCGATCAGTGCGACCATTTCTCCTTTCTTTATCTCGAAGGAGACGTGGTTGAGAACATTGGGGGCGTCTGGTTCTTTGTTGTATTTAAAACAGACATCTTCGAAGGTGATATTGCAGGAAAAGGTGTTGATTGAGCGGCTGCCGTTGGTTACATTGGTGTTGGTATCGAGTACTTCGAAAAGGCGTTCAATAGAGATCATGCCCATTTGAATTGATAAATTGGCATCGCCCAGCATTTTAATCGGTCCCATGGTGGAGTAGAGGGTAAAGGCAAAGACGAGCAGTTCATTGGCGGTCATTGAGCCTTCGAATACCTGGAGTCCCCCGAACCAGAGGACCATTGCAATGGCAGCAATGAGGAGCGTTTCGTTGAGTGGACTGATAATATTGCGAATCCTTGACATTTTTATACTCAACTGCCTGAAATCATTGGTGAATGACATGAACTTCGCGAGTTCAATTCCCTCAAACGCCGTTGATTTGATAACCTTGATGCCGTTGAACTTTTCCTGCAGAACGGAGTTCATGTCGCCCATTTTGGTCTGGAAGCTCTGGGCAAGGCCTTTGATATTTCGGCCCATAAAATTGATAACATAAAAAATCGACAGGGAGGTAACTGATGCAAAAGCGGTCAGTTTCCAGCTGAGTGCGAGAAGAACACCGATATAGACAAATATTGAAAAGGGGTTCTGCAGAAAATTGACAAAGGTTGAGCTGATGCTGTTATTGACGTTTTCTACATCATTATTGACGTAGTTCATCAAATTGCCTACCCTGTTTTTGTTGAAATAATCGAGATGCATTTCGATGATGCTGTGAAATACTTCATCCCTGAGCTTTTTTGCAGTTTTGGTCTGTATCCTGAAAATAATCTGGCCGTTGAGGTAGATGAAAAAATTTTTCAGGGCAAATGCAAGAATCAGGAAAAAGCAGATTTTCAGAAGCGCCAATTGTTTGGTTGGTGCCTGGAACATCTGCTCAAATTCAAGCAGTGCCCAGTTTTTTAACTTTTCTGCACTGGTGGTATCTTTTGAGAGCTGAAGCGGTTGTTGTACAGAAGTGGATGTTTTAGCGTCGGAGGTTTGCTGGATTGCAGGCGATGATGAAAAAACGGCATTCAGCAGGGGAAGAATGGAGTAGATCGATACGACGCTGAACAGTGAGGTCAAAACGCTGACAATAACAACCAAAATAATTTTTCCCTTGGAAGGGGCCATATACCGCAGCATCCTCATCAATATTCCGAACTTCATAAGCTCCCTGATCGTGTTTTGTTTATCGTAACTCTTAATATAGTGTATAAATCAGAATAATCAGTTTTAGTTAACAGTGCCGAGAAAGAGAGTGCTGAGTGCTGAGAAGGAAAGTACTGAGTTGGGGCTCATCGTTCCCTGATGTGTCATGAAGCGGCAAGCCACTCAGCACTTGGCACTCAGGACTTCTAAAAGATTGTGGAGGGCGGCGGTTACTTGTTTGGGGTCGATATCGATGATGTCGGGTGTTGGGGATATAATGATATCTTGAAGGGTGCTCAATGGGCCGAATTGGGTCCGATCGGCGAGGTGCTGGCGGTAGAGGGCTATGATTGGTGTGTCGGAACATGCCGCAATATGGACGAGGGAGGTGTCGGGGGTGATGAGGAGCTTGAGCTTTTTGACAATTTCGCCGACTTCATAGATGTTTTGTGTTGAGGGTGATTGCAGGACGTTGGGATGCGGTTGTTCAAGCTTTCTTTTTTCTTCAAGTTCTTTGGGAGCTGAGAGGATAATAAAGGTTTCGTCGGTGAAACTCTTGATCAGTTGAGACCATTGCTCATGGGTTCGGTGTCCTCCGATGTGCCCGGCACTGATGTTGATACCGATATATTTGCCGGGCTGGATTGTTTTCAGAAATGAGGCGGTTGCAGTGCAGACCGGCATAGGGGGCAGGTAGGGTCTGCATGGTTCTCCGGTTGTTGAACCGATGGCGCTTAGAAGAGAAAGATTTTTGGCTGATTCGTGGGTATTGGGTTCAAGAGTGATGAGCTGATCAAACAGTCCTTCATGATGAGGATTGAAGTGGCCAATTTTGTGTCGGGCCCGGATAAGCAAAGACTGGATAAGAAAGTGGGTTGAAGGGTGGTCTTTGGGATTGAAGAGGAGATCAAACTTTTTTGAGAGAATCCCCTTGTAGTAACGTTTCATGTTTCTTTTGGCGTGGTAAACTTCCGTGACATTGGGGTCGGCACTGAAAAAGTTGAAGATGATCTTGCTGAAAGCGATGATGTATATTGAAAGCTCAGGATACTCTCTTCGGAGGGTGCCGATAAGGGGAGTGAGTAAAATGCAATCGCCATAGCATTCCCTTGCGAGAATGACGATGCTTTCGGGATTTCCATGAAAAAGCGGTTGTGTGTGCGGTCGTTTTCCGATTACCTGGAGGGTGCGGGCAAAGTTTTTACGGAAGCGAGTATGATCTTTTTTTTTCGCGCTCATTTTCCTGGACTATGACTTGATTTATATTGTTAATGTTTCAAGAAGTTGCTCGTATTGGGCAACGACGGTCTGGAGTGTAAACTTTTCTTCGATAATTTTTCTTGCTTCTCTTCCGGCTTGTTTATAATCAGATTGTAATAAAGTTACAACACCATCAGCAAGTTCTTTACTGTTGTCGGGGTTAACAATAATACCTGATCGGTTATTGATGATGATATCGGCCAGTCCGCTGCCGGATGTTGCGACTACCGGTTTTGCGGATGCCATGGATTCCAGTGCGCTCATGGACATGCCTTCTTCGGGCGACGGCATTATGGTTATATCGACTCCGCAGAGTATTTCAGGGATATCTGTTCTGAAACCGGTAAAGGTTACCTTATCGGACACTGTAAGTTTTTTTGTCAGATCTTTGAGTTTTTGTTCCATACTTCCTGTACCGACGATTATAAAATGGATCGGGTTGATTTTTTGAACGATGTACGGGATGGCACTGATAAAACATTCCAGGCCCTTGTTTTCATCGAGCCGGCTTATGACGGCTGCCACGTATTGTTCAGGGTGAAGGGTGTTATTGTTTTTGTTTGGTATTCTGAAACGGTGAAGATCTATTCCATCATAGATAACGGTGATTTTATGGTCAGGGATGTTAAAATCTTCCTTGAGTTCACGTTTGATTTTGTCTGAAACGGCTATAATTCTGTCAACAAGTTTATTGTAAAGGAGTCTGTTGATCTGTTTTTTTATTCCTTTTTTCCGGTAAGGGACGTTGCGTGTTAACATCACCACTCTGTGGGATAACCTGCCAGCCAATGACGCGACCCAATAAAATTTTGGTGAACAGATTTCGATGACATCAATGTTGTTTTTTTCTATAAGCTGTATAAGTTTCGGGATGATAAGGAGGTTGAGATCAGATTTTGGATTAATGGTGCAGACCGGGATGTTTTCTTCAGGGAGACGTCTCGACAGGCCACTTTCCGGTAAACAGCAGACAGTTACTCGATGACCACGTTTAAGAAGCTCTTGACTGTATAACAGGATTCTGTTTGCTCCACCCGACCAGTGCGGCGTTGCGTCAAATATCAGGATATTCATGAATGGGTGCCTGAATTATCGGGGTTTCGAAACGTTAAAGTATAACATTCCAAGAGATTTCATTGTTACCGATCGTTATAATCTATGCAGGCATTTTCTTCTTCAGATCCTTTTGCGACAAGGCGACTCTCCTTTTTCGCCAATACGCTTTTTGTAATTGGTATCATGTTGCTTTACATGCTTGCCGGTGCTCTGCTTTTTCCTTTTGTCAACGGTGGTGGCAAGGGTTTTTCGCTCTCTCATTTTGACCGGAATCTGCTGCTTTCCATACGCTTTCTTCAGGCAGGTGGACAGATACTGGTTCTTGCCATGCCTGTTATTCTGCATGCTGCATGGCATACAGGAAAGAAAAATCCCTTTTCACTCGAGAGTCTTGCTTTTTTAGGGATACGCAGGAATGTAAACTTTAGTGCTGCCGTTTTGGCTGTCGGTGGTATTTTTCTGCTTCAGCCTTTGCTGTATTCTATTACTGCAGTTCAGGATATGTACCTCTGGCCTGCTCTTGGTGCTGAGGGGGGAGAAGTAGCTCATCAGCGGGATGTCATGGAGTCGTTTATCAGAGAGCTTGCTTTGGTGCGGACGGTTCCGGAGTTTGTTGCCGTTGCTTTTGTTCTTGCCGTTACTCCGGCGTTTTGTGAGGAGCTGCTTTTCAGGGGTTATATCCAGCAGAATTACAGTGCTTCCATGAAGTCAGGTTGGGCAGTTTTTTTGACAGGCAGTGTGTTTGCTTTTTTTCATTTGAGTGCAGCAAATCTTGTTCCTCTGGCTTTGCTGGGGTGGTATATTGGCTATATTTACAGTAAAACAGGTAATCTGGGAGTGCCGTTTTTTGTTCATCTTCTGAATAATTTTGTGGCTCTCCTTTTTCTTTTGTTTACGGCAGGCGGGAATTTGCCAGGGCCGGTTCAACCGGAATTTTTGCTTCATGCCGTTTGGTGGTGGCTGGTAGTTGGGGTGAGTTTGCTGCTGTTTGTGATGGTTGTCTTGAGGTTTTCTGATGATCGGTTTTTTAACAATGGATAATGGGTAAGCTGTTAAGCGTTAATTTATTGCAGAGGGTCGTTGTGGCTCTTGTGGGTATTCCTTTTCTGCTTTGGCTGATCAAGGTGGGAGGGGTTTGGTTTTTTTGTTTTTTTTTATTGCTGGCGCTGCTTGCTGGTTTTGAGTTTCATCGTCTTGCACGTCATAAGGCTCATCCGCCGGCGCTTTGGATTGTTCTGGTGATAACGCTGCTTTTTCAGGTAAATTTTTATCAGCAGTTTGCTGAGGTTTGGGAGCTTTTGCTTGGTGTGATGCTTGCACTTCTGGTGATGGAGCTGTTTTTGAAAGATGGATCTCCACTGCTTAATCTGGGCTCGATCTTGCCAGGTTTGCTTTATGTTAATCTTTCTTTTGGTTCGCTTCTGAGACTTCGCTTCTCAGAAGCTGATGGAAAAGGGGAAATTCTTGTTTTTCTGATGTTTTTTTGTGTCTGGTCGGCGGATATTTTTGCCTATTTCGGAGGGAGTACGTTGGGGGGAAGATTTATTCACCGCAAATTGTTTGAGCGCCTGAGTCCGCATAAAACATGGGAGGGCTTTTTATGCGGCCTGGCTGGAAGTGTTTCTGCTGCGATGATCTATGGGAGTTTTGTTCCGCAGCTGCCATTTAAAACTGCATTTTTGACGGGATTATTGATTGGTCTGGCAAGTCCTGCAGGTGACTTGATTGAGTCGATGTTTAAAAGAGATGCTGGTGTAAAGGATTCTTCGGGTTTGATTCCCGGGCATGGGGGGGTGCTTGACCGGTTTGATACCATCATGTTTGTGTCGCCGTTTATCTATTTTATTGCTTTTCATGTTTGATTTTTTTTGCGATGAGTGCTGAGGGATGAGTGCTGAGGGATGAGCGAATGTTTTTTTTATATTATCGGTTTAAGAAAGTGTGCGGGGAGCATTTTGCCCACGGTCAGGAGTATTAATCCCGAAGAGGTTTAACTGATGAAAATTGAAAGTCTTCTTTCTGAAAAACATATCGCCTTGAATCTTGAACTGGCTCTCAAAAGTCAGGTTATTGAAAAAATGCTTTCTCTTGTGGCCGATCATGCCGGAGTGAAAGATATTGAGAAGCTTCGGGAGGATGTGCTGAAGCGTGAAGAGGAGATGTCAACAGGTATCGGTAAGAGTATCGCTTTGCCTCATGCTAAAACGGACGGAGTCATTGAGCCGGTTATGGCGTTTGCGACGCTCAGTGGTGAGATGAATTTTGATTCTATTGATCAAGAGCCAGTTCGCCTGGTGTTTCTTCTTGCAACGCCGGAGGATATGCTTGCAGAGCATTTGAAGCTTCTTGGCCGTATTACCAAACTGGCAGGTCGTGAAGATTTTCGTCAGAGTCTTCTTCTTTCCACGTCACCTGCTGAGGTGATTGAGCTGTTCAGGGAAGGGGAAAAGGATTTTCCACAGATATAATATTTACGATACAGAGGATTGTTACTATATGTCGCAGTACCAGGCTGTCAAGGGCACAAGGGATATTTTCCCGGAAGAGGCTGCTCGATGGAAGTATGTTGAAGGAGTAGTGCACTCTCTTGCATCAATCTACGGGTTCAATGAGATACGTACGCCGGTTTTTGAGTATACCGAGCTTTTTCAGAGAGGAATAGGATCAACAACGGACATTGTCGGAAAGGAGATGTTTACGTTTCAGCCCGATCCTAAAGGGCGTTCTCTGACTCTGCGGCCTGAGATGACTGCCGGGGTGATGCGGGCAGTGCTTCAGAACAATTTGCTTTCGTCGGCTCCTGTGCACAAGCTTTATTATATCAGTGAGTTGTTTCGCAAAGAGAGGCCTCAGGCGGGCAGGCAGCGTCAGTTTTCCCAGTTCGGGGCGGAACTGATTGGCGTTTCTTCGCCGGCTGCTGTGGCTGAAGTTATGACGCTGATGATGCAGGTTTTTGAGTCGCTTGGTCTTCATGGCCTGAAGCTTAGAGTGAATACTCTCGGGGACTCGGAAGACCGGCTGCGGTACAGGGAGGCGTTGCAGGGTTATTTTGCACCTTTTCACCATCTGCTTGATGAGTCTTCGAAAGAGAGGCTCGAAAAAAATCCGCTTCGAATTCTTGATTCAAAGAATCCTGCTGTTCAGGATATTGTTGCCGGGGCGCCGAGGTTGTATGATTATCTCAATGACGCTGCTGTTCAGGATTTTGAGAAGGTATTGTTTTACCTTGGAGAGCGGGGTATTGCATATACAATAGATCACCGGCTTGTCCGGGGGCTTGATTATTATTGTCACACTGCTTTTGAGGTGACAAGTTCAGAACTTGGCGCGCAGGATGCCATTGGTGGCGGAGGGCGATATGATGGTCTGGCCAGGGAGCTTGGAGGCTCTTCGGATGTACCGGCATCTGGGTTTGCCGTGGGTATGGAGAGGCTTTTGATGACGATGGAAAAACAGGGGCTTTTTGCTGCGCTTACTCCTCGTGCTCCGCTGGTTTATGTTGTTGTGCAGAGTCAGGAACTTGGAGATTATGGTTTGCAGATCGCTTACCAGTTGCGCAAGGCTGGCATTATGACTGAAATTGATTTGGCGGCAAGGAGTATGAAGGCGCAGATGAGGGAGGCAAACAGAATTCGGGTTTCCTATGCATTGTTTGTTGGTGCAACTGAAGTTGAGACAGGTTTGTATGCATTGAAGAATCTTGTTACTTCTGAACAGACGACACTTTCTCTTGAGGCTGTCCTTGAAATTCTCCGCGAACCGGCTGCGAAGGAGTTGCTTGACTTATGACTGTAAAACGACATAAGGTGATGCTTTATGGAAAAAAAGAGTGCTGCTTGTGCGATGAGGCTATGGAGGTGCTGTTGAAAGTTGATGCCGTTGTGTCGTTTGATCTGGAAAAGATTGATATCTCTGATAATCCCGAACTGCTTGCTGAGTTCGGGATTAAAATTCCGGTTGTTTTTGTTGATGGGGTTCAAGTCTTCAAGTATCGGGTTAATGAAGGTCGGTTGCTTGCTTTACTTAGAGCTGAGTGCTGAGTGCAACTATATGTTATGAATGTCGTTCCCTAAGAATGTTGAAATTTATTTTTTTTGTCATTGTTTTCTTTTTGGTCATGCGTGTGGTTGTGCGTGTGTTGAGGGGTGGTTTGCGTTTTTTTATTATGGGTAATCGTAAACGTTCTGAGGGTTCAGCGGCTTCTTTTTCTTCCGGGAAGAGGGTCGAGGAGGCTGATTATGAGGTGATTGAAAGCAATCTCAACAATAATGAGCGGAAGGTGCAGAAATAAGGTGTTTTGCTGTTGAAAGTTTTTTTGTACATTGGTAAACTTGATTTGACGACGGGTGGCATTATCTTATCTGAGAGTGGGGGTTCCCCACTTTTTTGTTTTCTAAAAAAAGTTTGTGCGGGGTTTTCATGCAAGAGCGCGTCAGGAATTGTGTTCTCCAGATTATAGCTGATTCGGTCGGTACGCGGGGTGAAGGTGCTTATTTTATTGATGTTACGGTTAAAGGTTCTCTGAAGAGCCGGAAAATTGAGGTGCTGGTTGATGCTGATGATGGTATCCGTATTCATCAGTGTGCCTATCTTAGCAGAAGGATCAGGGAACGACTTGAGGGAGATGATGAGCTTCTTGATCTGATTGGTGAGAATTTTGATCTTGTTGTCTCTTCTCCCGGACTTGGTGAGCCGATTATCCTGCCCCGGCAGTATATACGGCATGTCGGGAAGTTGATGAGGGTTATGTATAGAACTGACAGTGGTGATGAGGTGGAGCTGAATGGTCATCTTCTTGGTGTCTCGCTTCAGGAGGATGGCAAATCAAGTATCACCATAATGCCGGAAAAGAATAAAAAGAAGGGGCATCAGCCCGAAGCGGAAGGTATGACTCTGTATCTCGATCAGGTAGTCCGCGCGATTCCTGAGGCGGAAATATAGCTGGTTTCTACGGGTAGTAAATTTTCTTTTAAACATGCACAATCAAGAATGAGATGGCCAAAAAGAAGATAAAAGATGAGGGTCAGGACAGGAGGTTGCAGATTTCAAGTGCTTTTGGTGAAATCGAGCAGTCCAAGATCTTTCTGGATAAGCGTACGGAAAGTGCGGCTGTCAAAATGGATATTGCCGATCTTCTCAAGGATATTATCCAGAAGCAGCTCAGGAAGGACTATGATCCTGAAGTTGAATCCAACATTTTCATCAACCCCGAACGTGGGGACTTTGAGGTCTATATTCTGAAAAAGATTGTCAAGGAAATAGACATTGAAAGTATTGAGATCACCCTTGATGAGGTTCGACGAATTGACGATTCTCTTGAAATCGGGGATTATTATGAAGAGGGCCCTATAAAGCTTGAAGATTATTTGAGTCGCAAATCCATACAGATTATCAAGCAGTCTGTACAGAAAAAAGTCCGTGACCTTGAGCGTCTTGTTGTTTATGAAGAGTGTCTTGAAAAAGTAGGTGAAATTGTTGCTGGTGAGGTGTACCAGGTTCGTGCCAATGAGGTTATTTTCACCTATAACACGTCGAAGGATCATCGTGTTGAGCTTGTCTTGCCGAAGGCGGAGATGATGAAAAAGGATAATCCCCGCCGAACTCCGAGGATGAAGCTCTATGTCAAGCGTATTGAGCGTGAGAAGGCAAAAGTAAGGCTTGATGACGGGAGTATGATTGAGCGTGAAAAAGCTGATGGCGGTATGAAGGTTATTGTTTCGAGAGTTGATGACAGGTTTTTGTATAAACTTTTTGAACATGAGGTTCCTGAAATTCTGGATGGTCTCATTGTGATCAAGGCTATTGCAAGGGTACCGGGTGAACGGGCAAAGGTTGCCGTTGAATCGACCAGTGCAAGGATTGATCCTGTTGGTGCGACTGTCGGATATCGTGGCAAGCGCATTCAGAGTATTGTCAAGGAGCTGAATAACGAAAATATTGATGTTATTTATTATGCTGATGAGCCGGAGATTTATATTTCAAGGGCGATGCAGCCGGCGAAAATTGATCCGCTGACGGTTCATGCGGATGTCAAAACACGGAAGGCAAGGGTGATGCTCAAGCCTGATCAGATCAAGTATGCGATCGGTAAAAACGGCAATAACATCCATCTTGCGGAGAAACTTACGGGTTATGAGATCGATGTGTATCGTGATGTGATTGACAAGTCGCTGGAAGATCCTACGGATATTGATATTATTGCGTTTCGTGAGGAGTTTGGTGATGATATGATTTACCAGCTTCTGGACAGTGGATTTGATACGGCTAAAAAGGTTCTGAAAGCTGGCGTTGACGAGATTGAGCAGGCGCTCCTCGGGCCTTCTAAACCTGAAGAGCAGACAATTTTTGGTAAAACGTTCAAGACAGCTGTAAAACCGAAGGAGCGTAAAATTACCGAGGAAGAGAGGCGCTATTGGAGGAAGATTGCTGAGAATATTTATAAAACCATAACAGAACAGTTTTCTGAATCGGATTTGCAGGGTCTTTTTGATGATGATGCTGAACCGGAACAGAAAGATGTGGCGGTGGATGAATGATGCACACTGTCACTGACGGAAACATTGGATAAAGAGTAAAGAGTTTTAAAATCCAGAGGAGGATGTAATGGCCCTTGAGGACATGGAAAAAAAGTACCGAATAAGTGATATAGCAAGAGAACTGCAGGTGAGTCCGCAGGAAGTATTACTTTTTGTCAAAAAGGAAGGGGGCAAAGTGGCCTCTACATCCTCTATGGTAAGTGAAGAAATGCACACCAAGATATTTGGCCATTTCAGCGTTGAAAAGAAAATGGTCGATGAGACCAAAAAAATCAGAGAGGAAAAAGAGAAGCGCTTGACGAGGCTTGAGGAGCAGTCAAGAAAAACTTATGAAAAAGAGAAGCATCTCAGCGAAACACTCAGTCCTCCTCCGGCTCCCGTAGTTGTTGTTGCGGAAGAGAAAAAAGAGGTTGTTCAGGATGTCGTCACAGCGCTTGTTCCGGATCTTGTTCCAGAGCCGGAAATTTCTGTGGTTGAAGTTCCTGAAGTTCCTGAAGTTCCTGAAGTTCCTGAAGTTCCTGAAGTTCCTGAAATTTCTGAGGTTTCTGATATGCCTGAAATCATCGAACCTGAGCCTCAAAAAGAGGAGCCGTCGGTCAACGAGCATCTTGTTTCTTTTGACATTCCGCAGATGATGGGAGGTCTTACTGTTCTTGGTACTCTTGACATTCATGCCGGAAGGAACAAGAAAAACCGTAAAAAGAATTTCCAGGAGCAGGCTGATGCTTTGAAAGATGAGTTTGTGCCGAAGCCAGTTGAGGATGTTCATGTCGAAGAGAAAGCTGTCGCACCAAAGAAGCCTGCCAAGGTTGTCAGTGAAGTCAAGCCTAAGCCTGTAGTGGCCGGGGATAGTGCGAGTATCAAAAAGAAAAAAGGCAAGAAGAAAAAGAAGCCTGAAGTTGACGATAAGGTTATTACGGCGAATATACAAAAAACGATCAGTGGTATTGAGGATCGCAGCAGTACAGGTTCACGCCAGAAATTCCGCAAGATGCGCAGAACCGAGCGTGAGCGAGAGCATGAAGAGGATGAGGCTTTTCGTGAGTCGCAGCGGATGGTTGTCAGGGTTACCGAGTATGCTTCACCGCATGAACTTGCGGAGCTTATGGGGATTACAGCAAAGGAAATTATTCAGAAGTGTTTTGCTCTTGGCAAGTTTGTCACCATCAATCAGCGGCTTGACAAGGAGTCTATTGAACTGATAGCTCTTGAGTTTGGTTTTGAGGCGGAATTTATTTCTGAGGTCGAGGCAACTGCGGTTATTGTGGAGGAGGATCAGGAATCTGATTTACAGACCCGACCTCCGGTTGTTACTATCATGGGACATGTCGATCACGGAAAGACCTCCCTGCTCGATTATATACGCAGCAGTAAAGTTGTTGCCGGTGAATCCGGTGGTATTACCCAGCATATTGGCGCTTATGAGGTAGCGGTGGAAGGCGGCAGAAAAATCACCTTTCTTGATACACCCGGCCATGAAGCGTTTACCGCGATGCGGGCAAGGGGTGCGCAGGTGACTGATATCGTTATTCTTGTGGTTGCTGCTGATGACAGTGTTATGCCTCAGACTATTGAGGCGATCAACCATGCCAAGGCGGCTGGCGTTCCTATTGTTGTCGCTCTTAATAAAATTGACAAGGTCGAAGCGAATCCTGAAAAGATTAAAACCCAGCTTTCGGAAGCAGGGGTGCTTGTTGAAGAGTGGGGTGGAAGCTATCAGTGTCAGGAGATTTCAGCCAAGAAAGGTATCGGTATTGCCGAGCTTATGGAGAAAGTGTTGACTGAAGCTGAAATGCGCGAACTCAGGGGTAACTACTCGCCAGAAATCAATGCAAGCGGTATTATTGTTGAATCTGAATTAGATAAGGGCAAAGGCGTTATTTCAACAGTTCTTGTTCAGCGTGGAATTCTTAAGGTAGGCGATCCTTTTGTTGCTGGAAATACCATGGGCAAGGTTCGTGCCCTTATGGATGAGAGAGGCAAGCGAATTCTTTTTGCCAATCCGTCACAGCCGGTCAGGGTGCTTGGATTTGAGGATCTTCCTCAGTCAGGTGATGCTTTGACGGTTATGTCGACCGACAGGGACGCGCGTGATTTGGCGCAGAAGCGGCAGGTCATACGCCGTGAGCATGATTTCCGTCGCAGTACGCGTGTCAAGCTTGACAGTATTGCCCGTCAGATCAAGGAAGGTTTGATGAAAGAGTTGAGTGTCATTATCAAGGCAGATACCGATGGGTCTATTCAGGCTCTTGCTGATGGACTGATGAAAATACAGAATGATGAGGTCAAGGTGCAGATCATTCACCAGGGTGTCGGTCAGATCACTGAAACTGATGTTCTTCTGGCTGCGGCTTCTGATGCCATTATTATTGGCTTCAGGGTACGACCGAATGTCAACGCCAAAAAGCTTGCCGAAAAAGAAGATCTTGATGTCCGTTTCTACAGCGTTATTTATCATGTGCTTGAAGATGTCGAAAAAGCGCTTGAAGGTATGCTTTCTCCCGAACTTCATGAAGAGAGCCTTGGTTCTCTTGAGATACGTCAGATTTTCAAGGTGCCTAAAATCGGCAATGTCGGCGGATGTTATGTGCTTGAAGGAAAGATTTTCCGCGATTCGAAGGTACGTCTCCTTCGTGACGGTGTTCAGATTTATGAAGGACAGCTTGCTGCGCTCAGGCGTTTCAAAGATGATGCCAAGGAGGTCGATGCCGGTTATGAGTGTGGTATGAGCCTGAAAAATTATGATGATATCAAGGTTGGCGACATTGTCGAGGCCTATAAGATTGTTGAGAAAAAACGAAAACTTTGAACCGCTTATTGTTGATTTATGTCGATACGTACCGATAGAGTTGCATCACTTCTGCAGCAGGAACTTGGAGCAATCCTTCAAAAGGAACTGCCTCGTGGTGGTGCGATAGTTACCATTGTTGATGTGAAGGTTACTGGTGATTTAAGCATCGCAAGGGTCTATGTATCGATTATCGGTACAGCGAAAGAGCAGGAAAACGCAATGACATTTTTGCGGGATGAAACAAAGAGTATCAGAATGATTCTTTCGTCGAAAATCCGGCATCAATTCAGGCGTATTCCTGAACTTGAATTTCATGAGGATCACTTGTACGAACGTGCAAACAGGATTGAGCAGCTTTTGAATGAAGTGAGAAAAAACGGTGTGGAGCATAAGTGACTGCATCTCTCTTGTAAATAGAATGTATGGATAACACCATAACTGAAAGCAGGCAGGATGAGGGCGATTTTCTCCTCATTGACAAGCCTTTTGACTGGACATCGTTTGATGTGGTTGCTAAAATCAGAAATACGTATAAAAGTGCTGGTCTGAAGCGCAAGGTTGGCCATTCAGGGACTCTTGATCCAAAGGCAACCGGGTTGCTTATTCTTGCTACTGGAAGAAAAACCAAAGAAATTGTCGGTCTTGAAGTGCTTGACAAGGTTTACGATGGTGCAATAAAGCTTGGCGTCATGACGGAAAGCCATGATATTGAAACTTCTGAGTATGGTCATTGCAGTGTCGATCATCTGACGGAGATGCAGATCAACTCTCTGGCGACGGAATTTGAGGGGAGACACCTGCAGCAGCCTCCTATGCATTCAGCGGCCTGGCACAATGGAAAAAGGCTCTACGCTCATGCACGCAAGGGAGTTGTCATCAAGGATCGAAAAACAAAAGAGATTGTTATCCATCGCTTTGAGGTTACCCGCATTGAGCTCCCGATGGTTTATTTTGTTCTGCATGTCTCCAAAGGAGCCTATATCAGGGTTATCGCCCATGAGTTCGGCGCTGCACTTGGCGTCGGCGGGTATCTGGCGTCTCTCCGGCGTCTCTCTATCGGTAATTACCAGCTGAGTTCTTCGAACACCGTCTCAGAGACCGTTGAAGCAATTCTTCATCAGGCAACAACCACTCATCAGGGTGAAGGGAGATAAACAACAGGTATGCGTATTGTTGAGTATGACAATGGCCTTGTTTGCAGCTATGGCTCCGGATCTCCTATTGATCTGTCGCCCATCGATTCGGCGATAACAGTAGGCTCTTATGACGGAGTGCATAAAGGTCATCGGCAGATTATTGCCCGAATGGCAGCTATAGCCCGATTACGCCATCTCACAAGCGTCGTTGTGACTTTTGAGCCACATCCAAGAAGAGTACTCAAGGGGCCGGTATCCGGTCCGCTTGGACTCCTGACCACTCTTGAGGAAAAAATAGATCTCCTTGCCGAGGAGAATATTGATCTTCTTTTCGTGATCCGCTTTACTCCGGATTTTGCATCGCGCACCTCTGATGATTTTATCCGCAATGTTCTGGTCAAACTGCTGGGTGCAAAAATCATCATTATCGGTTATGATCATGCGTTCGGTCGTGACAGGAGCGGGAGCCAGAGAACGCTGGAACAGCTGGGAATTGAGCTTGGTTTTGATGTGAAGGTTGTCGAGGAGGTTCTTATCGGCCAGAAACATTTTTCGAGTACCAGGATAAGGAGACTGCTTGAAGCAGGGAAGATTGATGAAGCGAATGAATTTCTCGGTTCTTCCTATATGGTCAGCGGGAGTGTGGTTGATGGTGAGAAGCGCGGACGCGATATCGGGTTTCCTACCGTGAATTTGAGGCTTTCTGATTCTGACAAGCTGCTACCTCGTTCGGGTGTCTACCATACTCAGACGGTGATCGACGGAACACTGTATAACGCTATGATGAATGTCGGGGTTCGCCCTACGGTCTCTTCGGAAGGGATTAAAACAGTGGAGGCCAACATTCTGGGATATCGTGGTGATCTTTACGGAGCCAGCCTGAGGTTCAAGCTGCTCAGGTTCATCAGGGAAGAGAGGAAATTTTCGTCACTGGAAGAGCTTAAAATTCAGCTGGAAAAAGATAAAAAAACGGTGGAGTTGTATTGTTAATAATATTATATTGCGGGTCAACCGATTTAATATAACAAACGAAGAGATATGAGTCTGACAAAAGAATTTAAAGCAGAAGTCATTACGCAGTTCGGCGCTTCTGAGAAGAATACAGGAAAATCTGAGGTTCAGGTTGCCTTATACACTCGCAGGATCACTGATCTTACCGGTCATCTTCAGCTGCATCCAAAGGATAAGCACTCCCGCCGTGGCTTGCTTATGCTTGTCGCCAAGCGCAAGAAAATGCTGAACTACCTGAAAAATATCGATATCGATCGTTACCGTAAAGTAATCGGTGAACTTGATCTTCGCAAATAAGCGGGTCAATTAGAGCGGTATCTTTTTAACAAACTGGGGATACTATGTTGGAAAGTATGACCGGATACGGCAGCGCGGAGTCAGTCGAAAGCGGTGTGAAGATTCTTGTTGAGTTGCGTTCAGTTAACAACAGGTTCGCTGAGATCAGTGTCAAGCTTCCCCGTCAGCTTCTCTCGTATGAGCTTGAGGTTCGTGAAATGATACGGGCCTATTTTCAAAGAGGTAAGATCTCTGCCTTTGTTCAGCTTCAGCTTGATGAAGAACAGCCAATCTCTCTGGGTATCAATGTTGCCAAGGTAAGAGCGTATAAAGGCTTGCTTGATGCACTCCATAAAGAAGCTGAGCTCGATAGCCCTATTCACCTTGAGCATCTGCTACGGTTTCCTGATATCTTCGATAATGGAGCTACATCGCTCGACAGTTCTGATGATCTATGGCCGGGAGTCAAAAAACTTCTGCAGGAAGCCATTGACCGTCTTAAAGCAATGCGGCGCAGGGAAGGTGAAGAGCTCTCTATAGACTTTCGCGAAAGAATTGCCGGGATAGAAAAAACTCTTGTTTTTGTTACTGCTCTTGCGGCTGATAATCTTGAAACCGTACGGAAAAGGCTTGCCGCGAAAGTTGAGGCTGTTGCTGGAAAGGATCTGGCTTACAGTCGTGACCGTCTTGAAATGGAGCTGGTCCTGGCGGCCGACAAGCTTGATATTACGGAAGAGTTGACCCGTTTTGCCAGCCATAACAAGTTTTTTATCGAGGAGCTGAAAAACGATGAGAGTGGTACCGGCAGGAAACTGAATTTTCTTCTTCAGGAACAGTTGCGCGAAGCGAACACTATTGCATCAAAATCCCAGCATGCGGAAATTTCCCAGAAAATTGTACAGATTAAGGAAGAGCTTGAGAAAATAAGGGAGCAACTGCAAAATATAGAGTAGGAATGACCATGGTTGAAGAGCGGAAACAGCAGGGAAAACTGATTGTTTTTTCAGCTCCATCAGGTACCGGAAAATCCACCATAGCCAAACTGGTGCTTGAGAGAATACCGAACATGAGATTTTCGGTGTCGGCCACCACGAGGCAGAAAAGAGCTGGAGAGGTAGATGGTCTCAATTATTTTTTTCTGACGAAAGAAGCATTTGAAGAAAAAATTCGCACCGGTGGTTTTATAGAGCACGAGTTCTTTTTTGGAAACCATTATGGTACACTGCTGGATAAAACAGATGAAGTTATTGCATCAGGCACCAATATACTGCTTGATCTTGATGTGAAGGGTGCATTGAATCTCAAAAGGATTTTTCCTGATAATTCATTATTGCTGTTTATCAAACCCCCAAGTATGGAGGTTTTAACGCAAAGACTTCAAGGGCGGGAAAGTGAAGATGAGGAGAGTCTTCATGCTCGTCTTGAGAGAGCAAGGCTGGAGTTGGAATACATGGACCAGTTTGATCAGGTGGTCGTCAATGATGATCTTGAGAAGGCGGTTGATGTTACTGCAGCTATCATCACGAAATTTCTATCAAACACGTAAAATATCGTCCAATGTCGGTTAAACCCGTTGACCTGAATAAGTTGAGAAGTGCACACTCGAATTTGTATGAGACGGTGGTTGCTATTTCAAAAAAAGCAAAAAAATTGCATGATGAAGAGCGTGCGGAACTTGAAGACAAGCTTCTGCCATATAAGGAGATGATACGCAATCCAAGCAGCGAATCTGAATCGGACAAGATATTTCCTGAACAGATAGCGATAAGTCTGGAATTTGAATGTCGTGAAAAGTCATCGCATAAGGCCGTTGCTGAGTATTTTGATCATAAATACGATTATACCATAGAAAAACCTGTTGAAAAAAAGGTTGTGCTCATTGAAGAAGATGATGAAACTGACGGGGATTAATCAGATTACCCTTCGGGTCAATGACTTGGGTCTGGCTGAAGAATTTTACGGTGGTATTCTTGGCCTAACGCTTGATCACAGAGTTGGTGCAAATATTTCCTATCTGCGTCTTAACTCGGATCTGCTTGTGCTTGTGAAGGCGGAAACCCCGGGTTCTCTCCAGGCAAGGGATATCAGAGTCGATCATTTCGGCTTCAGACTTTCTTCAGATGCAGAAGTGGATGCCGCTGTTCACTATCTGGAAGAAAGCGGGGTCCATATCGTTACCCGACCGGCACATCGTCGGGAAGGAAGAGCGTTTTTTGTGATGGATCCGGATGGAAATCTTGTGGAGTTTTATTCCATGCATGATGCCGGCATACAGAGCGACAGCGTGGATATTGATTTTTCTTCGCCGAATACTCATGCTCTGCCAGCCCGGAAGAAAATGGTGGAAGAGATGGAGTCCAAAAAAACCCGCCGTTCCAGAAAGTAGCTGTAATACTGTAGCCTTTTCAAGAGCGAAAAAGAGGGCAATCCCTATGTTGTAAAGCGAAATTTATCAATTTGAAGTTTTGATGTTATTGTTTTACATTTCCTTACTGAGTAGTAAGGAAATGTAAATAAAGTAAGGAATGCGCTGATGCCTATTGCAACGATAACAAATAAAGGTCAGATAACCATTCCCAAAGAGGTTCGGGATGTAATGGGGCTTCATTCCGGTGATAAGCTTGATTTTTTCTGCGAAAATGGGGGGAGGCTGATTGTCAGGCCTCTCAAAAAAAATGTTGATGATCTCTACGGTAAACTTTTTAAGCCGGAAAGAGAACCGCTATCAACAGAAGCCATCAACGATGCCATTCGCTGGAAATTTAAACAACAACGGCAGTGAATGAACGCCCTTGATACCAATATTATAGTCCGTTTTCTGGTACGTGATGACCAGAGTCAGGCTGAGTCAGTCTATCGTTTGTTTAAAAAAGCTGAGAATGAAAAAAAGGTCTTTTTTGTCTCAAGCCTGGTTCTTCTTGAACTGCTCTGGGTTCTTGAGTCTGTTTATGAAATCTCGCGACATGAAATCCTTGATGCACTTGAAGAACTCTTGCTGCTTCCTATTCTGGTTTTTGACGACCAGCCCGCAGTAAGGTCTTTTCTTTCTATAGCGCGCAAAAATAATATTGATCTTTCAGATTTGTTAATATCTCTTGATACTCTCTCATCCGGTTGTGACAGTGTGTTAACTTTCGATAAAAAAGCGGCTAAATCCGATTTTTTCACTCTCCTTGAGAAACAGGATTTGTAATAATTTTTGCTACACCTGCTTCAGCAATAGACGTTCTGCTTCTTTAAGCTGTTCGGGGGTGTTGATGCCGATTATTTCGTCGGGATTGTCTGTTTTAAAAGCGCATACCCGCTTGCCGCTCTGGAAGCAGATACTGAACACATCGGTCAAATAGTATTCGTTCTGGGCGTTGTCTGTTGTGATTTCTGCCAGAGCCTCGAAAAGGACAGGTGCATTGAACACATAAATACCGGAATTTATTTCACGGACGACAAGTTCTTCTGCGGATGCATCCTTTTGTTCAACAATTTTAAGGACGATGTCACTCTCATTCTGCCGAATAACTCTTCCATATCCTGTTGGATCAACCATATCAGCGGTCAGGACGGTTGCTACGGCATTTCTTGCATGGTGAAATGCAATGAGGTTCTGCAGAGTCAGGGCATTGACCAATGGGGCATCTCCGGAGAGGATGAGGACCTCTCCCTGAAAGTTGCCGAGCTGATTTTCTGCCTGCATGACAGCATGGCCGGTTCCAAGCTGCGGTTCCTGAAGTGCTGTGCACACCCGGTATCCGGTTGTCGCGGCTTTTACCAGTTCTGACTGGTGTCCGATAATAAGGATTACTTTTTCTGGTTCGAGAGCGAATGATGTATCCAGAACATAGTCGATGAGCGGACGCTGGTTTGCCCGGTGCAGCACCTTGGGGAGGTCTGAATGCATTCGAGTGCCTTTTCCGGCAGCCATGACGATTACTGCAAGTGCCATGTGTTGTTTATCAGTGGGTGGGGTTCAGGGAATTAGGATAACGGCTCGTCTTGCTCACCTACATGGTGTCGACTCTTCGGGTTGTTCTCTCTGTCGACAATAAGCACCATCGGTTTATGGATGCGTGCTTCTGCAGGTTCCATGGTGGCAAAAGTCATGATAATGATCTCATCGCCAACAAGGGCACAACGGGCGGCTGCTCCATTGAGCTGAATTTCCCTTGATCCATGCGCTCCTTTGATAATGTAGGTTTCAAAGCGTTCGCCATTATTGTTGTTGACAACAAGTACTTTTTCGTTGGGAATCATATCGACCATTTCAAGAAGCTCATTGTCAATGGTGATGCTTCCTTCATATTCGAGGTCGCCGCTGGTTACTATAGCGTTGTGAATTTTAGATTTTAACACATGTAATTTCATGAACAGACAACCTTCAATATTATTTTATAAATGCGTTTCCGCTTCCCCGGAAAATCCGGTATTTTTTTAAGGATTGATCACTCTCAAAACCCTGCCCGGTGATGGTTTCATCCGGTTTGATAATGGTAACAAACTTATCTGAACGAATCATTTTATCATTGCTTGTCCGTTTGACATACTCTGTTTTAATGACCGTCGTGCTTCCGGAAGTAATAACAACATGGCCTTGAGCCTCAATATCCTGATTATCGTGCATAACTGCCTTTTCGGCAGTTATGGTTGTCGATGGATTGCCTGTGATGTCAAAGAGAGTAATGGTGATTCCTTGATCAAGATGATGCTCATTACCGGAGTTTATTTTGTATTCTGCTCCGTGTCCAGCTTCTATGATCCCGCGTTTTACACCGGATTCCGTAAGGGTAAGGCGGACAGTCCAGCTTTCCTGTACGGGATGGCTGATACCTATAAAGCCCGTTTCGGGAGAGCGGCGCCCCTTATCAGGATCGCCGCACCCAGATGTCATGATAACAAGAACATGAAGAAAAAGAACAGTAACTCTTTTCAACTCAGGAGATAATTACTTGATATTCAAATGGTTCATTACCTTGAAGGTGAGATCGTGTTCAGGTGTTACATAGACTGCAGCACTTTTCTCAATAACAAGGGTGATTCCTTCATTTTTTGCAATTGATTCAATAGCAGAGAGTACTTTCTGGCGAATCGGTATTAAAAGCTCCTGCTGTTTCTTTTCCATAATACTTCCACGTCCGAACTTTTCCTGCTGGTATTTTTCGAGTGACTGTCCCTTCAGGTTCAGCTCCTTTTCTTTCTGGTCTCTTGCTGTTTTTGACAAGGAAGCTGCTTGCTGACGGTATGCTGCAACTGATTTCTGATAGTCCTGGGTCAAGCGGTCAAGCTCTTTCTGGAGAGGTGCAGCGGTTGATTGTAACGTGGTTTCTGCTTGTTTTGTTTCAGGGAGCTGCTGCAGAATTTTGCCGGAATCTACAACACCGACTTTTCCACTTTCCTGTGCAGCAAATGAACGGGGAGAAACCAGCACAAGGCTCAGGGCAACCGCCATAATGATACGGCGAGACATTGTCATAAATCGTTTTGAATGCTTCATCAATATTTCATGGTTAAGGTTATCATTTTACTATCTCGATACCGTATAATGCTGAAGTGGTCACAATTATACAATCAAAGGTAAGAATTCCCTGTTAAAAAACTATAAAAAGCTGAAACGCCTTCATTTATAAAGGCTATGAGTGGTTAACCTGTTGTTAATGTTGAGGATAAGTTAAAAAGTTTTTTTTTGGAACAATTGTCCGGGTTGCTGGATGATGGCAGTTTTCTGTTCCAGTTCAAAAAGGTGTACCAGAAGGGAGGATATATCAATGGACGTCACGAATGCAAGTGTGTCGATATGCATGGGTTCGGTGCCCATACTCTGCAGGATGGTCTGTTCCTCAGGGGTAAGATGGGTGAGAGGCATGTGTTCCTTCTGATCTTGTTTCGGGGAATGACTTTTGATGAATCGCGTGCCGAGTTCGGTTATGATATCCTCCCCATTCATGACTGCTTTTGCCAGCCCTTGCTGTATAAGCCTGTTGGTTCCCCTTGATGATGCTGAAAAAATGCTTCCGGGTACGGCAAAAACTTCCCGATTCTGCTCAAGGGCCGCGGCGGCAGTGATCAGCGATCCACCTTTCAGGTCGGATTCTATGACGATGGTTCCGGCAGATATTCCGGATATAATGCGATTCCGTTTAGGGAATTTTCCTGGAGAGAGTTCTGAACCAAGCCACTCTTCTGAAATAAGTGCTCCATGTTCAATGATTTTCGGCCATAATTTTCCTTTTGGATCGGTATAGATGGTATCAACACCGCTGGCAAGAACGGCGATGGTGAGCCCCCCGTACTCCAGAGCTGCGGCATGTGCTGCCATATCGATACCATAGGCCATTCCGCTGTTGATGCTTATTCCTTTGCTGACCAGCTCACGGCAGAGCAATGCCGCACTTTGCCGACCGTAGAGCGATGCATGTCTGGTACCGACAACGGCAAGACCTGGAGAGTCTGCGGGTGGAAGTGTTCCTCGCACAAAGAGGCAGGGAGGTGGATCATATATTTCCCTTAAGAGTACAGGGTAATCCGGGTCCAGAATTGTTACGGCTGTTGCATTCAGGCGGTGAAGTCGGGTAAATTGCTCTTCCACGGCTTTCTCTGCTGTCTGAAGGGTTGCTGTATGGTGAAGAAAATTATAAATCTGCCGTGCAAGAGGTTCTCCGATTCCTTGTACTTGCATAAGGTCTGCAACATCGGTTGACAAAACATCTGTCAACCGATGTTGCAGATGCTCTGTAATTGCTTTGATTCTTGCAGGTCCGATACCGGGGATAAGAGTCAGGACAAGAAGCAGCGTGTTGTTTTCCATGTAACCTTGTGGTTGAGAGAAGGTATGGATGGTTAAAAGTCTCTTTTCATGAGAATGTTGGCAAACCCTTTCAGGTACTCTCTTCCTTCAGCATGAGGGAGGTTATCAATTGCCGACAGTGCTTCTTCGGTATCACTGTTGATCAAGGCAGCAGTTTCTTCAAGGATTCCGTAGCGTTCATAGACTGTTTTGACCTCTGAAACCTTGTCGGCACTGATGCCCTTATTGATGATGACGGAGTGCAGAAGATCATGGTCAGCGCCAGTTGTCAGTTCGAGAGATCGGAGGAGAAGGTAGGTCTTTTTACCGTTAATGATGTCGCCTCCAGCCATTTTGCCCGATTTTCCGTTTACAGCCATGATGTCGAGATAATCATCCTGTATCTGGAATGCCCTTCCGATTTTTTCGCCGAACATTACAAGATTCTGAAGTTGTTCATCCGTTGCATTACCGGCAACGCCTCCGGCTTCAAGTGAGGCTGAAATAAGGCGACCGGTTTTTTTGGAAATCATGTCGAGATAGTCAGCAATAGTGGCATCTTGCTTCTCCTCAAGTTCCATATCGAGCGCCTGCCCTTCACAAATGGTTATATTGGCGTGATTAAGAATATGAATCAGTTCTGCATGCCTCGTTGTACTGGCTTTCAAGGCGAGTTCATAAGCGTATGCAATCATCATATCTCCAGTCAGAATGGCGGAATTGATGTTCCATTGTTTATGAACGGTAGGTCTGTTGTGGCGGAGTTCTGCCTGGTCCATGATATCGTCATGTATCAGGGTGAAGTTATGGAGAATTTCAACGGCAAGCGCAACATTGAGAGCAGTTTCTGAAAAACCGCTAACAGCTTCTGAGGCAAGAAGGGTCAGAAATGGACGGATTCTTTTGCCATTTCCTTCAAGAATATACCGGGCTGGCGCGTAAAGGGTTTCAGGAAGCTCCTTTTCGAAACAAGCTTTGAGAGCATTGTTAATTCTCGAATGGTAGAGATGGTACTTTTTTTCTACAAGCTCCTGTGTTATTGGCATATTCATGATGAAATTGGTCATTGTTTAAGGATAAGGCTTTTTTGGCGAAGCTCCATTATGCTGGCGGAACCGGTAAGGAACATGACAGCCCTGAGGTCGTTCAGCCATGTTTCTATAGTGGCTTCAAGAGCTTCCTGATGAAGTGCTTTGAGGATACCGTTGGCGGAAGCGGCAAGATGTGCTCCAAGCGCTAAGGACTTGGCGATATCAGTGCCGCTCTGGATTCCTCCTGAGGCAATGATTTCAATGGTGCTGAATTCCGGATGCTCCTTTTTGAGTGTGCTGATATCAAGGAGGCATTGAGCAGTAGGAATTCCCCAGTTCAGCAGTTCTTCGAGAGCAGAGATGCTGAAACGGGTATCGTGCCCGAACTGTCTGGTATAGCGGATTTCTTCAACTTTCTGCCAACTGGTTCCTCCAGCGCCGGCGACGTCAATAACTTTTACACCAGCTTCAATGAGCCGGGTTGCAGAAGATGCCGAGATACCGCATCCGACCTCTTTGACCATAACTGGTACCGGAATTTTAGCGGTAATGATGGAAAGCTGTTGAAGAAAATCTTTGAAATCAGTATTTCCTTCGGGTTGAAAGAGTTCCTGAGCGGCATTCAGGTGAACGATCAGTCCATCGGCTTCCAGAAGTTCGAGCATGATGTTGATTTCTGTATCAGTCAGGCCTTTTGCGATTTCCGGTGCTCCAATGTTGGCAAAAATCTGAACAGAAGGGGCGTACTTTCTCACAATAGCAAAACTGTCGCGGTAAGCACTGTTTTCAAGTGCCTGCCGCATGCTGCCGACACCAAGCGGAATCCTGAAATGTTCAGCGGCTTCTGCAAGGCGCTGGTTTACGGTTGCCGCTTCGCTGTATCCTCCAGTCATGGAAGATATCATCAATGGTGCACCGATTTTTTTGCCCAGAAAAGTTGTTGAAAGGTCAATGTCGGAGAAACAAATTTCAGGGAGAGCATTATGCTCAAATTCGAACCGTTCCAAACCTGTGGTTTTGCGGTTAAAGGCAATGTCGCCATGCAGGCATATCTCTACGTGGCTGTGCTTGCGTTCCACTATTGTCTTACTTGTTCTGTCGTTCATGCCGCCCCTGATAGGTATTTTGTCAAGATGTCTTGATACTTGATGCAAAAAATTCAACTTAACAAAAATATTCCATATTCATGAGCATACAATAACAGAAGAGGCAGTGCCGTCTCTTTCGCGCTATTTCGAAAGAACCAGCAGTGCTTGTTATCAGGAGTCAGCGGGTTTTTGCTTTGCTGTTTTGATGCTTAAGAAGAAATCAGGCTTGAGCGCGTAAAATACCGATGTAAAAAAGCGTAGGTTGTATTATTTTAAAAGCGGAAAGGAAACAGGGATGGAGATTTGATGGAGAGGATATTTGCAAAAAGTACATTGAGAATATATTGGGAAACACATCCCGATGTAGAACAATATTTGAAAACATGGTATGATACAGCGATGAATTTATTCTGGAAATCGCCGAATGATGTCAAGCAGACGTATGCTCATGCAAGTATTTTAAAGGATAATAGGATTGTTTTTAATATCAAAGGTAACTCATATAGGTTGGTCGCTAAATTTAATTTTGAGAAACAATGGATTTTTATTCGATTTATTGGTACTCATCAAGAATATGATAAGATTGATGCCAATATAATTTAACTACCATAACCTATGAATATTGAACCGATAAAAACAGATAATGATTACCTGATGGCATTAAAAAGATTGGAGGTTATTTTTGATGCGCTTGTTGGGACGGAAGAGAGTGATGAGGCAGATATACTTGGCTTGATGATTGACGATTATGAGAAAAAACATTATCCTGTAGAGACTCCTGATCCGATTGAGGCCATAAAAATTCGAATGGAAGAAATGCAATTGACACAGATTGATCTTGTTGATGCATTCGGTGGGAAACATAAGGTTTCTGAAGTACTTAACCGCAAGCGAAAGTTGACAGTGGAGATGATCAGAAAATTGACCCCAAAATTAAATCTTTCAGCTGATTTATTAATTCATGATTATCAATTGATGAGATAAGGATCTTCATGCTGAAAACATTGTTTGCTATAGCTGTGCGTCATCTGCTTGGACGTCGGCGTCAGACCTTGACTACTATTTTTGGTGTTGCCATCAGTACTATGGTGCTGATTACCACCAACTCCCTTACCAGGGGACTGCTCGATTCCTTTATTGAAACTATTGTCAATGTAGCCCCGCATATAACAGTCAAGGGGGAAAAAATGCGTCCAATGCCGGTTAACCTTATAGATGGCCAGAGTATATCCGAGGTGGCATTTGTTGATAATAATATTCATAAGCAGGAGCAGGAAGAGGTACGGAATTATCGTCAGATTCTCAGCGTTTTCAGTTTGCCTCAGTATAAAAAACAGGTACTTGCCTCTTCACCCTATGTTGAGTCAAAAGTTATGGCTGTAAAAGGAAGCCGCAATCAGCCTCTTCTTCTTAAAGGCGTTCTTATTGACAGGGAAGATGCGATCAGTGGAATCCGGAAAAAACTGCTCGTTGGGGATATTGCCATGTTTGAAAAAACGACCAATGCACTTCTTGTGGGACGTACTGTGGCGAGGGATATGAATCTCAAGTTGAATGATGAGGTTATTATTATTCCTGCTTCGGGAAAAAGCAGGCAGTGTAAGGTGGCTGGTATTTTTTTTTCTGGAATTAATGCCGTCGATAATAGTGTTCTGGCTGCTCTCAAGCTTGCTCAGATCATTGAGGGATTGCCGGCAAACAAGGTTTCAGGCATTGCGCTGAAAGTTGACAATCCTCTTGACAATGCTTTCCTGGCAAGGGATCTGGAAAAGGTTACCGGGTATCGATGCCTGACCTGGCAGGAGGAAAATGCAAGCGTTCTCTCCCTTTTCGCCCGTATTGGCTATATCGTTTTTTCTCTTGTGGCTTTTGTCGGTATTGTATCAGGGTTTGGAGTGGCCAATATTCTGGTTACCACAGTTTTTGAAAAAAGCAGGGACATTGCCATTATGAAGTCGTTGGGATTTTCTGCGCTGCAGCTGGTCAGCATGTTTGTTCTTGAGGGATTTATCGTTGGTCTGGCAGGGGCAGTTGCTGGCGGAATTCTGGCTATTGGTTCGATCAACCTGTTTGCCAGTCTTCCGATTGAAAGCTCCCAGGGTCCAATCACTAAAACCGGCTTCAGTATGTCCTATAATCCGATCTATTTTTTTATCGTTATCGGTGTAACCGTTATTATCAGTACTCTGGCCGCAATTCTGCCGTCTGCAAGGGCCGCTAAACTTGAACCGGTCAGTGTCCTCAGGGATAGCAGTCTGTAGAGGTTATGCTTCTCTGGAAATGGTTTGTTCGGGATGCTGCAGCAGGTAGAGTTTGTAGTAGAGTCCTCTTTTTGCGAGCAGCTCCTGATGATTTCCTGTTTCTCTGATAACTCCTTTGTGCAGCACAATGATTTTATCGGCTTTCTGAACGGTAGAAAGTCTGTGCGCAATAATAATGGAGGTGCGGTTACTCATGAGGTTGGCCGTTGCTGAATCGATAAGGGTTTCGGTTTCGGTGTCGACAGAACTGGTGGCTTCATCAAGGACCAGGATTTCTGGATTGTAGAGGAGCGCACGGACGAAGGCTATCAGCTGTTTCTGTCCGGAGGAAAGTCCTGTTCCGTTTTCAAGAACCTTGTAGTCGTAGTTGCCGGGAAGCTGATCAATGAAACGGTCAGCTCCGACAATTTTTGCCGCTTCTCTGATGGTGTCGTCAGAGACTTCAGGATTGCCGAATGCAAGGTTTTCTTTTATGGTTCCGGAAAACAGAAAAACATCCTGCATGACAACGCCGACGATCTTTCGCAGAGAGTGTTCCTCTATCTCTTGCAGCTGCATACCGTCAATAGTTATGGAACCCTTACTGAAGGGATAGAGTTTGGAGAGAATATTGATAAGCGTAGTTTTGCCGCTTCCTGTCGCGCCTACAATAGCAATTTTTTCGCCATGCCGGATTTCAAACGAAATATCTTTGAGTATCCAGTTTTCCTGGTCATAGGCAAACCAGACATTCTTGAACCTGATGTTCTCTCTGAATGTTTCGATATGGTGCAACCCTGCAGGGTTTTCTATGCCATCCTGCTCATCAAGCAGTCTGATAATGCGATCGGAGCTCGCAATGGCGGTCTGAATAACATTGAATCGGTCGGAAAGATGCTGCAGCGGACGGAAAAAAAGCCAGATATACTGAACAAATGAGATAACCACTCCAATGGTAAGGTCTGCCTTGAGCAGGCGGATGCCGCTGTACCAGATAACCAGACCTGCTGCTGCTGCGCTCAAAACCTCAATCAGCGGATAATAGATTGAAAAATAAAAGACAGTCCGGATATTTGCGTCTCTGTGGTCGGCATTGATTTCGGCATATTTTCTGGATTCGCGTGCTTCACGGTTAAACAATTGGACGATGGTCACTCCGGTAATATGCTCCTGAAAAAAGGTGTTCAGCCGGGCGAGGTGGGTGAGGACATCCTGGAAGGCCGCCCGGACCTTGTTTTTAAATGTTATTGTCGCATAGATCATCAGGGGCAGAATGCTCAGGACGATAAGGGTTAGCTGCCAATCTATCCACACCATCAGTACAACAATGAAAAAGAGCTGCAGGAGGTCGCCGAGAATGGTGATGATGCCGCTGGAAAGCATTTCGTTCAGCGATTCTACATCATTGGTTGATCGTGTTATCAGTCGTCCAATGGGGTTTCGGTCATAAAATCTTGCAGGTAGTTTCTGCAGGTGAGTAAAGATATCCATCCGGATGTCGAAGACGGCTTTCTGTCCGATAATCTGTGTCATCCAGGTGGTGATATACTGCTTGATACCGTCAAGAAGAATGGCGCCCGCAAGAAAAATACTCACTGTTGCAAGCCCCTTGAGATCACCTTTAGCGATATAATCGTCAATAGCGATTTTTGTCAGGTATGGCCTTAACGGCCCGAGAAAGGAGCCGGCGATTGTTATGGCGATAGCAACGCCAATCAGTGTTTTATAGGGTTTGAGATAGGCTAAAAGTCGGGAGACAATGTAGAGGTCAACCGAGCCTTTTCTTTTTTTTTGAAGCGTTTCGTCCTGCTGGGGCTTGAAACTTTTTTTTATCGGATCGTTACTCATGAGATTTTTGCGGGAGAATACATACCGTTGTCGGGCAGCTCAATGCTTGAGCGTTCTTTGCTCTATGTCGTGCTTCAGTTGGCTTGCAAGTTCTTCAGCTCTGGCTTTTGATGGGGCCTCGGCATAGATTCTCACAATTGGTTCGGTATTTGACGGTCGTAAATGAACCCAGCTATCGGCAAAATCAAGTTTCAGTCCGTCAAGTGTGTCTGCTTTGGCATGAGGGTAGTGAAGGGCAATGTCGGTAAATATGTTTTCAAGAGCGCTTCGGTCTGTAGAGCCAAGCGTGATTTTCTGTTTTGACATCACGTAATCGGGGAAGTGCTGTCTGAATTGAGTGAGTGATCCACCGTGGTTTTCGGTACGCCAGAGGGTGAAAGCCTGGACGAAAAGTGCTATGCCGGCTAAAGCATCCCGGCCATAGTGCAGCTCGGGAAGGATGACGCCTCCATTTCCTTCACCGCCAATGACAACATCCATTTGTTTCATCACCTCAACAACGTTGACTTCTCCAACTTTTGCGCTATAGCATGCCACACCGTGTTTTTTTGCAATATCCCGCAGGGCGCGACTGCTGGAAAGGTTGTTTGCGACGGGTCCGATGTTCTTTGTCAGGTAAAAATCAGCGCAGGCGACGAGCGTGTACTCTTCGCCGAAAAGTGAGCCGTCTTCACTGATAACGGCGAGCCGGTCAACATCGGGATCTACGACAAGGGCAAAATCGCATTTGCTTTCTTTGAGAGCCGAGATGGTGATGGAAAGATTGTCCTCTATTGGTTCAGGGTTTCTTGGAAACAAACCGCTGCCGCCGCAAGCATAGGGCACAACGCTCTCTATCCCCAGTTTTTTACACAGTTTCGGCACAATGGAATAGCCGGCACCTTCGACACAGTCTACAAGTACTCGGAAATGCTGTGCGGCTATGGCTTCCGGATCAATACATGGCAACTGAAGGACTTTTTGAATATGCAGCTCATCATAGCGGTCGTTTTGGGAGATCGTACCGATGGTATCCCAGTGTGCAAAAACAAAGAGCTCTTTTTCAGCGATTTCAAGCAGTTCATCAACCTCCATACCGCTTAAAAATTCGCCCTGGTGATTGAGCATTTTCAGTGCATTCCAGGAGACGGGGTTATGAGATGCTGTAATAATAAGTCCGCCGTCCGCACCTTCGTCAGCAACAGCAATTTCAACGGTTGGTGTGGTAGCTATGCCGATATCAATAACGTCGCACCCGCAAAGCACGAGAGTATTGCTGATGAGATTTCCGATGGCTCTGCCTGTAGGTCTTGTATCACGACCAATAATAATTCTTGCTTTTTCTGCCTGCTGCGTGGTAGTACGTGCTGTTTTATTTCGAAGAACCCAGGAAGCAAAGGCCATAGCAAATGTGGTAAGATTTTTCGGGGTCAGGCTGTCGCCCACAACCCCTCTTATGCCGGAAACGCTTATCATCAGGCTCATCATGCGGGTATTTACTCGGTTAAAAATTTGCGCAATATACAGAAATAAGATATGTGATCTTTACGGTTTTGAGAGATTTGCTCCTTGACGGCGGCGCCTTTGCTGATTTCACCGCTAATCTTTTGATTTGTCGGTTGATTATTTTATATTGAAAACCGTTTGTTATTCAACAATAATTTTACCCTAACAGCAATCCTCTATGCCTTTACACAAATCGGCTGAAAAAAGACTGCGGCAGTCAGAAAGAAGAAATGCCAGGAACAGATCAAGGAAAAAAGAGCTGAAAGTTCTTGTGAAAACCATGCAGAAACTGATTGATACCAGTGCAGACAAAGCTGTCGTTGAAGTTGCCTACCGCTCGGCTGTCCAGAAACTCGATAGACTCGGAGTGAAAAATTATATTCATGCCAATAAGGCATCCCGTAAGAAGTCTCAGCTGACACGTCTATTAAACAGTTACGTGCAGGCCGAGTAAGAGACAAAAAACAGTATCTCCTGAAACTCTGCGAATATATTTTTTCTTACGTTGTAAGGCTTGTTTTCCATTATATCTCTTTCATGTTTGCATATTTTCGTGGCAAGCTGGTTTTGCTTTTACCTGAAGAAGCTCTTGTGGAAGTGTCTGGTATTGCCTACAGGTTTCTGATTTCCGCAAGCACTTACCGTCAGCTGCCCGAACAGGGCAGTGATGTGTTGTTGTTTTCACATCTTTCTGTCAAAGAGGATTCACTCCAGCTTTATGGTTTTTCAAAGGAAGAGGAGCGTCAATTGTTCCGCCTCCTTTTGCTTACTTCAGGTGTAGGGCCTAAGCTTGCCTTGGCGGTTCTTTCCGGATTGCCTGTTCAGGATGTTCATGAAGCCATCCTTGCCAATGCCCCTGAGCGGCTTTACGGTATTACGGGTGTCGGAAAAAAAACCGCAGCCAGAATTATTCTTGAATTGAGAGATAAAATACTGAAACTCCCTGCTGTAGCTGCTTCAGCAGCTTCACCTATGCTTCAAACGACCCGTTTGCGTGAAGATGCGGTCAATGCGCTTGTAACCTTGGGGTTTTCCAGAATTACCGTGCAAAAGGCAGTTGCCGGTATTCTCGAACATAATCCTGAACTCACGGTCGAAGAGGTTGTCAAAGCAGCTCTTCTTTCCATTCGTAACAGTTAGCTGCACTACAGTGACCTATCAGGAGGCTCTCGATTTTCTTTATCCTCTCCATCGATTTGGTATAAAACCCGGTCTTGATCGTGTTTTCACCCTGCTGGATTCTCTTGGTTCGCCGCATAAGAGGTTAGGCCTGGTTGTGCATATTGCCGGTACGAATGGAAAAGGAACTGTTGCAGCTGCACTTGCTTCGATATTTCAGGCCAGCGGGAAGAAGACGGCACTCTATACCTCTCCTCATCTGGTTGATTTTACAGAAAGAATAAGAATCAACGGGAAGCAGATATCGCAGGAGCGGGTTGCTCACTATTGTTCACAGTTCAAGGATGCGGTCATCGAAAACCATTCCACCTTTTTTGAAGCGACTACTGCTCTTGCGTTTGCCTGGTTTGCTGATGAAGGTGTTGAGGTTTCTATCATAGAGACCGGCATGGGTGGGCGGCTTGATGCAACCAATGTTGTGGAGTGCGCTTATGCAGTGATTGCAAGTATTGGTCTGGATCATACGGAGTGGCTGGGGGGTACTCTCTCCCTGATTGCGGCCGAAAAGGCGGCCATCATTAAAAAAGGCTGCAGGGTTTATACCGCTGTGACTGAGCCGGAGGCTTTCATGCCTATACAGCAGCAGGCGCAATGGTGCGATGCTCCACTGTCAGTCGTAGGAAAAGAGATAACTTACAGGGTTTCTTCGGCCGAGCCGGGAATGCTTGAACTGGATCTCAGGAGTGCTTCACGGCATTACCCTGGACTTAAAGCTCCGCTTACCGGATTATTTCACGCATCCAATCTCTCTTTGGCGGTAATGGTTGCTGAAGATGCCGGTATTACTTCAAAAGATATTTATTCGGGGCTTGAGCGTTTATTGGCGACTGGTTACAGGGCCAGGCTTGAAAGGATCGGTACGCATCCGGCAGTACTTCTTGATGTATCGCACAATGCTGATGGTATGCGGGAAACCGTTACGACTCTTCTTTCAGTCAGAGATGCCTATCAGCGAATATACGTCATTTTTGGTCTTGTTTCGGATAAGGACGCTCTGGCTGTTATCCGTGAGCTTCTTCGTTTGAACTGTTCTTTTTTTCCTGTTCCTCTTCCTTCAGAACGGAGTGTTCCGGCTGAAGAGCTGCGTGCTTTATGTGAATATGAGGGAGGAGAGGCAACACTATTCAGAACAGGCCATGAGGCCCTTGACTATCTTCGGAGCAAGGCTTGCGAGGATGATCTGATTTTGGTGACCGGTTCGTTTTATCTTGCTGGCGATATTATTGCCTCTGTGCGTTCATAAAGCTTTTTTTTATTGAAAAAATTTTATATTTAGTTCGAGCTGAGCCACAAAAATTCTTCATGTATGTAAGGGCCATTCCTCTTGCCATATTTTCTTGTACTGATTATCCCGTTATTACAATTATAGATTTCCCCTGTCATCTTCTTTTTCCTGCTTTCATGTTACATGGCAAAGCGTTAAAGGTAATCCCCATTAATGAGTCATTGCATTGGCCATTACACGGACTCTTCAAGCTCATCCGTTTTCTTTACACATAACAAGCATTGAATACTATTACAATGTCGAACAATTCGGTTTTTAAAGGTCTGGACATCAATATGCTCCAGAAAAAGAAGGTTTATGAGTTGCATGCTTTAGCCAAAGAGATTGGTGTGGTAGCTGCCGGCTTACGGAAGGAAGAGCTCATTTTCAAGATTATTGAGGCTCAGTCACAGAAGAATACGGATTCTGAAAGTGGCAATGTGATGGTTAACACGGGTGTGCTGCAGGTAATACCGGAAGGTTACGGCTTTTTACGATCGGCCAATTATAACTATCTCTCTTCTCCGGATGATATTTATGTCTCTCCCTCGCAGATCAAGCGCTTTAACATGCGCACCGGAGATACGGTATCAGGTCAGGTGAGAGCGCCCAAAGAGGGTGAACGGTTTTTCGCTTTGCTGAAGATCAGCACCATTGACGGAAATGATCCTGAAATTACCAGAGAAAGGCCTTACTTTGAAAATCTGACACCACTTTTCCCTCGTGAACGCCTCAAGCTTGAAACAAAGCAGTCGGAAGCTTGTGGACGCATTATGGATATTTTTACTCCTATCGGTAAAGGTCAGAGAGGCTTAATTGTTGCCCAGCCGAAAACAGGTAAAACAATGCTTCTTCAGATGATTGCCAATGCGATCATAAAAAACCATCCTGAGGTTTACCTCATTGTTCTTCTGATTGATGAACGCCCTGAGGAGGTTACCGATATGGCACGAAGTGTACCAGCTGAAGTTGTGAGTTCCACCTTTGATGAAGATCCTGAACGTCATGTTCTTGTGGCAGACATGGTTCTTGAAAAGGCAAAACGCCTTGTGGAGGTCGGCAGAGATGTGGTGGTGCTGCTCGACTCCATTACCAGACTTGCAAGGGCTCATAATACGATCATCCCTCACTCTGGAAAAATTTTGTCGGGCGGTATTGATGCCAATGCCCTTACAAAACCGAAACGTTTTTTTGGTGCAGCCCGTAATATTGAAGAAGGCGGCAGCTTGACCATTATCGCTACGGCGCTTGTTGATACCGGTTCGCGTATGGACGATGTTATTTTTGAAGAGTTTAAAGGAACAGGAAATATGGAACTCTTGCTCGATCGCCGGCTTTCTGAACGCAGGATATTTCCGTCTATTGATATTCTCCGCTCCGGTACCCGCAAAGAGGAGCTGCTCTTTACCCAGGAAGAGCTTTCCCGAACATGGCTTCTCAGAAAGTATCTTGCCGACAAGAACCCGATTGAGTGCATGGAGTTCATGCGTGAAAAAATGGCTGATACCAAGGATAACAAGGATTTCTTCAAATATATGAATGCCTGAGGCAAGGTTCGGATTTTCAACATCATTCTGGTTTCGGACAGCTATCCGGTGGTGACGGGCATAGAGTTTGTTATTGAAGAAGAATTTGCGTTATTGATGAATTAAGGTTTGCGGTTTTGAAAAAACTTTCTATATTATTTGCCTTTAAAACAAGAGGAAAGACACTTACTATATGCCCTGCGGAAAAAAGAGAAAACGTCATAAAATGGCGGTACACAAGCGTAAGAAAATGCGCCGTAAGAACAGGCACAAGAAGCGCCAGAGATACCAGAATAAGTAAGTTTCGGTACTCTCCTGTACCTTAGTTATAGGTTGAGAATATAGCTCAGTCGGTAGAGCATCTGCCTTTTAAGCAGAGGGTCGAAGGTTCGAGTCCTTCTATTCTCACTGAAATATTGTTTTATTTCAGTGTATGGACAAGCCCGAGTGGTGAAATTGGTAGACACACTATCTTGAGGGGGTAGCGCCGAAAGGTGTAGGAGTTCGAATCTCCTCTCGGGCACTTGTTTTTTAAAAAGCCGCTTTTAAGCGGCTTTTTAATTTGTAAACAGGAATAATCCAATGAATATTGCCGTATGTGTCTGTCAGGTGCCTGATACTGCTTCAGTGATTGGATATGTAGATGGTACTCCAGACTATGCAAGGGTGAATGAGGTTATGAATCCCTATGATGAGTATGCTCTTGAAGAGGCTGTGCGTTGTAAAGAGCGTTTTGAGGGAAGCGTCATCACTGTTTTCAGCGTTGCGTCTGATGCTTCAAAAGAGGTGCTTCGCAAAGCTCTTGCGTTGGGAGCAGACAGGGCGGTCAGGGTAAGTTGTTCAGAAGAGCTATCAGACCCTTTTCAAACGGCTCAGGTGTTGAGTTGGGCGATTTCCAGTATCTATGCGGGTGCTATGCCTGACCTTGTGTTTTGCGGGAAGCAGTCTACTGATTTTCAAAGTGCACAGGTTCCTTCGATGCTTGCCGAGATGCTTGGTATGGCTTCGGTCTGTGGGGTTACCTCCATACATCTTTCTGCTGAGTCTATCAGGATAGAGCGGGAAATTGAAGGTGGAATTGAATATATCGATGTTACTTATCCTGTCGTGCTCAGTGCTGAAAAAGGCTTGAATGAGCCTCGGAAAACCAGTGTCAGGGCGGTTATGGAAGCAAGAAAAAAGTCTCTTGATACGTTACAGATCACTCCTCAAGATATGCCTTATGTTGTTTTGACAGCTCTTGCACCTCTTGAAAGAAAAAAACTATGTTCTTTTGTGCCGGATGAAGATGAACTGATCCGGCTGCTCAGCCATGAACACCATCTGTTGTAACGAGGGTCAACCGAACAGTAACTGTGGCGATGAACAAATTTCTGGTATTTTTGGAACAAAGAGAAGGTGTTGTTAAAAAAGCCTCTGTTTCTCTCTGGAACAGGATTCAGGAACTTGCTGCTTTACGAGGGGACTCTGTTGTATCTGGAATTCTTGTCGGGCCGGCCGATATCCGGCAGCTTGACGGAGTGATTGCCGGAGATGGGGTTATTTATCATGCAAAAGCAGAGAGCTGCAGGTTATACAATCAGGAATGTTATACCAGAGTTGTTGCGGATATTTTTCAGCGGGAAGCCTGCACTGCCTTGTATTTTGCCGATACGGCCATGAGCAGGGAGTTGGCGCCAAGGCTCTCAGTGCGTCTTCAGGCCTCATTACTCACTGGATGCACCATGTCGGATCCAGCATTGGATTGTGTTTCGCGACCGGTCTATTCAGGATCGTTTCTGGCTTCGTTTGTTCCAAAACGTCATCAGCGTCTTTTTATTCTTTCTTCAAGTGCCTCAATTTCTTCCTATTCTGCTGGAGGTCATATTGATTTTATTGATGTTGATCCTCAGAGCTTTTCAATGGAGAATATTTTTCCTGTGGTTCGTCAGATTGTGATGCGTGAGGGGAGACCTGACGTGGCTGAAGCCCGAATTGTCGTTGCTGGAGGAAGAGGTATGGGGGGATCGGAGGGTTTTGCTCTTCTTGAGCAGCTTGCTTTGCTTCTTGGGGGTGCTGTCGGAGCGAGTCGGACGGCGGTTGATGAAGGGTGGCGTCCTCATGCCGAACAGATCGGTCAGACTGGAAAAACAGTGGCACCGGCACTCTATTTTGCGTGTGGTATATCGGGTGCTGTTCAGCATAGAGCAGGAATTGGATCAGCTGGTATAGTTGTTGCCATTAACCGTGATCGTCATGCACCGATTTTTGACATCGCTGATTATGGTATTGCAGGTGATGTGCACAATGTGTTGCCGAAACTGGTTGATTCGCTCAAGGATTTTTTGAAGAAGCAATGATTAACGGTACTTTACTGTTTGAGAAAAGAGTTGTATGCAATATACCCATGGAACGTAACTATTTTTTTTCAGCCAATGCGTAAACTTCAGGTAGATATTCTTGGGCTTTCGACAAGCCCTCATACGAACGGGGCCTATGCTCTTATACTTTATGAATTAGAAGGAAAGCGCAAGCTTCCCATTATTATTGGTGGTTTTGAAGCTCAGGCGATTGCCCTGAAGCTTGAAAATATAAAACCGCCGAGACCTTTTACTCACGACCTTTTTAAGAATATAGCCGATGTTTTCCATCTGCATGTCAATGAAATCATTATCGATGAACTGCACAATGAGACCTTTTATGCCAAGGTAGTCTGTGAAGTCAATGGTGAAGTTCATGAAATCGATGCACGTCCCAGTGATGCTATCGCCATTGCTGTGAGATTTAACGCTCCCTTGTTTGTTACTGAAGAGATCATGAACGAGGCGGGTATAAAGGAAGAGCAGAAAGAGGAAGGAGAGGAAGAGGCCTTGATTCAGGCAGAAGAGGTTCCGCCCGGGACACTTTCTCCTAAAGTCAGGCTTGAAGAACTTCAGTCGGCACTCAGTGATGCGATAAGCAATGAAAATTATGAAGAAGCCGCACGGTTGCGGGATGAGATTACACGATTGAAAAGCAGTTCATGAAGGAAGAAAACTTTCATAAAAAAGGAGGCCGAGACCTCCTTTTTTATGAAGAACACCTTTTTATTCATTAGCCCCGCCGAAGCTGAAGGTAAAGCTGAATCCCTGCTGCTTCTTGTTTGGAATACTGTCAACGGCATTGAATCCATAGCCGTAATCAAGACCGATTTGACCGATAATAGGCAGGTAGAGACGCAGGCCCAGTCCGGCTGATTTTTTCAAATCAGAATATTTGACCGATTCCGTGTTCATCCAGAGATCACCCGCCTCAACGAAAGCCAGGGCGTAAATACTCACTGACTGTGACATGGTCAATGGATATCGGAGTTCCGAGGTGAACTTGGAATAGAATTTGCCTCCATACAGTGTCGATGAAGGATCGCCAGGATAAAGATTTGAACCGAGACTCCGGTCATTATACCCTCTCAACGGCACCGTAGGCAGGGTGGACATACCGCTGCCACCCATATAGTAGAAATCGGTGTAAGGGATGTAATCATTGTTGGTAAAGGTACCGAGATAACCATGCTGGGTTGAAATATTCCAGACAAGGCTTCTTGTGATTGGAAAAAACCAGCTTGAGCTTCCAGTGATCTTGTAGAAATCAACCGTGCCCGGCAGTGGTCCACCGGCCAGCTCTCCAGAAATTGAGTTTTTACTGCCTCTGCGCGGATAGATCGGGCTATCGATACTGTTGCGTGTAATGGTTTGCGTTATCGAGTACTCATCGGCCTGGCTGGGGGAGTTTATCTGCGATGCGTATAAACTCAAAAGTCCACCGCTTGTGTGCAGGTATTTCAGTTTCCAGTTGACCGAGAAGTAGTCATCCGGCCAGGTCAGACGCCTTCCGATCGACAGAGTTGTGCCATACTGATCCATGATGGTTGGTGTAACGCCGTCACTGTTATAGATGTAGGCGCTATGGGTGTCGAAGACTGAAAATCCAACAGCGGTTGGAGTGCCGAATGCCCATGGTTCTGTATAGGAGAGGCTGAGCGTGTTGTAGTTGCTGCTGCCGAATTGCCACTGAAAACCAAGTTTCTGGCCATCACCGTGGGGAAGTGGCTGATAGGCTTCGCGATTGAAGATATCCTTGAGCGAAAAGTTACTGAACGTAAGGCCAAGTGAACCGACAAATCCTGTGCTGCTGTAACCGACCGATGTGTTGAAGGTATCAGTCTGCTTTTCACTGAGATTGTAGATAAGGTCAACGGTGTTGTTTTCAGGGTTCGGCTGAATATCGGGTATGATCTGCTCCGGGTCGAAGTAGTTGAGCATGCTCAGTTCCCTGATACTGCGAACGACATTCTGGCGGCTGAACATATCTCCCGGTATCGTATAGAGCTCCCGGCGGATGACATGATCTTTCGTTTTGGTATTCCCTTTGATATTGACCGTGTTCAGCTGGAACGGCTCTCCCTCCCGCAGAGAGATATCCAGATCTACGGCATCGGGTTTGATGACTTTTTCTTCAAGTTTTGCTTTGAAAGAGAGGTAGCCGCGATCAAGATAGAGCGAGCTGATGTCGCCATTGTCCTGAGAGAAATTCAGCCTTTCCTGAATGAGTTTTGCATTGTAGACGTCACCTTTTTTGATTTTAAAGGTGGTATTGAGTATCTCCGTTGTTGCAAAATCCTTGGTATTGCCTGTCCAGGTGATATTGCCGATATAATATTTCTGGCCTTCATCAAGATAAATGTCAAGAATAAGGCCTTTTTTGTCGTCGGTATAACTGATGGAATCGCGTAACACTCTGGCATCGCGGTAGCCGTTGTTTCTGTAGAACTCAACCAGGAGGTTTTTGTCGTCGTTAAATTTATCGGTATCAAGTTTTGGCGAACCAAAAATTTTACGCCACCAGGAGTTCTGATGTGTTTCATTGAACACACCTCTCAGTTTATTCTGGTCGAAAGCACTGTTGCCATGAAAGGTGATCTTATCAATGGATACCTTGCTTCCTTCAGTAATTGAGAAAAGGGCATTGACATGATTTTTGCCGTTTTCCTGAAGGTGAAATTCCACTCCGGCCGTCAGATAACCTTTTGATGCATAGAGCTTTTCGATTTTATTCGATGCGGTTAGCAGATCCTGCTGGCTTATTTTTTTCCCGGCAACAAGGCCTGCTTTTCGCCGTACCTCATCATTGTCGAGCTGTTTATTGCCTTCAAAGATTACCTTATCAAGAACTGGCAGCTCCTTGACACTGAATTGCAGTGCAATTTTTTTTTCGGCAAGCTCGGTTTGCTGAACGCTGATATCACTGAACAGCTGAAGCTGCCAGAGATATTGCATGGCCGCCGGGAGTTCAGGGCCGGGAATGGCAATCTGATCATTGAGCTTGATAGGAAGACTGGCGGTTATTTCCTTTTCGTTCAGCGTCTCAAGGCCACTGAAGGAGATGGCTGTTACAGCGTATACCTCCTTTCGAGTTTCAGGGCTTGTCGTCTTTTCTGCAACTGCACTTTTTTTTCCGCCTCTGGACAGTCTTGTTTTTGCTTCAACGGTGTTCGCTATGGAATCCAAGGCAAGAGCAAGCAGAACTAACGTTATCAGCTTTCGCGATTTTTTCATGGAATATCAGGGAGTAATCTGGTTAATGCTTGCCAGCAGGAATATATTTTTTCTGAACTTGTTCACTTGTCAGTCCAAACCTTCGTTCCCGCTTCTGAAATTCAAGTATGGCATCATAAAGTTGTGAACGGCGAAAGTCAGGCCAGTATGTGTTCGTGAAATAAATTTCGGAATATGCGCTTTGCCAGAGCATAAAGTTGCTGATTCTGAACTCTCCGCTTGTACGGATCAGAAGTCCGGGATCAGGCATCGAGGCTGTAGACAGGTATGATGAAAAAAGTTGTTCATCAACAGATTCGGGATTGACTCGTCCAGCCTTGACATCAAAGGAAATAGCCCGGCAAGCCTGCAGAATATCCCATTGACCACTGTAACTGAGAGCGATATTGAGGATGAGTTTTGTGTTGTTTTTCGTAAGATCCATGGTTTGCCTCATGGTAGAACGAACTTTGTCCGGCAGTGCCTCCATGTCGCCTATGACATTAAGACGAATATTGTTCTCATGGAGTTTACGGGTTTCCCTGCCAATAACTTTAATCAGCAGCCTCATCAGAGCTGAAACTTCGTTTTTCGGTCGTTTCCAGTTTTCAGTTGAAAAAGTGAAAAGAGTGAGATAGTTGATGCCAAGTTCTGTGCATGCTTCAACAATGTCTCTGACTGAGTCCACACCTGCAGCATGTCCTTCAATTCTGGTTTTGCCTTTTGAGCTTGCCCATCTTCCGTTACCGTCCATAATAACGGCAATATGGAGAGGAAGTGTGCATGATGATTTAAGCTCAGCTTGTATTTTTTTATCAACAGAGGAATTGTCCGAGGAAAACCAGTGAGGATTAAAGGTTGATGAAAGGTTCATATTTTTTGTGAGTGCCATAAATCCTTTTTACTCCTTATCGCTTGACTGGCAGTCATGAACTTACCATACACTGATCTTCTGGAGCCTAAAATTGCTTGAATTGAATAATATGCAGTTATTTACTATTATACAAACTTTAGACATAATGAAAACCGGTAATGTCAGCCGGCATGTTCTTCTTGCATGAATGCGATACGGGGTAGAGACTTTTTCTGTAAAAATAATTCACAATAGACGTGCATTTAAGTAGTTACGAAGATTTACGCCTCAGGCTGTTTTCTAAGGAAATAACCTGTGAAGAGGTCGTGCGTTTTTATCTGGAACGTATCGATCGCCATAAGGATGATAACATTTACATCACAGTGTTTCATGAGCAGGCTTTGGAAAGGGCCAGGAGCCTTGACCGGAAACTGAGGGATGGTGAAAGTCCCGGAAAGCTTTTCGGACTGCCGATGGCAATCAAGGATAATATTTCCATGAAAGGAGGTCGCCTTACCTGTGCATCGAAAATTCTTGAGAATTACGAAAGTGTCTATGATGCAACCGCCGTGATAAGGCTTGAAGAGCAAGATGCTCTCTTTCTCGGTAAAACCAACATGGATGAGTTTGCCATGGGCAGCTCGAATGAAAATTCGGCTTATGGCAATGTCCCTAATCCCTTTGATAAAAACAGGGTGCCGGGCGGAAGTTCGGGTGGTTCCGCTGCAGCAGTTGCCAATGGTCTTGCCATGGTGGCTCTCGGATCGGATACCGGAGGATCAGTACGACAGCCGGCAGGGTTCTGCGATATTGTAGGCCTGAAACCGACGTATGGCAGGATTTCCCGATACGGGCTTGTTGCATTTGCTTCATCATTCGATCAGATAGGGGTGCTTGCACGCAATTGCGATGAAGCTGCGCTGGTGCTTGAGGTGATGGCAGGCAAGGACGGGCACGATGCAACCTCCTCATATCATGCTGTTAACGATTACGCTTCGGAAATGGCGACTGTTTCGGTTGAAGGACTTAAAATCGGTGTTCCAAAAGAGTATTTTCCCGACTCTCTCAATTCGGATGTCGCCAGTATTGTGAAGGGAAAGCTTCATGAACTTCGCGATAAGGGGGCTGAACTTGTCGATATACATCTTCCGGACAGTGAATATGCAATTGCGGCTTATTATATTCTTGTTACAGCTGAAGCATCTTCCAACCTTGCCCGTTTTGATGGGGCGAGGTATGGTTACCGCTCAGAACATTCGGAAGATTTGTCTGCCATGTACATCAATTCGAGGAGTGAAGGGTTCGGCAGAGAGGTAAAACGCAGGATCATGCTTGGTACCTATGTTCTTTCTGCAGGGTATTACGACACCTATTATAAAAAGGCCCAGCAGGTAAGACGGGTATTTCAGGACAGGTATCGTGAAGCACTTGAAAAGGTTGATGTCATAGCTGGACCTACATCGCCCTTTCCACCGTTCGGTATCGGCGACAAGACAGAAAATCCTCTTGAGATGTATCTGGCCGATGTTTTCACTGTTCCGGCAAGTATCGTCGGTATGCCAGCTGTCAGTGTACCGCTTGGTTTTGACAGTATCAATCTTCCTGTTGGAATGCACCTGATCTGCAATTTTTTTGAGGAAGGAAAGCTGCTTGGTATTGCAAAATATATGCAGCGTTCTCTGTAATTTTTGGGGGAGTACTTAGCAATCATTAATCATAATATTCTGTACCATGAGTGTATTAGTAAACAAGGATACCCGTCTGCTTGTGCAGGGGATAACCGGAGCGGAAGGTACCTTTCATACCTCCCAGATTCTTGAATATGGAACCAATGTTGTTGCCGGAGTAACCCCCGGAAAAGGTGATATTCTCTATCATGGCAATGAGAAGGACAAGTTCTGCCGGCCCGTTCCGGTGTTCAACACTGTTCGTGAAGCTGTGGAAAAAGCTGAAGCCAATGCTACTGTTATTTTTGTTCCAGCCTTTTTTGCCGCTGATGCTATTATGGAGGCCGCCGATGCCGGATTGAAGGTGATAATCTGTATTACTGAAGGTATTCCGGTTAACGATATGATGAAAGCTTATGCCTTTGTCAAGGAAAAGGGAGCTGTTCTGATTGGGCCGAACTGTCCGGGCGTTATTACCCCGGGTGAAGCTAAAGTCGGCATTATGCCAGGCTTTATTCACAAAAAAGGCACCATCGGTGTTGTTTCCCGTAGTGGTACACTGACCTATGAAGCTGTACACCAGTTGACGCAGGTTGGTCTTGGTCAGTCAACCTGTATCGGTATTGGTGGAGATCCGATTATCGGTACACGGTTTATCGATGCTATCAAGCTCTTTGCGGAGGATGATGAGACCGAAGGGCTTATTATGATTGGTGAAATTGGCGGAAGCGCAGAGGAAGAGGCCGCTGAGTATATTCAAAAATATTTCAAAAAGCCCGTTGTCGGATTTATTGCCGGACGTACAGCGCCTCCAGGACGCAGAATGGGTCATGCCGGCGCTATTGTATCCGGTGGCAAGGGAACCGCTGACGACAAGATAAAAGCCATGGAAGCAGCTGGTATCCATGTCGTTGACAGCCCTGCTGATTTGGGTGAAGCCATGATCAAGGCGCTCGGCAGGTAATTCAACCCGGCAGAGTCTGATCAGCATGCTTAGAGAGTAAACGATAGAGGCGCATGGAGATGCGCCTTTATCTATCATCTAAAACAAACTCAACTCAAGTCTTTGTTTAACTTTTGAAGTGGGACCCCAGCCGGTAGACAAAAAAAAGCTGAGTTTAAGTTGATAACCTGACCTGTTCATGCAGCGGAAAGGCGCTGCCCCTCTTTTACCTTTAGCTCTTCTGTCTTCTTCTTATGCTTGTCAACTATTCTTGCACCGCCTCCAGCGGCAGCTCGGTAAACCTTATCTGGTGTACTGTAGCCCAACGACTGATGCGACCTCTCAACGTTAAACAATACAAAATATTCCTTTAATCCGCACTGTAATTCTGCTGCGGTGGAGTAACCTTTCAGATAAATATCCTCATGTTTGGCTCCGCCAGAGTCGTTCGACAAAGATGTTATCCAGTGCTCTGCCACGTCCATCCATACTGATACTGATGGTTGGGTGTTCCTTCAGCGCTCCGATAAAGGCGGCGCTCGTAAACTGTGCCCCTTGATCTGTATTGAAGATGTCCGGTGTCCCATACTTCCGTAAAGCCTCTTGCAAACAGTCTACACAAAAGGTGCTTTCCATCGAGTTCGATAACCTCCAAGAGAGTACCTTCCGAGAATACCAGTCAATGACTGCCACCAGATACATAAAGCCCTTTGGAAGGCGAATATAGGTAATATCAGTCGACCAGACTTGGTTGGGTTTTGTGACATCAACTCCCCGCAAAAGATAGGGGTAGATCTTGTGCTCCGGATGCGGCTTGCTGGTGTTGGGACCCGGCGCCATACCCGCCAGCCCCAACATTCTCATAAGCCGCTGAATCCGTTTCCGGTTGATCTTGTAACCCTCGTTACGCAGATAGTGCATGATTTTACGACTACCATAAAATGGATGCCTGGTATACTCCTGATCAATCAATTCAAGCAACCGCAACTCTTCTGCATCAGGAAACAAAACGATAGAAGGCAAATATACCGTCGAACGATTAACTGACGCAAGTGCGCACTGCTTTGCCACCGGCAATGGTTCTTTGTCGCTGATCCACCATCTGCGCATACTCATAGGGAGAGTCCGGACTTTTTTTTTAGCCAGTCCAACTCGACCTTTAACCGGCCGATTTCAGTATAAAGTTTTTCTGGATCAGCAGCCGGTTCAACTGGTTTTGGACCCCGCTTGGAATCAAACAAGCTCGATGCCTGTTCTTGCAGCTCTTTCTTCCATTTCCCGACCTGAACGGGGTGTACTCCAAATTCCTGACCGATTTCATTCAGCGTCTTGACCCCTTGAATAGCCTCAAGCGCCACTTTGGCCTTAAAGTCACTGCTGAAATTTTTTC
>CAIPYV010000023.1 GCA_903869365.1 uncultured Chlorobiaceae bacterium
AAAACCAACACGATACAGATCAGGCATATTGACCCGCCCATCTTTCATCGACTCAAAAATACCGAGGGACTCAAGGTCTTGACGAATACCATGCCACTCTGCATCAACGTGCTCTGGAGGCAACCCTGCAAATGATATTGTTTTCGGATCTCTTCCGAATGCGTTGCACCAGCGCTCTTGAACAAGATCAAACGTACAGGGTACAGTCAACCCCTGCAATGGTTGCATCAACATTTGAACCCAAGGATAATCCTCAGCCATTTCCGACACCCTGATACCCGATGCCTTTTGCACTCCGTATTTAATACTTTCGTAATGCAATGGCAAAAAATGAGATGAATAACGATCACTGGTGTCTTCAGTGGCTGCGCGGATGGCGGCTAAAAAAGAGCGTGGTGAAGTACGACCACGTCCATCGGCGAGATGCCCAACCGACCATAAAAATGGCACACCACGACGCCGATCTCGTCCCATCCATTCTCCCGCAATTTTTGCAAAAAGGGAGCGTTGAACGATTTCATCTCTTTTCACATTATCCCTGATTGACCATACCTCTGCCGTAAAATCAGGTGGAGATCCAGTTATCTCCTCATAGATCTTTCGCAAAGTCACGCCATGATTCTCTGTACCATTACAAAATAATTGCCAGAGCAATCCATGGAGATCGTGCAGTGCCCAAGTCAAATCAACCCTTGTTGAAAGCAATTTTGATGCATCAGGGAAATCTGTAACCTGGCGACCAGCAAACTGATCCTCACGTAAAAAAATTTTGCCATGTAAAAAAGGGTACCGCTTAAGAGACAACACCACACGTAATAAATCCCTTACAATCGTATCCATCGTTTGCCACTCGGCACTTGAACGATCAAGAGCGTCAAAGACAATCAATCCATGCTTATTCTGCTCACTAAAAAAATCGTTGGTACGTTCCAGCATTCTGCCAAAACTTTCGGGTTCATTGTTAACCCACGCGACCGATTCCTCCCAGGAGTTGCAAGGTATATTTTCAGAAACAATATTTGCCGCCCAACGACCAAGTACAGCTCGCCATACCTGGTATGCTGAAATATCTTTTTTCAGGAGAGCATCAAAAACATCTGAATCAGGATAAGCATCAAGGTTGGGTCGCTCCCTTCGAACTGGTCGTAGCTCCACACGCTATCTTCACCTGAAATTTCCCCCGCAGGCACTTCATCGTAGAGTTCTTCTGAAAAAATATCCCAGGCCCGTTCCAGCAAACCGTCAAAATATTCCTCCATTCCAACTTCAGGAATCATTGCACCAACAATCTGAAGTCTCTCACGAATGTCACGCACAACGCCCGTTTTGTTCCAGTGCTGAAACAAAACACGATAACCTGACCAGGTCTGATCACCATCGACGGCAAAAAGCAGAATTGTGGATGCTGAAAGCTCGGTGATACATGCTGATGCAACCTCATCAATACCAGCACGTGAGTCGATCAGTGTCACGTCGGGAGACCAACGGGTTTCGAGGGAATCAAGCAATCGGCTTAAACGATCTGACCATGATTCACGTTTACCGTCAGAATCCAGCTTGGGCATCCATACACGACCAAGTTTGGCGATATACTCTCCGGGATTCGCCCCATGCGCTGGAACCACCAATATTTCACCATTATGCGATAATGCACTTGTGGCAACCATGTTTTCAAACACCACATCAGCATTGTTGACCAAATCTTCGACAAGCCAATCAGTAATACCATAAAAGGGGCGCCGATCTTCGGGAAGTAACGCCGAAGAGAGCCCCGGTGACTCTAAATCCAGATCGAGCACCAGTACTTTTTTGTCTTGCTCAGCCAGGGCTGAAGTGCTTCTGAAGCGGCAAATCTTCCGGCTTTTAAGCCTGCACGGATATAGTCATCGGTGATTGTCTGACCGGATTTGATTTCTATGGGTTGAAGTTTGGTGCCCCTACCAACCGTTGAATCTATACCCGTCCCCAGGCGTAGCGCGCAGATATAAAATGCAACGGGTTGTACTGCATTCTACGACTCTATTGCTGCTATTGAACAACGAACTTTCGTGTCATTGGAAAAGATAAAGAGTTTCGCGAACTTAGTATAAAAATTTGCCAATAGACACCTTTTAATGAGTGCAATTAACGATGCCTGCATCGGTTTACATTGACCTGAATTGAGCGATTCATCAACGATTAGTTTGAGCATTACAGAGAGTAACTGTTTATTTTTCTCATCGTTATAAGTTGTATCGTCTGCAATGGCGCTCTTAACCCATTGGGTGAGGCTGTTTTTAAACGACAAATCGATGCTTACTTTTTTTATTATAATGCGTTACTAATATTAGACGAAGCAATATTTCATTACTAGTCTCTCAATTTAGGTTAACCTCAAATTGAATAACGGTACCGAATTTGTCATTATGAAAACATTTATTAACGTCATCTAAATGAGTGACGGCTATTTTACCTGTTATTAAATCAGTGATGTAAGCAGTGTGAAGTTCCAGCAGAATTTTTCTTGAAATGATTTATTTTACTTTTGCGGAGCGAAAGCTGCCGCGTACTGTGCTTTAAAATCTTCTTTGAGTAATGGATGCAGTTGACTCCAGGGAATGAGGATTTCAGTTGGGCCATTTGCATAAGCGGCAATCTCATATTCATTGTACACGAATATCATCCCATCATTGTTCAAGTCGATGTTGTTGGTGTATTTCAGTTGTTTTACCGATAACCCGAAATAACCACCCTTTGGCTGATCCAGTTGCTCCATAGGTGAAAGCCCATTCTTCCGCCTGAATGCTCTGTTTATAAGGTTGTTCAATCGCG
>CAIPYV010000024.1 GCA_903869365.1 uncultured Chlorobiaceae bacterium
ACCGGAACGCTCCACCGCCGATGCAGGTGCACAATGTTTCTTTTGCCTTGCAGGAAAGAATCGGGCGGAATGGGTGCTGGAGGCCGACATTTTAGGATGCTTCGACAATATTAGCCATGACTGGTTGATCGCCAATATCCCTATGGATAAAGCGATTCTCCAAAAATGGCTCAAGGCAGGATTTGTTTATCAGAACGAGCTCTTTCCCACAGAAACCGGAACACCTCAAGGTGGTATTATCAGTCCGGTTCTGGCAAACATGACGTTGGATGGTCTTGAAAAAGCACTTTCAGAAGCATTTCCGAAAGCAAGGCGAAACAGCCTGAAAATGAACATGGTGCGTTATTGCGATGATTTCATTGTTACCGGTAACTCAAAAGAGTGGCTGGAACAGGAGGTTATACCGGTCTTGGGCACTTTTCTGGCAGAAAGGGGTCTTAGCCTCTCGCCAGAAAAAACCAGGATAACACATATTACGGAAGGAATTGATTTCCTTGGCTGGAACATGCGCAAGTACAATGGGAAGCTGTTAATAAAACCATCGAAAGCAAATATCAAAGCACATCTTGACAGGATGAGGGAAATCATCAAGGCAAACAAAACGGCAAAACAGGTAAATTTGATACGTTTGCTCAATCCCATACTTCGGGGTTGGTCAAACTATCATTGCCATATGGTTGCCAATAAAGCCTTCTCTCGCAATGATACTCAGGTCTGGTTAATGCTCTGTCAAGGCGTTGTTTGCCATTGTAATACCTCCGGTTTTTGCATCGAAGGTACTGTTTATGATGTTACAAATCCGGCCTGTTGGGGTGGTACACTTTCACCCGGAATGCCTGGTACACTATTCTCCGGTGTGCTCAACACCGTGCCGATTCTCGGAAAACTGGCTCTTTCGAAACCGGAATTTCATGCTCTGAAGACCACTCATCTCCCAAAGCCTTCGCCGGAAAGAACTCTACCAGCTACAGGTCCAGAATGTGAAGTAACGAACCGACGCGATGCATCTCTTTATCTACTTCAAACAGGAAAAAATACGTTTCCTGCCAATGCTTCCGATGGCTCAACTGTTGATTCCATCAGGCTCGGATTTCAAGACTTTTGACGCTTTTTTACAAAAGGACTTAGCAAGCAATTTAGTCCGTTTCGTGAGCAGACCCCGGGGTGCCTTCGTTGGTTGCGGCTTCACCGGCATACAGATAACTTAACACTGCAGCATTACTGCGCTTTTGTTGTTCCTGGCCAGCATATAGCACCACTTTTTTCACGACACGTTCACCAAAAATAGCAGCAACTTTATTGAGTTGTATGAAACTCTCCTGATTAATCGTCTGCGATGACTTGATTTCGAAGAGCCTTATCATATTACCCGCTTCCAGCAGAACATCAACTTCCAGTCCACTGCTGTCGCGATAAAAATGAAGGTTTGCTGCCAGGCCATCATTGATGCGAGCCTTGAGCATTTCAAGAACCACCAGATTTTCAAACAGCGATCCTCGCAAGGGATGAGCTTGCAGATGTGACTCCTGCGTTATTCCGATCAGCCAGGAAGCCAAACCTACATCGTAAAAATAGAGTTTTGGTGACTTTGTCAATCGTTTTCCGACATTGGCAAACCACGGGGGAAGTAAAAAAACAATATAAGAGGCCTCAAGCAGGGTAAGCCAGCTTTTTGCTGTCACACTTGAAACCCCGGCATCAGCAGCAAGAGAGTGCAGGTTGAGCAGTTGTCCCACTCTTCCTGCTGCCAGGCGGACAAAGTTTTCAAATTGCCGGATAGAGCGTAATTGTATCAACTCCCGCAAATCGCGTTCAACATAGGTGGCAAAATAATCTCCGAGCATGACTGCCGGATCAAGGTGATCTGCATGAATACGCGGATAGCCACCAGCGAACAGGAGATGATCAACACCAGTGGGTAGCCCTGCATCACACAGTTCAGCAACAGATAACGGCAACAGCTTCAAAAGCGCAGTTCTTCCGGCAAGTGACTGACTGATATGGCGGCTCAATTCAAATTGATGGCTTCCGGTCAGAATAAATTCACCGGCAGTTTTG
>CAIPYV010000025.1 GCA_903869365.1 uncultured Chlorobiaceae bacterium
GGCGGCGCCATCGCCCGTTCCGACCGAAATAGCACCGGCAGAACAGGATATTGTTGTTACCGTCAATTCAAGATGGCGTTTTATTCTCACTGCCTCCAGATGAGACAAGGTTTTTATTTCAAGAAAAAACAAAAAATATCATATCTTTTCAGGCGTTTTTTTCTTTCCTGTATGAATGTATTTCTGGGGTAAGAAAATCAGTTTTCCATCGGGAAAGCTTGTATAGTCGTTGTTGTACACCAGAAGATGGTTCCAGATCTCTCAGCCTTTCTCCAAGGGGAAGATTGATTATTACCCCCAATAGTTTATTTGCCAACTTTGGTTTAACACTCTATGATGTTGTTTATGAATAGATTGATTTCAATGCTTTTTATAATGATGATGATGGTGGTGGTGTTTCCTTCAGAAGGTCGTTCGCTGAGTTTTGATATCAATGCATTTCGAAATAATTTTGCCGCACTTTCCGAATCTCCCGAAATCAGGAATAAGGTAGACCCGATGGTGCTTAGCGTTGCGCTCTCCGGTTATTATACTCTTTTAGAAAAGGGTCAGGTAAACCGTGATGGTATACTGACCGTGATTGATTTTAACCGCCCATCATCTGATGAACGGATTTTTGTCATTGATCTTAATCGGGGCAAATTACTTTATTCGGGGCTTGTTGCTCATGGACGCGGCAGCGGTGACATTTATGCGCAGCATTTTTCAAATGCTTCAGGCTCTTATCAAAGCAGTCTTGGGTTTTATACAACTGGTGATACTTATGACGGCAAAAACGGTTATTCACTCCGACTTTTTGGGAAGGAACCGGGGATTAACGACAACGCTGAATCAAGAAGCATTGTGATTCATGGTGCCGATTATGTATCCCATGATTATATCAGAAAAAACGGGCGTCTTGGCAGAAGTCAGGGTTGTCCCGCACTCTCTTTTGAGAGTTTTCAACAGGTAATTAATCTTATTAAAGGAGGAAGCTGTCTGTTTATCTACCATGGCGGCTCGGACTATGCCATCAAGTCCATTCTTCTTAATCCTGATCTTGCCCGGCTTCAGCTGCTTACCGAGCCTTATTCTTAACACATACAGAAACCTATGATCGGTATTTTTCTTTTCTGGCTCGCTTTTAGTCCTGTTCAGCCTGCTCCAGAAAGAGCCGCAGTTTCAAGTCAGGAGCAGCTTCAGCGCCAGAAAGATTCGGTTCGTCAGCACAAAAAAGTTGTCAACAATAGTGTAGCAGAACATATTCGACGCTTTATCGACAAGCAACTCCAGCCGAATAATCGTAAAGGTGTCACAGAATCTCGGGTAATCAGCAAGCCTCTTGCCCGTTTTTATACGGCAAGAAGGTTTAAGCCTGTATGGACAAAGCCTGAAATGGTTTCTGAGCTTATCAATGCAGTTGATGCGGCTGCTGATGAGGGCCTGGATCCTTCCGATTACCATAGCAGTGAAATCAGGGAGTTTCTCAGCAAGCCTCCGGTAACTCCCGAACTGCAGGCTCGTTACGATCTTCTCCTCAGTGATGCTTTTTTCACCCTTGCCACTCATCTTCGCTATGGAAAAGTTGAACCAAGGAGTCTTGATCCCGATTGGAATCTCAGCAATACCATGAGTCGCAGTGCTTTGGAATCCAGACTTGAGAGTGCAATTGCTGCCGAACGGATAGCACTGGTTTTAAAGGAACTTCCTCCACAGGATCAAAAATACGACCAGCTCAAAAAAGAGCTTGTGCGGTACCGTTCAATTGCCAAAGAAGGAGGCTGGCCAGTATTGGCGGAAGGTCCGATACTGAAAGAGGGAGTCAGAGACAGGCGAGTCCCCAGGTTGCGTGAACGTTTTGAAGTGTCTGGAGATATCACAGAGTCGAAAAGTGATGCAAAAAAAATATATAACAGAGAGCTTGCAGAGGCTGTCAGGCAGTTCCAGAAACGCAATGGTAAGGAGGCTAACGGAGTGCTCGGGCCATCCACGGTCAAGCTCCTGAATATTCCGGTTGAACGTCGTATCGATCAGATTCGCATCAATCTTGAACGGTACCGGTGGTTTTTAAGCGAACTTGAGCCTACCTATGTCCTGGTTAATATTCCGGATTTTACCCTGAACTATGTTGAAAACGGTCACCTCAGTTGGGTAACACGGGTTATCGTAGGCCAAACCGCCCGCAAAACTCCCATTTTCAAAGCTGATATGCAATATATCATCTTTAATCCCCAATGGGTGATTCCTCCTACCATTCTTGCCAAAGAGGCACTTCCCGGCATTCGTAAAAGCACCTCCTATCTCAGCAAGAAAAAGCTCAACGTTATTGACCGGAACGGCAGAATCGTCGATCCTGAAGCGGTTGAATGGTCACAGTACAATGAGAAAAACTTTCCCTACCTCCTGAGGCAGTTATCCGGAGACCAGGGTTCTCTCGGAAGAGTCAAGTTCATGCTCCCGAACAAGCATATTGTGTACCTGCATGACACACCTCATAAAGAACTGTTTAAAAAAAGTATCAGAACGTTGAGTTCTGGATGTATCAGAGTGCAGAATCCTCTGGAACTTGCCGCGCGTGTGCTTCAGGATAGTGTTAAATGGAACAGTGAGCAGATCAAGGCAGCGGTTGGTACCAACAAAACAAAAACTGTATTTTTGCCAAAACGGATTCCAGTCTTTATACTATACCTGACCGCTTTTACGGAAGGCGACGATCTCCTGTTCCGTGACGATGTGTATAACAGGGATAATGCTGTGTTGGATGCACTGAATAAACCTCTCCCAACATTTTAAAAAGGGAAGCTTCGGCTTACAAACCATGTCATTTTCTGTAACAATCAACATCAAGAGGGAGTTTGAAACTTCCTGCACTCCTGAAAAAGTTTTTGAACTTCTTGCCGATGTCCCCCGTTCTGCCTCCCATTTTCCGAAAGTCGATCAGTTGGTCGATCTTGGCGACAATACCTTTCGCTGGGAAATGGAAAAAATAGGGATCGGCAGCTACACCCTCCAGCAGACCATCTATGCCTCCCGATACACAGCAGATGCCGCTACCCGCAAGGTAACCTGGACTCCAGTGCAGGGTGTCGGCAACGCCATTGTTTCAGGGGAGTGGACAATAACCCCGAAAGCCCCGGGAACAAAGGTGACACTCAACACAAAAGGTGATCTTACCGTCGATTTCCCCTCTTTTCTGGAGTTCATCATCTCCCCACTTGTCGTCATGGAATTCACCGGCATGATTGAAAGATATCTCACCAACTTGCAGCAGACATTCAGCAAATAGTTTAGCTACATGTCATGCGGCATACCCGCCGTCAAATGCAATCACAATTTGCCTATCTGAGGGTCGTTACAATTCGCTTGTTTTTTTATATTTTAGCCTGAATTATTCATCAATAAACAAAAAAAAGGGGGCAAAAAATATCGCAAACCGTTATATTACTGGTAGTTAAAGTCAGTTAATAAGACGCGATATTTATGCAACCCCTTCATCAGAATATAGTCACTCCGGAGAGTACACAACAAACATTATTTTCATACAATGCTGCTTCAGCCGTTGCCTCAGTAAAGGGCAAAAAAGTAAGTTGAACGTCCGTTTTATCAGCACCGATATGCATAAAGCTAAGGCCAAAGCGCTCTACGAGGATATCTACTGTGCTCGAGGAAATGATGAGTTGTACATAAAGGATCACAAGACCTACACGAAAAGCGAC
>CAIPYV010000026.1 GCA_903869365.1 uncultured Chlorobiaceae bacterium
AACCCAGCCGCGCCGACAAAGAAGTAACCACCAAACTCATCCAAGCCGGCAACATCCTCGACATCAACCTCCTCGATCACCTCATCATCGGCAACAACCAACACTACAGCTTCTTCGCCAACGGCATCATCCCCAAATAACCCCCAGAACCCAAAAAAGGGCAAGGAACCCCCGTGTCCAAGCCCTCCACCCCCGCATGACGCCCTCCTCTCCGTCCACCACCAAATACAAAAAATCACTTCACAAACAGTGGATTACTCAAAATTCCTGTTTACATTATTCTCATAAAACCCCACAACGTTGTATCTTGTTTCTTTTGTGGGTTACAATTCAAAAATCCGCAGACTATGCGGAGTCCAATTTTTGTTTATGACTCAAAAAAAAATCAATGGATCGCCCCAAACTATTGCGAGACAAAGACCAGTTGGAATTGCGCCTCTCTCAGGTAGATGATGCCCATATTGCTCCCCTGTCACAGTTTGTCCGTCGACTTCGTGAAAGGATGGGGCCCGATGCCGCAATTCCCTATCTTGATCCATGGGATGGAGGCGTTGAAGCAGAAGTTCTCTTTTTGCTTGAAGCCCCAGGCTCAAAGGCGAGAAATTCCGCCCACACCCAAGCCCCTTCGTAAATCGAAATCCGGTAAACAGGGGCACTTTATTAGGGTGCTGGCGTGCTGTTCAATCATTCTTGGATGCGTAGTGTAGTTGTGACTTACCCGACACTCTTTATCCAAGAGCTTCACGCCCTTTTCGAAAACTCTATCTCTCTGATTTTCTCTGCTATTTTATAGCACTTTTGTACATTGATAGAGTAGAGAAGCAAGAGAGCCGGTTAACAAAATCAATGCAAAAATCTTAGAAGATTTCGCTGCATGATAACCACATCTTATTTTAACTTAACGAGAAATCGGCCTGATCGTATAGGCATAAAGGATGAATGGATCTGTTTTGTTGTAGAACACCCTGAGAAGACTGTTGTCCAATCTGATGGCAGAATCAAGAAATGGGCCCATATTCAAGATGCCGGGAAAGTTTTACGTGTCATTTTGCTTGAAGATGGCGAAACCGTTCATAATGCTTTTTTCGATCGATCATACAAGGAGAGCTAACCCATGAAGGTGAAATATTTTGAGGATACCGATACCGCTTATGTTGAATTACTTGATAAGCCGGTGTTTGAAACTCGCGAGATTAGTGAAAACATCTTGATTGATGTTGATGAGAAGGGAAATCTTGTCAGTATGACTATTGAGCATGCCAAAGAAAATGCTGGTTTATGGGAATTTTCTTATCAGGAAATCCCTCATCGGGAAACCGCATAAGCCTGTTGCAGTGACTCAATACCTCCTCACCACCCTTTCAACGTATGCCGCTGCTCTCGGCAAATACCTGAAACCGTGCTTATCGCCTGCTTGACAGCCGCATCACTTGCCGATGAAGCGCGCTGCGAGTAATAGGCATAACTCAGCCACTCAAGAAAAGCGGTGCTGCCAACCCTCAGAGTACTATTATCAGCACTCACCGTTACAAAACAACTTCGTGTCGTGTCATCATAAAACAAATCACAACGAGACTTCACCAAAGCAATGAGTTCTGCCGCCGTGTTTTTTTCACTGCCGATTGCTTCGCCCTCTGGTCTGGTAGCGTCATCAAGAGCAGAAAGCAACACACCGCTCGGCTTCTCATTTTTGATCTTCACCCGTAAACGAACCCACTCTTCATCACTCTTCTCACGAATAAACTTCATGGCATGAATGAACTCACTGCCCGCATAAAGTCCCGCATTATCCTTTGCCTTGGCAATCACACGCTCAACAACCGAAACAGAACGCTCAATTTCAGCTCGCTGCCCATCCGCATCATTCTCTGAATGGTGAACGTAATGAACATGGTGAACGTTATTCGAGAGTTTTTCATCCGCAGAGAAATATAAGCGCATTGACTCAGGAAGCTCCTTGTAGAACTCCTCATGTAGCCAGCAGATAAACCGTTGTGATGCGGCGTCCTGAAGCGTTCCGGCAGCATACCTCGCATCAATCTCTCGCTGTACCCTGATATGTGCAGCCGCTTCCATCTGCAGATTCCGTCTCTCTCCGTCCTGGTCGAACCGGTTCTCAAGAGCCAGTTCAATATCCCGTGGCCGGGTGTTATGTCCCTCTATGAGATTCGAATAATAGCAGTTCATTACTCTTACAAGATCAGCAAGACTTGCTGCTGATTTAGGGTGCAGGCGATTACCAAGCCGCTCGGAAGCTGCAGATAGTGCAGCAATCAGGTCAACAAGCTCGGGCGCCAATGCCTCAGGCAGGCAAGGTTCAAGGCGGTGCGGTATCTCAAATATCGTAATATTGCCGATTATTCAATTCCGTTTACCCTTGTATCAAAATAATTTAAAAAGAATAATCTGTAATTCTTGCCGATTACTTTGCCGATCTTCTTCTAAGCCTCCGTTTTTATCCGCTGCTTAATCGGTTTTGCAGAGCACCCTTTACATCCACCTTCAAGCTGTCAAGAAAATCACTCCACGCCTGCATCATTCTGATTCTTTCCTCCAAATGCTTGGCTCGATTATAAGCGTTTCCCAACCGATCAGGGACAACATGCCCTAATTGCGCCTCTATTGCCCGTTACGGCTTGCCTTCTCCTTCAGGGTCAATTTTGTTGCCTCAATGGGTAATTGCCAAACAGCTTTCTCAAGATCAACATCCCGCCACATCGCATGACGCAACTCACCTGGCCGAACAAAAAGCATCGGAGCAAGCTTCAATGCACAGATCACCACAAAAGAACCAGCATAGCCATCAATATCACGCAAGAGCATCCCCCAACTTATCAGGCTCCAAAATAGCCGCCATATTCCTCTTTATAGGCTGTTTAAGCGCCTTACCTAACCCCGCAAGCCGGATTATTCACCACATCAGGAATACTGCTCACTATCGAAAAAGTAAAGACCTGCCCGATAATAGTTTTGATACGGTGTGCCGTTTCAAAAGCTTGGCGCGCCTCAACCAATCGCAGAGCATAGCTCTTGCATCCTGCCGCCTCTCTCTCGCATCATGCAGGCTCATTGCAGGATACGCCCCAAATGACATCAGAACCACCTTGCCTTGAAAGGTATACTTAAATCGCCATAGCTTCGAAGCAGGCAATAGCTTACCGTTTGT
>CAIPYV010000027.1 GCA_903869365.1 uncultured Chlorobiaceae bacterium
CCATTAGTCTTGTGGATGAGGATACTCTGCTGCACATGCACCAGTTCATTTCGGATGATTTCCGGCGACAGTGGTTGGTATTGCAAATTTACCCGGTATGATAAATGACGGATGCAGACCAGCGCTATAAAACAGAGGGCAACATGCGCCTGAATTCGTCTTGGCGTCCAATGATAGATCGGACGGACTCTTAGGGACTTGGTGTATACCGTAATACCGTTTATCTTGTCTTCCAAAAAGCAATTACATTATCCAGAGCATGGGTACATGAAGACATCTACACTGCATTGCAACACGTCATAAATCGCTCCTGCAAATTTACTTGGCGAGGGATTGTCGCAAGATCAATGCTGGTGAAGACGGTATACGAGAAAGGTATCAAGCTCTATGGTAAAGAAAAAAAGAATCTTGAAAAAAGACTAACGCGTTCACCAAGCCTTCGTTAGTGGGATTTCAGTATCAGGCCTAAAACGGTATTTTTATAATGATGGCATCCCTTAGTTGATCGAAAATACTGTCCTACAAACGTGGAGTACCTGAACATAAACATATGTAGTTTTGAATGTTCTAATTTCATTTCTATGCGAGTACTGTTTTAAGCATTCTCATCTTCTAAAAAACAACCTACTGTATATGTCATGCTTCAATTGACGGATAAAGATGTAAAAGTTTGATTCTCGCCTTATCGGTAGTAAAACGCCAGTTGATTGTAGCCTTTTTATTTTGTGTCAAAGTGATTTTGTACTTCTTCATGTTCAATCTTTTTTGTTGTTGACTACGAAGAGTAACTTACAATTATTAAACGACGTTAGACAATTGACAATACACTAGTGGCAGGGCAGGAGGGAAAAAGAGATGAGGCGATAGCTGTAAACTATTGCATTCTTTTTATTTGATGTAAATATTCGGTAAATAGATAAACGTCATAAAATGACCGAATATCATAAAAAAATGACCAATGCGCATTGAAGAAATAACGTCTGGCAGTTCCCTTACAGGTCTTGAACCTTCGGCTGTTGCAACGGTTATAGCCGTTGTTCCAATTGCTGACGGAGCCGTACGGGTTATTTATCAGACACCGGACGGTACACTCAAAGAGCGTCTTCTTGGTAGAGCCGACGAAGAGACCATTGCTGTTGCCACCACTGAGCGCCCCTGGTCTTTTGATGGAGATGGTGAGGCATTCAAACTCACGGTTGAGGCCAAGCGCATTGATCTTGCTTTTCTGTTCGATCCGATGATGGCCGTTCATACATCAAATGTTGAACCCCTTCCACATCAGATCACGGCTGTTTATGAAGCCATGTTACCCCGTCAACCGTTGCGGTTTGTGCTTGCGGACGATCCCGGTGCTGGCAAGACCATCATGGCAGGCCTTTATATCCGTGAGCTTATCATGCGTGCCGATGCTCGGCGTATTGTCATCGTTGCACCCGGCAGTCTGGTTGAGCAGTGGCGTGAGGAGCTGTTCGAGAAGTTCGGGCTCGAATTCCGAGTCTTCACCAGAGATCTGGAAGCGGCTACTCCGAGCGGAAACCCCTTTGAAGACATCGATCACCTTATTGTTCGTCTCGACCAGATGGCCCGAAACGAAGAGCTGCAAGAGAAGCTTTGTGCTGCCGGATGGGATCTTGTCGTGTTCGACGAGGCGCACAAGCTTGCAGCACACTTTTTCGGCAATAAAATGCAGAAGACGGGCCGCTTCAAGTTGGCCGAAAAGCTTGGAGCCCAGACTCGCCATCTCCTGCTGATGACGGCAACGCCGCACAGCGGCAAGGAGGAGGATTTTCAGTTATTCCTCTCACTTCTCGACTCCGACCGCTTTTATGGCAAGTTTCGTGATGGTGTTCACAAGGTTGATTGTTCCGACCTTATTCGCCGAATGGTGAAGGAGAAACTGGTTAAGTTTGATGGAACTCCTCTTTTTCCCGAGCGCAAGGCATATACGGTCAATTACCAGCTTTCAGACCTCGAAGCAGCACTCTACGAAGCGGTAACCGATTATGTGAAGACTGAAATGGGGAAGGCTGACCAGCTTGACGGTAAACGAAAGGGCTCTGTTGGCTTTGCGCTTACCTCCCTGCAGCGTCGTTTGGCCTCAAGCCCTGAAGCCATCTTTCAGTCACTCAAACGCAGAAGGGAACGACTCGAGCGTCGTCTTCGTGAGGAAAAAATAGGAGCCAGAGGGCAAAAGCTTCTTGCTGAAACGCTCATCGATGTTCCCGAGGACGAGGATGATTTCAACGCCGAGGAGCAGGAAACCATGGAAGAGACGCTGGTTGTTCAGGCCACCGCTTCACAAACCATTGCAGAGCTGGAGGGTGAAATCTTCATTCTCCAAACTCTTGAGCAGCAGGCAAAATCTCTTGTTGCATCCGGCAAGGATCGCAAGTGGGATGAACTCTCTCGCATTCTCCAGAACGAGCCTCAAATGCGTGATGCTGGCGGGCGGATGCGCAAAATTATCATTTTCAGTGAGCACCGCGATACGCTGAACTACCTGCATGAAAAAATTGCAGGTGTGCTTGGCAGTCATGATGCTATCGTTGTCATTCACGGTGCCGTTCACCGTGACGACCGCCGGAAAGCACAGGAACTTTTTCGCTCTGACCCCGATATCCGTGTCCTTGTTGCAACCGATGCGGCTGGTGAAGGCATCAACCTTCAGAATGCCAATCTGATGGTGAACTACGACCTGCCCTGGAACCCCAACCGCCTCGAACAGCGCTTCGGGCGTATTCATCGTATTGGCCAGCAAGAGGTCTGTCATCTCTGGAACCTTGTCGCCAAGGAGACTCGTGAAGGTGATGTCTATTTCCGCTTGCTTGAAAAGCTTCAAGTGGTCAGTGAAGCACTCAAGGGCGAGGTATTTAACGTTCTTGGTGAAGTGTTTGATGGCATCAGCCTCAAGGATTTGCTCATGGAAGCGATACGCTACGGTGATAAACCAGAGGTGCGTGCCCGCCTCAGCCAAAAAATTGATATTGCCCTTGATCTGGATCACCTGAAGGAGATTCTCAAACGAGATGCACTTGCACAGGAAAGTTTCAGCACGGATCGTCTCTTTGCCGTGAAGGAAGAGATGGAAAAGGCTGAGGCAAGGCGTCTTCAGCCATTCTTTGTCCGATCCTTCTTCATGAAAGGATTTGAGTCACTCGGTGGCTCAATCTATTCCCGTGAATCAGGCCGTTTTGAAATCACGCATGTTCCTGCCGAGTTACGTGAACGTGATCGGCTTATCACCGGACGTAATCGCCGCGATCTTGCTCCAGTGCTCCGCCGCTATGAACGGGTTTGTTTTACCAAGGAGTCCGTGCGTCCGGTGGATAAACCCGGCCTTGCCTTCGCCAATATGATTCATCCTGGTCACCCGCTTATGCTTGCTCTCAGCGACCTCTTGCTGGAGCAGCACGCCAACCTCCTCCGTCAGGGCACCATCCTTGTTGACCCGGCGGATGATGGCGACCAGCCCTCTTTGCTCTTTCTCCTTACCCACGAGGTGAAATCCGGTGATGGTATGGTGATTTCCAAGCGTCTGCAATTTGTTCGGGTTTTGCCCGATGGCAGCACTACTTTCGCCGGATGGGCGCCGCATTTAGACCTTGAGCCACTTGCTTCTGCCCAGCGACCACTCCTGGCTGAAACACTCGCTGCACCCTGGCTCAATGTCGGGTTGGACAACCGTGCTCTTGCCCTGGCAGCATCCACACTTGTCCCTCAGCACTTCAGTGAGGTCGCTGACCGCCGGATTGCCCATATAGACAAGACTCTTGCCGCTGTCCACGAGCGTCTGACAAAAGAGATAAATTTCTGGTCAGACCGTTTCGAGAAACTTACCGACGACAAAAAAGCAGGTAAAGATGTTCGCCTCAATCTTGAAAATGTTCGTCGCATGCTCAGCGATCTCGAAGCCCGGCTGGAGCATCGCAAAAAAGAGCTGCTTTCCATGCGTCATGTTAGCTCCGCCACACCGGTTGTGCTCAGCGGTGCGCTGGTTATTCCTGCCGGATTGCTCCGCACCCTGCAAGGTGAAACGGCATCCTGCAGCTCTGCTTTTTCTGCTGATCCCGCACGTTCGCGCATCGAGCAGCTTGCCATGCATGCTGTTCGCCTCGCTGAAGAGGCCAGAGGATGCCGAGTAGTTGATGTCTCTTCCCAGAAGTGCGGTTGGGACATCACCTCATACCCGCCGGCAATTGAAGGCAAACAACCTGAATCCCGGCATATCGAAGTCAAGGGGCGAATAAAAGGCGCAACAACGATTACCGTCACCCGTAATGAAATGCTCTATGCTCTCAATCAGGCTGAAAAATTTGTGCTGGCCATTGTGCAGGTTGACGAGAATGAGCAGATTGATGGCCCGTACTATCTACGGAACCCCTTCGATGCCGAACCGGGTTGGGGCGTTTCTTCTATTAATTTTGAAATCAAAGAATTCTTGAAAAAGGCAGAAATTCAATACGGATCAATATAACTTTCTAAAATGGG
>CAIPYV010000028.1 GCA_903869365.1 uncultured Chlorobiaceae bacterium
ACAACTGGTCGAAGGCGCAAATACAAGAGTCTTATATGCAAGGTTTATCCAACCATCAGAGCCCCAAGCGCCCTCCATCTCCAAGCCGATCTCTACCAAGCAACTTTTGAGACACTCATCCAAGAGTCAAGCCCTAGTTCCCAACTTTTTAAAAACGGCCCACTGCCAACTGCCAATTGCCCACTGCCAACTGATTTTACTTTCTTCCCTCAGCACTCAGCACTTTCTTTCTCAGCACTTTTTTTTTGCATCCCTGATGGATATTTTAAACCTGAAACTGGAAAAATATATTACTATTAGTTGTGAAATCTGGAGATAAATCTTTCCAGTTGCTCTATTCCTTAGAAAGGATAAATAGCTGGTGTGTTTCACTATGATTGACATACTCAAAGAATTAATTCTCGATTTTCAGGAGATTGACCTGCAGACGGGTGTGCCGAGAAGGGTTCTGATTTCTCTGGTGTCCGGCAAAGCCACAGTTTGCATCGGAGTACGCCGCAGCGGTAAATCGACCTTCATGTTCCAGCTCATGAAGAAACTTCAGGAGGCAGGGGTTTCTCGGCAGAATATCCTTTATCTGAACTTTTTCGATGATCGTCTGCACAACCTTCAGTATGACAGTCTGGGAGTGATTCTGGAAGCCTATTTCTTACTTTATCCGGAAAAAAAGAATACTGAGAAGGTCTATTGCTTTTTCGATGAAATCCAGGTCATACCTGGCTGGGAGCCCTTCGTTGACCGGTTGCTCCGTATGGAAAAGTGCGAGGTCTACATTACCGGTTCATCGGCCCGTATGCTCTCACGAGAAATAGCAACCCAGATGCGCGGACGAGCACTTTCCTGGGAAATGTTCCCGTTTTCGTTTCGGGAGTTTCTTGACTACAAGGGGATTGAAAGTGACGATCCACACTCGTCAAAAAAACGTCTGACCATTCAGAAGTCCTTTGATGATTACTGGGTAACCGGCGGCTTTCCTGAGGTTGCTGGTCTTAGCAGGATGCTCAGGATCAAGACCCATCAGGAATATTTTAACGCAATGCTGTTCCGCGACATCGTCGAACGTCATGACATCTCCCACCCCAAGGCGGTTGCGGATCTTGCTCATTGGTTGGTAGATAATATAGGTTCGCTCTATTCCATCAACAATCTGACAGGTTATCTGAAATCATTAGGACACAAAGCGCCGAAATACGCAGTCTCCGATTATCTCGAATGGTTTGAAGACGCCTACGTTCTGTTTACTGTGCGCATTTTTGATGCTTCGCTGGCCAGGGCCAACACCAACCCAAAGAAGATCTACTGTGTCGACCACGCGCTGGTAACGTCGATCAGTTCCGGCATTCTGCTCAATTCTGGACATCTTCTGGAAAACTTGGTGTTCACTGCACTACGCAGGGTAACGCCGGACATCTTTTACTACAAGACTAAGACGGGTCGGGAGGTTGATTTCATTACCGTGAGACAGGGATCACTGTCACGAATGCTTGTCCAGGTTTGTGAATCAATGGCAGATCAGCAAACCCGTAAGCGGGAAATCACTGCGCTTTCCGAAGCTATGGTTGAATTGAAACTTTCGCATGGCACCATTGTGACGCGTAATGAGGAAGGGGAGATACTGATCGATTCCGGAAAGATTGAGGTTGTCCCCGCTTGGCGGTTCCTGCTGAATATGCCGGATATCGCTTTTTCCCTTGATAATTCCCCTGTTAGCATGGAATAGTGTGTGGGGACGGTAAAGGCGCAAGAACCGTCCCCACAGGACGTTGTCTTTATCGTACAGTTGTGAGTCTAGCGAAGACTGGGGTAGGTTATCTCAAATGAATCAAATCGAGTATATTTCGCTGAAAAAGTGTAAAAAATTGCAATTAAAGAAGTAATATGATTACATTGCAAGGCGATAATATTCAATTTCATCATTTCCTAATGATAGCCTAAGATGCTGGATGCATAGCACCTTACATGGATACTCCGATCGATCATTATGACAGCCCGTGGAAAGAAGCCATTGAGCACTATTTTCCGGAGTTTATGATGTTTTACTTTCCTGATGCTTATGCTGAGATCGACTGGTCAAAGGAGCATGTATTTCTCGATCAGGAGTTGCGGGCTGTAGTGCAGGATGCTGAGTTAGGCACCCGTTTTGTCGACAAGTTGGTCCGCGTTACAGAACTGAGTGGAGAGGAAAGCTGGATTTACATCCACGTGGAAGTGCAAGGCACCAGGCAGGCTGAATTTGCCCAGCGCATGTTTGTCTACAACTACCGGATTTTTGACCGATACAAAAAACCCGTAGCAAGTCTGGCGGTGCTGGCCGATGAACACAGACAGTGGAAACCGACCTCTTATGGCTACAATGTTCTGGGCTGCAGGCACACCTTGGAGTTCCCCGTAGCCAAACTGACTGATTACGACGAAAAACTCGATGAGCTGCTTGCTTCGGATAATGCTTTTGAGTTAATTACAGCAGCACATATCCTGACTAGGCAAACCCGAAAGAAGCATCAGGAGCGCTATGAAGCCAAACTCCGTTTGATAAAAATACTCTATCAACGAAACTGGAATAAACAACGCGTCATCAACTTGCTTACCGTTGTGGATTGGTTAATGACACTGCCAGCTTGGCTGGACACAAAAGTCTGGAAAGAAATTGAAACAATTGAGGAGATAGAAAAAATGCAATACGTCACCAGCATAGAAAGAATCGGCATAGCTAAAGGAATAACCCAAGGCATAGCTAAAGGAATAACCCAAGGCATAGCCAAAGGTGAATCCAAGCTTCTGACAAGACAGCTTGAGCGACGCTTTGGCGCATTACCTGCATGGGCAACAGAGAAGTTGAGCAATGCTTCCGAATCGGCATTAGAAGCCTGGGGAGAAGCCATTCTATCAGCACCAACACTGGAAGCCGTTTTCCACGCCTATGCTTCAAATACATAAAAGCACAAACCCAATTATCCTCAGAACTATATCACCATATTTTTGGTGGGGACGGTAAAGGCGCAAGAACCGTCCCCAAGGGGGGACGTTGTTTTTATCGTACAATTGAGTGTCCAGCGAATGCTGGCGCTGCGGGGGGCGGCATGAAAGAACCGATTACAACTGGTCGAAGGCGCAAATACAAGAGTCTTATATGCAAGGTTTATCCAACCATCAGAGCCCCAAGCGCCCTCCATCTCCAAGCCGATCTCTACCAAACAACTCTTGAGAAACTCATCCAAGAGTCAAGCCCGAGTTCCCAACTTTTTAAAAACTGCCAACTGATTTTACTTTCTTCACTCAGCATTTTCTTTAACCTGAGTCGTCCTAAGAAAATTTACAAAACGAACCCATTCAATTATTAGCGAAAAAGTCGCCGCAGCGCCCTCTATCTCTTTGTTTCTTCACTCGGCACCCAGCACTCAGAAAACTATGACATTCGCGCATTTGCCTGCGGGTTACATTACCTGCAGATTGCTTTATAACCAGTTCAAACATCGCATTGATTCATGGAACTGCTATCTGTTATGGGGATTGCTCGGTTCGGTAGCTCCAGACTTTGATCATCTTTACTTTTGGTTTATCAACCGCGAACAAGATCAGCATCTCAATTTCAGCCATTACCCTTTGTTTTGGGTGCTTCTATTGATCTTTTCTGCTTTTTGGTTCGTTATTGACCGGAAAAGCCAGAATCCGGTTTCAGCCTTTATGGTATCGTTTGGCGGCTTTATCCATATGATTCTGGATACTGTTACTGGTCATATTTTCTGGCTTGCGCCGTTTTCCTACAAGCCATTTAGCATCGGGGAACTGGTAGAAGCAGCGAATCCTTGGCTTGTCCAGAGTTTTCCTGGATGGGCATACGGTGTCGAGTTGCTGATTCTGATCTGGTCATTCAGCCTCTTTTCAAGGAATTCACTTCGAGCATGCCCCCAATCTGAAGCAATGTAGTAGATTGTACCAACTGCCGACTGCCAACTGATTTCATTGCCGATTGCCAACGGTCATCCCGAACTCTTGTGAGGGATCTCCCAAAACCTATCCGTATCTAATAAATCAGTTTTTTTGGTTATACTTGAAGAGGTGTCATAATACTGTATTAGTCAAGTTTAATTTTTTAGAGGTATATCATCGCACAGGTTATTATTAGCAACATTGAAGATGAATTGAAGATCCGTCTTAAGGTATGCGCCACCCAGCACGGGTGGAGCGTTGAGGAAGAAGTTTGCCAGATTTTGCGCACTGCCGTCAGCGAGGTTTGTCCAACTCGCCAAAGACTCGGTTCACGGATTGCGGCACGTTTCGCAGGCTTAGGCTTACTCGAGCCTTTACCTGAACTGCGAAGCCGCACCATGCATTGCAGATAGCTGCAGATAATGAGCAATGAAAGGAAAAACAGGCAACAGATAAAGCGCAGCCAACTGCCCAGTGATTTTACTTTCTTCACTCAGCACTCAGAACTTTCTTTCCTCAGAACTTTCTTTCTCGGCTTTTTCCAATGAAAACAATCATGCAGAGCACCATCCCCATAACCTGCCCCCAGGAAATACTCCTCGGCTTGCATATGGATGCACAGCAATTTGCTTCGTTGCTAAAAGAACAGTCCGCCATGGCACTATTTAGAGAGGGGAGGCTTTCATCGGGCATGGCTGCAAGTTGGTTAGGTGTGCCGCGTGCACATTTTCTGATAAAAGCCATGCAGGCAGGTGCCAACCTTTTGGAAAACACGCAGGATGATTTCCGCAGAGAAACAGCTTTACTGTGAGGGTATTTTCTAACACAACCCCATTTATCGCGCTTGCCAGTATTGATCAACTGCAATTACTGCAGCAATTGTTTGGTAGCGTATATGTTGCCCAATCGGTTATCGAAGAATGTGCAGAAGGCGGTGAGATTCTTGTTCCGCACTTGCAGACCCTAAGTTGGGTGATACCTGTGGCCGATGAATCAAGTTCTAACTTGCCAGTGCTGTTTGAGCTGGATCGCGGCGAGAAGCAGACTCTCTTACTCGCCTCTAAACACCACGATAGTTTAGTTATTATTGATGAGCGTCTCGGTCGGAATGTAGC
>CAIPYV010000029.1 GCA_903869365.1 uncultured Chlorobiaceae bacterium
CTCGCTTTTCCCTTCATCTCATTACCGTCAAATAACATGCCATCTTTCAGGCTATCCCCACCTCCAAATCTCACTTTCGCTCATTCTTCAGTGGGCTCCCAATGTATCACCCCCACCGCTCACTTCCAAATTCTTTCTTCATTATTTGTCAAGAAAAGCATAAAAAAGAGCTTTTATTGTGCCGTTTCATGCTCTACAGGAAGAAAAGAGGGCATAGTAACCGTTAAATCAAGCTGATGAGCTCCCCCGGTGTGCTCCTTGGCTGCCGCCACAAAACCATGAAACAGGGGATGCACTTTCTGCACTCTCGACTTGAGCTCTGGATGAAACTGTACGCCGACAAACCAGCGATGGCCTTTCAACTCTATAATCTCAACCAGTTCACCGTTTGGAGAGGTACCGGAAAAGATGATGCCGCCATCTTCAAAATTTTTTCTGTAGACATTATTGAACTCGTAACGGTGACGATGCCGTTCGTTGATCAGAAACTTCTGATAGACTTCCTGCGCCTTTGTTCCCTCCTTGATAATGCAGGGAAAACTGCCAAGACGCATTGTCCCTCCTTTCTCCTTGACCTTTTTCTGATGTTCCATGAGGTCAATAACAGCAAATCGAGTGCGTTTGTTAAACTCTGTTGAATTAGCATCCTGCAGACCGCATACGTTACGTGCGAACTCAACAGTCGCGCACTGCATACCAAGACAGATACCCAAAAATGGAATATTCTGCTCCCTTGCATGCTGGATAAACTTTATTTTCCCTTCGATGCCTCGGTCTCCAAAACCGGGTGCAACCAATATACCGCTGACACCTTCCAGTTCTTTGGTAAAATCAAATCCCTTCAATTCAGCATCTTCCGCTCTGAGCAGCCTGACGTTAACCTTGACGTTGTTGCTTGCACCGGCATGAATAAATGATTCAAGAATAGATTTGTAGGCATCGGGGTATTCGGTGTACTTGCCACAGATACCAATGGTGACCTCGCCGTCCTGGGGAAATTTAACTTTGTTGCAGAAGTCTCGCCAGTAATCAAGGCTGGGTTCCTTGTATTTTTTGAGCCCAAGCTTCTTCAGCACGCGCAGGTCGAGCTTTTCCTTGAGAAGCATCAGCGGTACTTCGTAAATGGTATCGCAGTCGTTAAGGCCGATAACGTCGTGTTCGTTAACGTTGCAAAAATGGCCAACCTTGTTCTTGATTTCACGTGACAAGGGCTTTTCACTGCGGCATACAAGAATATCGGGCTGTATACCGACTCCGAGAAGCATTTTAACGCTATGCTGGGTTGGTTTTGTCTTTAGTTCGCTTGCCGCCTTGATATAGGGGACAAAAGTAAGATGGATGTTCAGCAGATTACTGTCGCCCATCTCAAGCTTCATCTGCCGCATAGCTTCAAGAAAAGGAAGTGATTCAATATCACCGATCGTACCGCCGATCTCGGTAATAAGCACATCAAGGTTGCTGTTTTTGGCCTGTTCAGCCATTCTGTCCTTAATTTCATCGATGACATGAGGCACAACCTGAACCGTGGCACCAAGGTATTCGCCACTACGCTCTTTGTCGATAACCGATTTATAGACCCGCCCCATGGTCAGATTAGAGGCCTGTGTTGTCGATTCGTCAAGAAAGCGCTCGTAGTGACCAAGATCAAGATCAGTTTCAGCTCCATCATCGGTTACATAGACCTCACCATGCTGGTAGGGAGACATGGTGCCGGGATCAACATTGATATAGGGATCATATTTCTGTATGGCCACCCTCAATCCACGGGACTTGAGCAGCATCCCGAGAGAGGCCGACAGAATTCCCTTACCGAGCGAGGATATTACCCCTCCGGTCACAAAAATATGTTTCACATTTTTCGGTCGAGCCATGACAGCGTAAATCGTTGATTAATTGGTAAAAATTTGGTTATTGCAGCGCTTTATGGGTGCCATCGCAGAAAGGAAGATTTGCCGAACGACGACAACTGCATATCGCTATGGTTTTCTCCTCATTGATTTCAACTTTATCGGGATGCAGACCGCTGCCTTTATGAGCCCCATCGCAGTAAGGCAGATTCTGAGATTTGCCGCATGCACAATAATATTTTGTTCCCGGCTTTTCCGTTATGAGATATGGTTTTTTCTGCTCCATAGGTTCTCCTTTCAGTTTTAGACAAAAAGATCAATCTGACCATCAGGATCCTCTACAGGAAAATCAGGATCCACTTCCTCATCGCTTTTCGGAACTCTTGCAAGAGCAGAAATAAGATCACCAGCCATCAGCCTGACAAGACGAACTCCTGATGTGTTTCTTCCGGTTAGCCGTATGTCGGAGACGTGCTGACGATTCACAATACCGTGGGTGGTAATGATGATAAGATCATCGTCGTCGTTAACGTCAAGCAGTCCGACAAGAGCTCCAATTTTTTCATGAGCCTTGAGGGTAATTACCCCGCGTGCCCCGCGTCGCGTCAGACGGTAGTCCTCAACACGGCTTCGTTTGCCAAATCCGTTGTCGGTGACCGCAAGCAGCGCTGTGTCGAAGCGCTTGGTGGTTACCATTGAAATACATTTTTCGCCCTGGTCGAGTGTAATCCCCTTGACGCCCATGGCTGTCCTGCCCATAGAGCGAATTTCAGCCTCGGGAAAACGTACAACAAAACCGGAACTCTTGGCAAGAATAATCTGATGTTCACCATCGGTCAGACGGGCATCGAGAAGCTCGTCGTGTTCTTCGATGGTTATGGCCGCAATACCGTTTTTTCTCGGGTGGGAAAATTCTTCAAGTGATGTTTTTTTAACGATACCGTTGGTCGTGGCCATAACGATAAAACCCGGGTCATCAAAATTCCTGATATTGATGTAGGCCCTGATTTTTTCGCCAGACTGGAGTTCCATGATGTTGGCCAAAGCCCTGCCCCGGGCCGCTCGTCCTGCCTCGGGAATTTCGTAAACCTTCAACCAGTGGCAACGGCCTCGGCTGGTGAAGAAAAGAATATAGTTGTGGGTTGAGGCGATAAACATGTGCTCGATGAAGTCGTCATGCTTGGCCTGTGCTCCGGTTACACCTTTACCGCCTCTTGCCTGGCGGCGGTATCCTGAAACAGGAAAGCGCTTGATAAAGCCATCGTGGGTTATTGTAATAACAACATCTTCCTGAGCGATCATGTCCTCAATTGAAAAATCCCCTTCCTGCGGCACAATTTCGGTGCGACGGGCATCGCCGTAAACCTCTTTGACTCTCAGAAGTTCCTCCCTGATAATCTGCATCTGCTTCTCGGGACTGCCAAGAATAAATCGCAGCTCCTCAATAAGGGCAAGGACCTCCGCATACTCGATGTCAATCTTTTTACGCTCCATCCCGGTCAGACGCTGCAGGCGCATCTCAAGAATAGCTTTCGACTGGATTTCTGAGAGCCCGAATCGCTCTATCAGCCTCTCCTGAGCCGTTGCAGCATCAGGTGATTCCCTGATGGTGGAGATCACCTCGTCAAGGTTGTCGAGACAGATCTTCAGTCCTTCAAGAATATGCGCTCTCTTTTCTGCTGCGTTCAGGTCAAATTGCGTGCGGCGAAGAATAATCTCGTTTCGATGCTTGATATAATACTCCATCATCTGCTTGAGATTGAGTACCCTCGGAACTCCATCAACCAGCGCCAGCATAATCACCCCGAAGGTGTCCTGCATCGGGGTATGCTTGTAAAGATTGTTAAGCACAACCTTTGCAACCGCATCGCGCTTCAACTCAATCACCAGTCGCATGCCGTCACGATCGGATTCATCGCGTATATCGGCAATACCTTCCAGTTTTTTATCGTGAACCAGTTCGACAATTTTTTCGATCAACCGTACTTTGTTGACCTGGTAGGGTAGTTCTGTAACAATAATGGATTCCCTGCCGTTTTTCGGGGTAATCTCCACAAGGGCTCTTGCACGAATCACCACCTTACCGCGTCCTGTCGTATAGGCTAAACGAACACCTTCGTAACCATATATGATACCGCCAGTCGGGAAATCAGGAGCGATAACGTATTTCATGAGATCGCTGACTTCCAGTTCCGGATTAGCGATCAAGGCTATCATGCCATCAACAACCTCTCTGAGGTTCTGGGGAGAAATATTGGTTGCCATTCCGACCGCTATCCCTGACGATCCATTGACCAGAAGGTTTGGAATCGCAGATGGAAGTACCGTCGGTTCTTCAAGAGAATCATCAAAGTTCAGAGAAAAATCAACAGTTCCTTTTTCAAGATCCTTAAGCATTTCGCCAGCAATGCTTTTCATGCGAACTTCAGTATATCGCATTGCCGCAGGTGAATCGCCGTCAACTGAGCCAAAGTTTCCCTGGCCGTCAATCAGTGGATAGCGCAGGGAGAAGTCCTGCACCAAACGTACAAGACTGTCGTAAACAGCAGTATCACCATGGGGATGAAACTTGCCAAGAACTTCACCAACCACGCGTGCAGACTTTTTATGCGGTTTGCCTGCCTGCAAACCAAGCTCGTGCATACCGAAAAGTACCCGTCGATGAACGGGTTTAAGACCGTCCCGTACATCAGGCAACGCACGACTGACAATGACCGACATAGAATAATCGAGATAAGAACCCCGCATTTCTTCTTCAATACTGATCGGGACTATTCTTTCACGCTGCATAGGTAAATCCTGAGTGATAATTGATATAAATAACTCGACGGAATAATGTAGACAAATCCGTCGAAATTCTTTCCGACGGATTCAGCTTTGAAGAGGAAAAACTGCAGATTGTGCCTCAAAATATCAGCTTACCGGAAGTACCGGTGCGTCGGACCAGAGTGATTCCAAGTCATAAAAACGGCGTTCGTCAGGCATAAAAATATGAACAACAACATCAATATAGTCCAGCAGAATCCAGTGCATGGAATCCATGCCTTCGACATGCATTGGACGTTCCCCATCTTCCTTGAGTTCATCAATGACATGCTCAGCGGCAGCCTTTGCCTTACGTTCAGAATCAGCTGTAGCAATCACAAAAAAATCCGTGACGGAGGTCAGTCCCCTGAGGTCAAGAATTTTGATATCTTCACACTTTTTCTCCAGTGCCAGTTCGGCACTCCTTTTCGCCAGCAATTCACTGATTTCCACCTCTTTTCCATGGTCTGCTGTATAAGTATCTTCTTTTTCCAGTCTGCTCATAAACCTCCGCTCTTCATATTTTAACTATATTTTATAACAACTTACCGCCGAAAAGCAACAACATGGCAATAATAACTTCATTCGAACATACAAAAAAGCCTGATCAGGGACGCAAAAAAAGCCGTCAACATCAGGCTGCACTTTTCAGCTCATTCCATACCGCTTCTATGATAACCCCTGCGGCACCGTCCGGGTTATCACCATAAAATATATTGTAGGTCTCGCCGTGCTGAGTAAGAGCACATGCTTTCATCAAAGCATCATTGCCGTCAAAGAGTCCGAATTTATTGCGGATGTAGACTCCCAAGCCAAAATTGAACTTTGCCAGTTCATCCTTTTTAGTCCCACGAAATGTCTGCTTGTCTTCTTCGCTCATCTGGGCGATGATACGTTCTGTTGCGTTTTTTATGGTTTTGGGCCAATGTAATTTTCTAGGCATATCGGTGAACAGAGTTTATTGTCGGTGTTTTAGTCTCATACCAATTGCACGGTTTTGTGCCTGAATGTGGGAAAGACATGAATTGTAATATAAGATAATTCGGACGTAATTTTATGGATTTTTAAAGCGATACGTTAAACGCCTTTACGGGAGAAATGATTTACGCTTTCCCAACATTGGGAATAAACATTTGCCGATAATCAGGAACAACTCGGTCAAGCCCTGCAGCATCTGCCCCCTTATATTGCCTTTCGGCCGTATGGAGAAGGGAACGGGCTGAAAAAAAATCAGCATTTGCATGAATTATGCCGCAACCGGCAAACAATGGAAGAAGTTCATCGAGCTGACGACCAACAACCACGCTCGATGACTCGGCTGCTGCTGCAGCAACATCAGTGGCAGACCCTCTTTGAATTTCATCATGCCATTCACCTGAAGAGAGCTTTTCCGAACTATAGACGGCATAATAATATTCCCCTTTTCGAGCCTGAATAACGGCCATGACCGTGCCTGATCCAGCCAGAAATGATGCAGCCATTGCCGGCATTGTGGGCACTGGAATCAGGGATATTCCAAGACCGTATGCAATACCCTTAGCAACAGACATGCCAATGCGCAATGAAGTAAAAGAGCCAGGGCCTGATGAAATTGCAAGAGAGTCCAACTCCCCCTTATTGAGACTGCTTTGCAGCATGGCTTCCTCAATAAGTGGAACAAGCGCTTCAGCGGCCTTCCGCCAATCGGCACTCTTAACCTCGTTAACTACTCCAGCTTTCTTGACAGCGACACTCAGTGCGGCATGAGTGCACTCTATGGCGAGAATATTCATGGCGTGATATGATGTATAACAATTCTGCGAAGATCATCGCCGGCATATTCAAGAAAAACCGTTGCCGTATAGAGAAGAGCATATTCCGGAAAACGATCGCCCCACTCCACCACAGAAAGATATCCGCTGGTAAGATATTCATCGAACCCTATAGTGTCCAGTTCCTGAAGGGAGTGGATTCTATAAAGATCGAAATGATTCAGTGTGACCTGTTCACCGCTCAAAACACCCTGATATATATTAAATATGGGAAACGTCGGGCTCGACAGCTGGTCGTCACAGTTGAAAAACTCCGTAATTCCCCTCATGAACATGGTTTTACCTGCACCGAGCTGACCGGTAAGAGAGATAATTGCTCCAGGATGCAACCCCGAGGCAAAATCCTTTCCATACCTGCGGGTCTCTTCAGCAGAGGAAGAGAGGAACTCTTCAATCATAATGTATCAGTCGAGCGGATTAAACAGAAGACCTGTCATGATTTTCGGGTAGAAAAAAGTCGATTTCTGCGGCATGACTTCACCCGTTTCCGAAACGGCAAGTACCTGCTCAACAGTTGTCGGTTTCACGACAAATCCGATCTGCACTCTGCCTGATGCGACTGACTCGAAAACCTCCCTGTCATCTTTTACATAGAGGAGATTTGTCTGCTTTGCCATGGCTTCCGGGGAAATGCCAAGCAATCTGCCCAGCACAAGATCATGCAAAAGTACCAAGCCGAGACGTTTGAGCGCTTCTGGCCGTGCAGGATCGAAAAGCTGATCCTGATGAGCATTAAGTGATATTCCAAAAACCTTGCCGGATGTAACCACGCCATAAGCATAGTTTGACGGCTCACTTTCGAGAAATGCTTTCAGGGCAGCTCTGTCCTGTAGTTCGGTAACTGTAAAATATTCTTGAAGGTGCAGTTTTAAAGCATCGGCATCAAAACCCTCCAGACTATGCACCAGACGGTGAATCGGAAAAATAATCAGCCCTTCATCATAAATATTTGCCAGATAGACAAGAATAAAATTATAGGGCTCTTGACCGGTATGTGAGGGATTCGCTGCTGCGCATTCATTGCGATAGTTCACTCCGGTCTCGTATCGGTGGTGACCGTCAGCGATATAGACCGTGCGTTCTAAGAGCGAGTGCTGAAGCTGCCCGATGAGCTCCGGATCGGTGATTCGCCACATCTGATTTCTCACTCCCTGAAAGGTGGCATCCACAATTGGCTCATGGGTTTCGGCAAACGCTCTCAACAGGCGATCGGCGGTTTTATCCTCATCGGCATAAAGGCCGAAAATACTGCTGATATTGGTTTTTGTTTTTCTGAAAAGATTTAACCGGTCAGCTTTGGGGCCCGAAAGCGTCTTTTCATGAGGCAGCACCTTTTTTTCCGCAAACTCATGCAGCCTCATGGCAGAAAAAAAACCGCTCCGGGTATGGGAGTTTCCTTCAGAATCCTGGAATGTCTGAAAATACGGGTAGATCGCCGGAACAGTGTCGTGTTTCAATTCACCATCACGCAACCACTCACCAAGGCGCAAGGCCGCCGCGGCATAGGGATCGGATTCCAACGGAAGTTCAAGGCGTATTGCGTTCAACGGTGAGCTCGCATAGAGCTTCTGCTGCAGTTCTTCTGATATAACATCGTACGGCGGACAAATAAGCTCCGAGGCGTTCAACAGCAATTCGGAGTTATAGAGAATTCCCTTAAAGGGTACGATTTCAGGCATAGTACCAAACATTTAGACGGTTATTATAGAGGACTCAACACTGTTCTCATGGTAATCCAGAAATCGTCATGGCCATCTTTCACCAGTACAATAATTTTCCTGTTTTTACACAATTCAAGAACAGCAAGAAAGGTAACGACAAGAATAATACGTTCAGTAACTCCCTCAAGCACTGAAAGAAAAGAGAGCGGCTCCTGAGCTTGAAGTCTCGACAGAATCAGTATGGTCTGCTCTTCAACCGTTACCGGTGCATCCATGACATTGCGAGTCATTGTACGAGGCATGCTTTCAAGCACGGATTTATACGCATGCATGAGGTGGTAGAGTGTTGGACGATTGATCAGTTCATCATGTTCATCGATCGTCTCTGGCTCAATTTCCTCAAAAAAACCACGGACAAAAAGGTTTGCCCGAACTTCAGCAAGCTGGATCAAGGCCTCTGAGGCCTCCTTAATCCTTTTGTATTCCAGCAGTCGCTGGACAAGTTCTGTGCGCGGATCAAACTCATCGGTATCTGAGCCATCCATGGTTTCTCGGGGAAGCAGCATTTTTGCTTTAATGCTCATCAGCATGGATGCCATATAAATAAATTCAGCAGCAACCTCAAGATTCAGATTTCTGACATCATGGATATAGCCAATAAAATCAGCAGTAATGGTTGAGATCGGAATATTATAAATATCCAGTTCATCTCGTCTGATAAAAAAAAGCAGCAAATCAAGCGGCCCTTCAAATTCCTCGAGACTGATCCTGAACATTGACGAGAATATACATTGAGAATATTTTATAGCAGCAAGATAGAAAAAGCCGAATAACTTGTGCAAATATACATAATGAAAGCCGGTCGTAGTGCCACCCTCAAAATAAGTCACTACTTATGACCAAAACTATAGTACAATGCTACGCTGCATTTCTGTTTTATTCTTTTTAGACTTTTGATCCTGGCATCCATGAGAAGGATTTTATGTTTTATCACCATTGCGGCCATATTGATACTGTTTCACAGCAGCATAACCTTGGCTGAATCTGCAAACCGTTATTTCAACGAAGGATATGACAAACACCTTCATGGAGATCTTGCAAATGCCGTACTTTTATATTCCCAGGCCATTGACAATAACCCTACGTTTGCCATGGCTTACCAGATGCGGGGCGTTGCCGAACAGCAGCTGAAAAAATATTCCCAGGCCATCAATGACTACTCCATGGTCATAACCTACGGAGAACCATATTTCAAGGCTGTGGGCTACTATAACCGCGGAGTGGTGAAAAATATGAATGGCAATTATGAAGAAGCTATTCCTGATTTTTCAAAAGCCATTGAACTGGATAAAAAAATGGGAGCTGCGTTTTTTCACAGGGGAATAGCAAAAAGCAAAATCGGTGATGTAACCGGACGTCTGGAAGACTTCCGCCAAGCCGCCAAACTTGGCGAAAGCAACGCGGAAACATGGCTGAACACCTATGTTCCTGAATGGAAGCTGATGCCGATCTCTTCTGAACCGGCATCAGCAAACCCATCATCAAGTGTAATACCGCAATAAAATTCGCTAAATCGCTGTACCGCCTCGTTCCCTGGTTCGTATCCGAATGCACTCCTCAAGCGGAGTTATAAATATCTTGCCATCGCCTATCTCTCCAACACCATGACTGGCAGCCTGAATGATCGTATCAACGGTGATATCGACAAACTCGTTGTTGACGGCAATATCAATCCTTATTTTCGGAATAAGATTGGGTGCAATTTTTTGGCCTCTATATAGCTCAATATCCTCCTGCCTGCCATGACCGGTCACGCGGCTGACGGTAATTCTTGTTATATCAGCTTGAATCAATGCCTCGCGAACATGATCGAGCCTGTCCGGCTGAATGATTGCTGTTATCAGTTTCATGAGAAAAAAATTAGTTGAGGTTGATAAGGCCATATCCATGCTCACCGTGCATGCTGTGATCCAGACCGGACATTTCATCATTTTCGCTGATACGCAGGCCAATTGTTTTTTCAACAAGAAAGAGCAGAATAAAGGAAATCAACCCTGCATAGACAATGGTAACTCCTACCGCAGTAGCCTGAACGCCAAGCTGTTGCCAAACTGTCCAACTCCCTCCAACTTTTGCAGCGGCATCAGCCATCCATGCCGGGCGGATAAAAAACACAAGAGCAAGAGCACCAACTATACCGCCAACACCATGGACACCGAAGGCATCAAGACTATCGTCGTAACCAAGCTTGTTCTTTATTAGAATTGCCGTATAGCAAAACATGGCTGCAAGTGCTCCAAGTGCAAACGCTCCTGATGGCTGAACAACTCCAGCGGCAGGTGTAATAGCAACAAGACCTGCCAAAATTCCGGATGCCACACCGAGACTGGTGGCTTTACCATGCTGGAATATTTCAATAATCATCCAGGTAAACGCACCCGCTGCAGCTGCCACCTGCGTGACCGTCAACGCTCTTGCTGTTGCGAGGTCACTGGCGATAGCGCTTCCTGCATTGAATCCGAACCATCCAACCCACAGCAGACCGGCGCCAGTAAGGGTCATGACAAGATTGTTCGGATGCATGACGTTATTCGGGTAAGCACGTCTTTTGCCAAGATAAAGTGCCGCTACAAGTGCTGTAACGCCGGAAGAAATATGCACGACGGTACCACCGGCAAAATCGATAGCGCCAGCAGCCCCGAGGTTGAAAAGAAAACCGTCGGACGCCCATACCCAATGACAAATCGGCGTGTAAACAAATATGCTCCAAAGGGCAATAAATACAGAGTAACCTTTAAAATTAACCCTTTCAGCAAACGCTCCGGCAATCAGAGCTGGTGTAATAATGGCAAATTTACCTTGAAACATGGCAAATACGTATTCGGGAATATGGGTAGGCATGATAGCATCATCTATCCCCTGCAACATAAAATAACGGCTGTCCCATCCTATAAAACCACCAAGAATGCCGTGACCAAAACTGAGAGCATAACCAACCAGCGGCCAAAGAACACCAATAATCACCATAGAGGAAAAACTATGCATCATGGTTCCAATCACATTCTTCGTCCGGACAAGTCCTCCGTAAAACATGGCCAATCCTGGCACCATAAGAAGAACCAGTGCTGTAGATGTCAGCATCCATGCGGTAGTACCGGTATCAGTGACCACTGCTGCAGCTGCATGGGCGGTATCCTGCTGAAACAACGATGCAGCTAAAAGGAACAGCACCGTTGTTATATTTTTTGTACTCATGAATAGAAGAGATAAAATTAAGTCTGCCTAAATTATTAACGATAACTACGTATATGTAGTTATTTTATTAACCATAACCAAAACATTATCGGTTTTTATTACGCGACTGTAGATTTTTCACTGTTTGCAGCGAAGGGGGCATGAATGCGTTTTCAGATTCAGCCAGTCACGAACAGTAACGATACCGTGCCGCGAAGATGAAATATCGGCATATTTCGATCACAGAGAACATCCGAAATGTCCAAGAAGGATGCGTATAAATTTATGAGTTGCGAGTATTTTATTTTTGAAAACAACTATTAATTACGATAAATTACTCACTGAAATCAGCCAATGGTTGTCTGATCGTTATGCAGGTAATTTGTGCCTTGGTTGCCTGCCAGCGCTTCTTTCTATCAATGCACATGTTTACTGAAACTAACAATGAATATTTACATTGGTAATTTGCCTTACACTGTTACTGAAGATGATCTTCGTGATGCTTTCTCTCAATTCGGACAGGTCGACAGCGCGAACATCATAAATGACAAGTTTTCAGGACGATCCAAAGGGTTCGGATTTGTTGACATGCCAAATGAAAGTGAAGCCCGAGAAGCCATCGAATCAATGAATGACAAAGATTTGAAAGGCCGCACTATAAAGGTAAATGAAGCAAGACCGCGCGAAGAAAGGCCTGTAAGAAGAGAGCGCTACTAAGCTTTTCCTCTTTTTTATACAGAGCCAGACAGCAAGTAAGACCTGTCTGGCTTTGTCAGTATTATGGAAAGAGAAACAACCGTTACGGCTTAAGGAGAAAAACACCAAGATCTTCGAGAAGTGCCTGCAGATCCTCTTCATGTGCTACTTCGTCCTGGAGAATCTGTACAGCAAGATTATAGGTAACCGGGTCCTTGAGACCAATCTCACCTATGATGCTGTTGTATACATTAATAGCACACTGCTCACCGGCAATGTTCTGCTCAAGAATCTTTTTAACAAAGGGGTCATCCGGTGCCTCATAACCGCAGTTCGACCAGGTAAACCACTCAAGAGGACTGGTAATTGGTGTTCCCCCAAGCTGAATGATCCTTGTTGTTATCATACCAGCATGCCGCAGCTCATCAGCTGCATGCTGCAGAAGTTCTGCAATGACAGCATCTTTCATTGGGCCCTGCACCACCTTTGATCCAAGCCAGTATTGATAATAGGCAAGCCATTCATCGGCAAATGCCTTGTTAAGCAGTTCAAGTACGCGGGGGAGATTCTCGCCGACAATTTCCCTTCCTCTTGTACCCATGGTAGACTCCTTTGTTTTGTTTCTGAAACCGTTTATTTCTTGTTTTTCACAAGGTCTGCAAGCGCTTCGGCCAGTTTCGGATACCTGAAGACAAAGCCTTGATTCTGCAGAAAAGCAGGCTTTATTTTCTGGCCTTTCACCGCATATTCACCACCTTCTCCCATAAGAAGCTGAACAGCAAATTTCGGCACTGGCAACAGCGATGGCCTGCCGAGAACTTCACCAAGCTGAGTTGCAAAGTCTTTCATGGAAACCGGTTCAGGGCTTACGGCATTGATCGGGCCCTTGTATGATGGATTATCGAGAGACTGAAGGATGCAGGCAATCTCGTCGTCGACATGAATCCAGGAAATACACTGTAAACCTGACCCTATCGGCCCTCCAAGGAAGTAATTAAAGGGTGCAAGCATTTTCTGCAGCATTCCCCCTTTTGTTGAGAGTACAATACCGGTTCTCAGAAGCACAAGACGCACACCGGTCTTTTGAGCTTCAAGCGCCTCCTTTTCCCAATCGATACAGATTTTCGCAAGAAAATCTCCACCTTTAGGGCCTGACTCTACAATATCTTGAGTATCACTGCAGCTGTCAAAAGAGCCATAGTAGCCTATGGCTGAGGCAGAAATAAAAACTTTTGGTTTTTCCGAGGCACTGGCAATAGCTGATACAATGTACCGGGTACCGAGAATTCTCGAATTATAACACTCTTCCTTGTGAGCTTCATTCCAGCGACTTTCAAGCAGGGGTTTCCCTGCCAGATGAATAACAGCTTTGGCACCGTTAATAAAACCAGTCCATTCTCCGCTTTTCATATCCGAGTCCCACTTGACATACTCTGCCGCACCAGGAATTTTCCGTGCTGCACTCTCTGGCGAGCGGGCGAGGAGGACAACTTTTTCTCCCCTACCAATCAGATTTCTGGCAAGTTCAGCGCCTATGACGCCGGTAGCTCCGGTAATAACAATATGACCTTGCATATCTTTTCAGTTGGGAAAAAAATTGTTCATTAAAACTCAGCTTAACCTGCTCATAAACTGGCTATTATGCATAAAAATTCCCCAAGAAAGCCATTACGCCTTTCCCAGGGTTATTTTCGATGAAGATGTTGTGATCGTAACTGCTGAATATTACTCAACCGTTACGGATTTTGCTAAATTTCTTGGTCTGTCAACATTGCAGCCGCGAAGAGTGGCTATATGATAGGCAAGAAGCTGCAGGGGAATGACCGTTAAAAGAGGAGTAATCGGCCCTGAAGATTGCGGAATATAAATAACATGTTCGGCCAAACGGCTTATTTCCTTATCACCCTCATTGGCGATAGCGATAACCCTGCCTTTACGGCTTCGCACTTCTTCAATATTACTGAGAATCTTGGCGTACGTACTATCTCGGGTTGCAATGAAAATAACCGGCATATCCTTGTCGATCAAGGCGATAGGGCCATGCTTCATTTCAGCGGCTGGATAACCTTCGGCATGAATATAGGAGATTTCCTTGAGCTTCAACGCCCCTTCAAGAGCAACTGGAAAGTTGTAGCCCCGACCCAGATAGAGTGCATTCCGTGTGTCCTTGAACTGTTCGGCTATATGCTTGATCTGACTGTCAAGTTCAAGAATACGCGTGGCTTTTTCTGGAAGGCGTGAAAGCTCTCTAAGATTCAGGGCAATCTCATCCTGGGAAAGAGTTCTCCCTCGGCTGAGCGCCAGAGCAAGCATGTAGAGCATGATCACCTGAGCAGTAAAAGCTTTTGTCGAGGCTACACCTACCTCAGGTCCGGCATGGGTATACATTCCACACAAGGTTTCACGGGCAATAGTTGAACCGACAACATTACAGATACCCATGACAAGCGCACCCTTTTCCTTCGCTGTGCGAAGCGCTGCAAGAGTATCGGCTGTTTCGCCTGACTGGGAAATGAGAATCACCACGTCATCAACTCCAACAATGGGATTGCGGTATCTGAACTCGGATGCATAGTCGACCTCAACTGGAATACGCGCAAACTCCTCGATAAGATATTCACCGATCAGAGCTGCATGCCAGCTTGTCCCGCAAGCACAGATAACTATGCGTTTTGCATGCTTCAGACGGTCGAGATAATCCTCTATCCCTCCAAGACAAATCCGACCTTCCTCAAGGCGTACACGCCCTCGCATGACATCATGCATGACAGCTGGCTGTTCAAAGATCTCCTTGAGCATGAAGTGCTCGAATCCGCCTTTCTCTATTTTTTCCAACGAGAAATCAAGTTCAGTTATAACCTTTTCCTGCTCGACATTCTCAATCGTTTTGACAACGTAACCATCTTTTTTCACCACGGCAAGCTCGCCATCCGAGAGATAAACTACTTTATTGGTATGCTCAACAATCGGAGCAGCATCCGAGGCAATAAAATATTCACCGATGCCAATACCGATCACCAAGGGACTGCCCTTACGTGCGACAACGATCTTGTCAGGCTCGCGCGAAGAGATAACACAGATACCATAAGCACCATCCACATGACGAAGCGCATTGCGGGTCACCGATTCAAGGTCAAGCGAGGGGTCACTCTTCCATATCCTGTCAATCAAGTGAACCAGCACCTCGGAATCGGTCTCGCTTGAAAATATATACCCCTGAACGATCAGCTCATGCTTCAGCACAGAATAGTTTTCGATAATCCCATTGTGAATAACAGCAATATCACCTGCACTGTTCTGGTGAGGATGAGCATTCATGTCGCTGGGTTCACCATGAGTTGCCCAACGGGTATGGCCAATGCCGACCTTCGCAGCCTTCATGTCCGCACTGAGTTCCTCTGCAGCAATTTCAAGGCCGCTGACACTTCCCTTCTGCTTCATAACTAACAGGTTATGATTCAACAGGGCGATCCCTGCAGAATCATAACCTCTATATTCCAGGCGCTTCAACCCTTTCAGAAGCAGCGGAGCAGCTTCGCGCCACCCTATATATCCAACAATTCCACACATAACTTTTTCTATTGTTAGAGATCATGAAAAACCTCACGATACATCTGTGAGGTAAAAGTAAAATGCCTCCATGTAATGACAAATGATGTATCGAAAAAACTACATCCGCTGTAAAACACGTTTCATTATATCGTGAATTTTTGAAGCTTCACTGGCAACAGCCCGCTCATAATCCTCAATGTCTGAAAATGATCCTGAAGGATAGATTAAACTCCGGCTGAGATTGATAACCGCACTCTGCCTGTTGCCATCAACACCATAATGCACAGCATCTTCAAGAGAACCGCCCTGTGCGCCAACCCCAGGAATCAGCAGAAAAAGAGCGGGATTTTCACGACGAATCTCTCCAAGCAAGGTGCTTTTTGTTGCGCCAATCACAACACCAGCGTTTCCGTTCCGGCTCCATGATGCAACCTTGCCAAGCACACTTCGATAAAGCGGCTCTCCGTTCTGCATTGGTTGTTCCTCGAAATCTTCCGATCCCTTATTCGAGGTCAGAGCCAGGACAAATACCAGCTTATCTTCATAGGCAAAAAACGGTTCGAGGGAGTCAAACCCCATGTATGGGGCAACCGTCACAGCATCAAAAGACCAGTGCTCGAAAAAAGCCTGAGCATACATTCTGCTTGTGTTGCCGATATCAGCCCGTTTGGCATCGGCAATCGTCATGACGGTGTCGGGAATGTTGCGAAGTGTTTTTTCCATATCCTGTAATCCTGCAATACCTCTGGCTTCGTAAAAAGCAGTATTGAGTTTATAGGCTACGGCGACATCACGGGTTGCTCTGATAACTGAGCAGTTAAACTCAAGAACGGGATTCTCATACTCAAAAAAAACCTTTGGAATTTTCTCGGGATCACTGTCAAGCCCGACACACAAAAGAGATTGTAATGCTGATATCCTGCGGTTTGTCTTATCCCGTACTACACTCATTACCTGCCCCTGCCTCGCTGTGTTTAAAAAAAAATTAACCGGATGTTTTTTATCGGATGAGTATAAAGCAATAAAAAGCAGCTAAACAACACACTACAAGCTTCATTGAAACTTATAACTGCAGGAATACCGTTTATATCCACGTAATATATAATATGTTTTGTTATGAGATGCTTCTTTAAATGGAAGAATCCCGTAAATTGGAAGTCCTGAATCCGCGAACGGTGAACACAGAACTGAGTCGCATTATTATAACCATGATTGATGATTGATGGCAAAAAAACTGAGTAAACCTTCAAATCCCTATAAAAATTTACCGGAAAATAACGTACCGCGTCCGAAATTCTCGATAATGTATTATGTGGTCGTCATTGTTCTTCTCATAGGAGTGCAGCTTGCCTTTTTCTGGTCAGGCTCCACACAGGAAATCCCTTACAGCACCTTCCGCAAACTTATTGCAGAAAACAAAATTGAATCGGTAAAGATAGCACAGGAAAGGATCTATGTCAAGCTCAAACCGGGCGTGAGTAGTGGCGTAACACAAAAAGAACAGCAGAAAGATGGCCCCGGCATGTTTCTGCCTCAGACCACAGCAAAACAGGATGAAATTTTTGTCAATGCCGTGCGTGATGAATCGCTCATAGAGCTCCTTGAAAGCAAAGGAATTAAATACCAGGGAGTGCCAAGCAGCACCTGGATCAGTGAACTGCTGCAATGGATACTCCCTTTCGGACTGATGATCGGCATTTACTTTTTTGTTTTTCGCCGTATGGGCGGCCCCGGCTCCCAATTCATGAATATCAGCAAGAACAAGGCTGCACTTTATGAAAATCTTGACGAACACACCCGCATCACGTTCAAAGATGTAGCCGGTCTCGATGAAGCGAAGGCTGAAGTGATGGAGGTGGTCGATTTTCTCAAGGATCCTAAGAAGTATACGACTCTGGGTGGAAAACTACCAAAAGGAGTTCTGCTGGTCGGCCCTCCAGGGACAGGAAAAACCCTGCTTGCAAAAGCTGTGGCCGGGGAGGCTGATGTCCCGTTTTTCAGCATCAGCGGCTCCGACTTTGTAGAAATGTTTGTCGGCGTTGGTGCGGCAAGAGTTCGAGACCTGTTCAAGCAAGCCAAGGAAAAAGCTCCCTGCATCATCTTTATTGATGAAATTGACGCTGTCGGCCGCAGCAGGGGGAAAGGTGCTATGATGGGCGCCAATGACGAGCGGGAAAATACCCTCAACCAGCTGCTTGTCGAAATGGACGGATTTGCAACTGACAAGGGCGTCATCTTAATTGCGGCGACCAACCGTCCCGATGTGCTTGATTCGGCATTGCTGAGGCCAGGACGTTTTGACCGTCAGATCATGGTCGACAAACCCGACCTGAAAGGACGTATTGATATTTTCAAAGTGCACACGAAGGAGCTTTCACTTTCGAAGGACGTGAACCTGAAAGCGCTTGCGTCGCAGACACCGGGATTTGCGGGTGCTGAAATTGCCAATGCCGCCAATGAAGCTGCTTTGCTTGCCTCTCGCCGCAACAAGCTGAGCATTGAGATGAAAGACTTTGAAGATGCTATTGAGCGGGTTGTGGCAGGACTTGAAAAAAAGAATAAGGTCATCAATCCCCGAGAGAAGCAGATTGTTGCCTATCATGAAGCTGGACATGCCATTATCAGCTGGATGATGGCTGAGAATGATCCGGTTCAGAAAATCTCCATCGTTCCAAGGGGAATGAGCGCACTCGGTTATACCATGAACATCCCGCTTGAGGATCGCTATCTCATGACGAAAAGCGAGCTTCTTGCCCGCATTTGCGGGCTTCTCGGCGGGCGCATTGCTGAAGAGATTATTTTCAATGAAATCTCGACTGGTGCACAGAATGATCTTGAAAAAGTAACGAGTATCGCTTACAACATGGTCATGGTCTACGGCATGAGCGAAAAACTGGGCAACCTTTCTTTTTTTGAAAGTAACAATCCTTATTACGGAAGTCCGGGTATCGACAAGAAGTACGGTGAAGAAACTGCCCGACTTATTGACAGAGAGGTAATGGCTATCGTAGAAGCATCGCGTCTTAACGTGATCAATTTACTTACCCTGCACCGCGAAAAGCTTGAACAGCTCGCAAATGAACTGCTGTTGAAGGAGATGCTTCAGTACGCTCAAATAGAGGACATTCTGGGGAAACGTCCCGAAAGCCTCTTTCCTGTTCATATTGAAGATGAGAGCTTGGACGAAAGTGATGGAACTACAGATCAACTCAGCAGTAACGAGCAAGCTGAACTTGAAGCGGCCGTTGCCAGGCTCAGGGAAGTGAGGAATATTCCGGAAATTTGAACCAATAACTGAACAAAACAATAAAAGGCAGGAGATACCTGCCTTTTATTTGTCTATGAGTAAAGAGAAGATGTGGGTCCCGAGGGATTCGAACCCCCGACCTACTGGGTGTAAACCAGTCGCTCTAACCAGCTGAGCTAGGAACCCGTTACAAGGGCCGTATTATAATATAATTTCAGGGGAATACAAAAAGAAAAAACTGTACTGTACATCCGATCGCTTCCAGTTATTTGTAAGCCTTCACTAAAAAGCATAAATTCAGGCCAATAATTAAACTGCAAGCCCGATAAAAATTTTTACTCATTATGAGATCACTAACCATTCTCGGCTCTACAGGTTCAATCGGGCTCAGTACTCTTGATGTCGTCAGGCAACACCCTGATAAATTCAGTATCTCCTGCCTGGCTGCAGGGCTGGATGTCAGCGTTCTGGCGGAACAGATCAAGGAGTTCAGGCCTGAAGCGGTTTCTGTCAAGGACACAGCGTCAGCCACAAAGCTTGAGGCACTGCTTGGGGATTACAAACCGGAAATTTTATATGGAGTGGAAGGCGCATCCACCATTGCCGCTGCTGATGGAGCTGATATGGTGGTCTCTGCCATTGTCGGTGCAGCCGGCCTGGTACCGACGGTTAGCGCGATAAAGGCAGGAAAGCATATTGCTCTGGCTAACAAAGAGACTCTTGTTGTTGCAGGGCAACTTGTTGCTGATCTGGTGAAAAAACATGCCGTTCGCCTTCTGCCGGTTGACAGCGAGCACTCGGCAATTTTTCAGTCACTCGAGGGACACAGGACAGAAGATGTCGAACGTATCATTCTTACTGCTTCAGGCGGACCGTTCCGCAATACCTCTGCAGAAGAGCTGAAAAATGTAACCCTTGAACAGGCTCTGAAACATCCGCAATGGTCAATGGGTGCAAAAATCACCATTGACTCAGCAACAATGATGAACAAGGGCCTTGAGGTGATTGAAGCTCACTGGCTTTTTACTATGCCAGCTGAAAAAATCAGCGTTGTGGTGCATCCCCAAAGCATCATTCACTCTATGGTCGAATATATTGATGGCTGCGTCATCGCCCAACTTGGCTCTCCCGATATGCGCGCACCAATTGCCTACGCATTATCTTATCCTGAACGGTGCGAAAGCGGCATCAAGAAACTTGACCTGATCAAGATCGGAACGCTGACTTTCCAGGAACCAGATATGCTGCGGTTTCCGGCTCTTCGCCTTGCATTTGATGCTTTGAAAGCAGGTATGACCTATCCTGCAGTGCTCAATGCAGCAAACGAGATAGCAGTGGCAGCTTTTCTCGATAAAAAGATTGGATTTACCGAGATCGCCGCGACGGTTGACAAAACCATGCAGGCTCACGAAGCCTTTACCCCTATTGAACTTGGCGAATATCTTCAGGCAGACCGATGGGCTCGTGAAACTGCTCAAAAAATTATTGCATAAACCTGTAAACCAACCTGAAAAAGACACTGCCAAGTGTAAGAACGGCAGTACCTCTTTTTTCTACTGAAACGAAGGATTGTTATGGATTTTCTTAATTCGACATTTTTTTTCATTGTTGCCATTTTCATTCTGGTCACCGCGCATGAACTCGGCCATTTTCTGACCGCCAAACTGTTCGGCATGAGGGTTGATAAGTTTTATATCGGTTTTGACTTCTATAATCTGAGATTCTGGAAAAAGAAAATCGGCGAAACCGAATATGGTCTTGGAGTTTTTCCACTTGGAGGCTATGTCAAGATAGCAGGCATGGTAGACGAAAGCCTTGACACCAATTTTCAGAGTTCGGAACTGCAGCCATGGGAGTTCAGGGCAAAACCTGTCTGGCAGAGGCTTATTGTTCTGGCGGGAGGGGTAACGATGAATTTGATTCTTTCCGCAATGATCTTTATCGGCATAACTCTTGTTCTTGGTGAGCCCCGGACCAGCATCAACAATCCTGCCTTTGTTGAAAAGGGATCGGTCTTTGAGACAATGGGAATGAAGAGCGGCGACCAGATTTTGCTTGCAAACGGAAAATCGCTTGCATGCTGGGAAGAAGCGCTGGACCCTGAACTCTTTACTGCAAAGTCACTCAACTACACCATCCTTCGCAATGGTAAAAGCATCGTCCTTGACGCACCATCGAACATCATGTCGAGGATTAACGACAATCGCAGTATTGGGATACGACCTACAATACCACCGGTGATCGATGAAGCTCTTGCAAAACAACCCGCCCAGAAAGCCGGCATTAAATCAGGCGGACTTATTACAGCAATCAACGGCAAACCGGTCTCTGACTGGACTGAAGTTGTTGGTATTATCTCCGCACATGCGGCTAAACCTATCACCCTTACATGGCAATACCTTGAACCCGTGCCGGGTCGGAAAATCACTGTCGAAAATCTCCGCACTGAAGGGAAAACGTTTATCACCACCGTGGTACCGAGCAAGGCTGGTAAAATCGGAATTTCGCTAAAACAGACCATTGCAACCGAACGAAGAAAACTTGGTGTCGGCGGCTCTTTATTGAGCGGAATTGGCCAGACCTGGAAAATGAGTGCCATGACTGTACAGGGCTTTGTAAAAATTTTTACCGGCCAGGAGGATTTCCGAAAGTCAGTGGGAGGCCCGATCAAAATTGCAAAAATAGCCAGCCAGAGCGCAGAACAGGGCCCGGTAAGCTTTCTCTATTTTCTTGCCATGCTCTCTATTTCTCTGGCGATCATCAATATTCTTCCAGTTCCGGCACTTGACGGTGGACAGTTTCTGCTGAATGCTGTTGAAGGCGTGATCCGCAGAGAGATCCCCTTTGAAATCAAAATGCGTATTCAACAGGTCGGCATGGCATTGCTCCTTGCGCTTTTCGCATACATTCTTATTAATGATATTTTCAATTTCTGAGGCTGACGTCCCGAATCAATGCTTGAAAAACTCCATTCCATAAAAGAAAAACATCTTGATCTTGAGCAGCTGCTTGCTGACCCAAAAGCAGCGGCTGATCAAGCCCGCTTCAGAAAACTGAACAAGGAGTACAGCGACCTTAAGGAAATCGTACAGGCCTATGACCATTATGCTCATGCAAGAACAGAGCTTGATGAATCACTCCATCTGATGAAAAATGAGACGGATCAGGAGATGAAGGAGCTTGTACAGGCTGAAATTAATGAACTGCAAAAAAAACTGCCTCATCTCGAACAGAAGTTAAAAGTACTCCTGCTGCCAAAAGATGAAGCGGATTCACGCAATGTTATTATTGAAATCCGGGCTGGAACCGGCGGCGAGGAAGCTGCACTGTTTGCTGCTGATCTAACGAGAATGTACCAGCGGTATGCTGAAAAACAGGCATGGCAGTGTGAGGTACTCCATTTTAATGAAAGTTCCATGCCGGGTGGATTCCGCGAGATTACCCTCGGCGTGAGCGGACACGATGTTTATGGTACCATGAAATATGAAAGCGGAGTACATCGCGTACAGCGTGTCCCGGATACTGAAACGCAGGGGCGTATCCATACCTCAGCGGTCAGCGTTGCAGTACTGCCGGAAGCGGAGGAAGTGGATGTGGAGATTCGCAGGGAAGATCTGCGGTTCGATACCTATCGAAGCGGAGGAAAGGGGGGGCAGAACGTCAATAAGGTAGAAACAGCCGTCAGAATCACCCATATACCAAGCGGTATGGTTGCCGCCTGTCAGGAAGAGCGATCCCAGCTCCAGAACAAGGAACGCGCCATGAAAATGCTCCGGACGAAACTTTATGACATCCAGCTTGCCGAGCAGCAGCAGCAAAGAGCTGATTTGCGTCGCTCGATGGTAACGACCGGAGACCGAAGTGCCAAAATCCGTACCTACAACTACCCGCAATCACGAGTAACTGACCACCGTATCGGTTTTACAAGCCATGCTCTTCCCCAGATCTTGCAGGGAGACCTCCAGGATATTATTGAAGCATTAAAAATGCATGACCAGGCGGAACGTCTGCAAGCGGAGCTTCTGTAATCACGCTATCGTTTCAATAAGCCACCTTTTGAAAGGATTGGTTTTCACAGATTCTCTTTATATTTGTCAGTAACAATCGTATGAAAGATTTTCCATCCCTCTCAAATTAAAAGAACCATAGGGAAAGCGGCCAATGGAAATGCATGCTACAGGAGTAAGCAAGGGAGAGTGGATATTTTCTGCAGGATTTGACCGGACAGCGGCTTACCTCTCCGATCTCAAAAAAATATTGGGATTCAACCCTTTCTGTTATAGTGTTGAGCTTACCGATACTGAGAATGTCTATAGATGGAATTTCCGTGTAACTGATCCGCAGAACAACCCCTTTGATATCATATTTTTTGTTGAACAGTCAGAAGAACTGCAGGTTGAACTTCCTGACCATATCGAATGCGCTGACCCTGACGATCTTACCGATGAAATGGTTCAAAACTATACTGTCTGCAAAAAAGTTCGATGGAAGCACCACCCTGTCGGGCATAAAATTTCGGATCCGAAAAAATATCGTTTTGAAGGAAAAGTAACCGGTGCAATGGATATTTATCGCGAAAGTGAAAAAAAAACCAAAGTTCACTTCGATATGAAAGTTGAAGTACACTTTCTCCTTTATCCTGCTTTCAGGATTGTCCCAAAAAAAATTGTTCGAACGATGGTCAATGGCGGGATGACGTTTATTATGCAGACTGCTACAAACAGTATGTTTCACTCAATGTCGAAAGATTTCTGCAAGATCCATAAGATATGAACAAACAACTTTTACTGGGAGCGGAAGCAATTGCTCTTGGTGCTCTTGACGCTGGAATATCAGGCGTCTATGCTTACCCCGGAACCCCCTCGACTGAAATCACCGAATACATCCAGAAAAAACATGCTGGCCAGGTACAAGCGGTTCGCTCTTCCTGGTCAGTCAACGAGAAAACTGCCTATGAGGCGGCTCTCGGCATGTCTTATGCCGGTAAACGAAGCCTGGCGTGCATGAAACATGTCGGTCTTAACGTAGCTGCTGATGCGTTCATCAACTCTGCGATTACCGGCGTCAACGGTGGACTGGTCGTAGCAGTTGCTGACGACCCCTCAATGCATTCGTCACAAAACGAGCAGGACAGCCGGGTTTACGGCAAATTTGCAATGCTGCCGGTCCTTGAACCTTCGTCACAGCAGGATCTGTACCATGCGACCAGAGAGGCTTTTGATCTTTCTGAATCCGTCCGGCTTCCTGTACTCCTGAGGCTTACCACAAGGCTTGCACATTCACGAGCCGGAGTGGAACGCAGCGCTCCACGTATGCAGAACCCCCTGCATGCTCTCTATGCCCCTGAACGCTTTGTCCTGATCCCGCAGAATGCCCGAAGGCAATACAATCTGCTGCTCGGCATGCAGAATAAGCTTGAACAACTTTCGGAACAGTCATGGTTGAACCGGCTGATCACGGGATCGGGCTCAAAAGGTGTCATCGCATTCGGTATTGCCTTTAACTATGTCATGGAGGTACGTCAGACTTTTGAGCTCGACTTTCCTGTCCTTCAAATTGGACAGTATCCTCTTCCGAGGAAGAAGGTTGAAAGCCTCTTCAATGCCTGCGATACCGTTCTTGTCGCCGAAGAGGGGTATCCCGTCTACGAAGAGCTGCTGAGAGGCTTTTTTGGCGGCGACAACATCAAGGGGCGCATGGATGGAACTTTGCCACGCGCAGGAGAACTCAATACCGATAGTATCGCCAGAGGACTTGGAATTGAACCAAAAGGAGTGATACCGGTACCAGATCTCGTTGTTGGTCGACCGCCAGCACTCTGTAAAGGGTGTGGTCACCGTGATCTGTACGACGCCCTTACCTTCGTTATGAGTTTATTATCAGAGCACCATGTATTCTCTGACATAGGCTGCTACACCCTTGGTGCTCTGGAACCATTCAATGCTATTCATACCTGCGTCGATATGGGCGCATCGATCACCATGGCCAAAGGTGCAGCAGATGCCGGACTGCGGCCGGCAGTGGCGGTTATCGGTGATTCGACGTTTACGCACTCCGGTATGACGGGACTGCTTGATGCCGTTAACGACCGGTCACCTCTGACTGTCATTATTGCTGATAATGATACCACAGCTATGACCGGCGGTCAGCAATCATCGGCCACAGGTTCAAAGCTTTTTGAAATTTGCAGGGGACTCGGGGTTGAGGAGCTGCATCTGAGAACCATTATACCGCTGAAATCACATCTTGAAGAAAATATGACGGTGCTGAGAGAAGAAATCGCCTATGAAGGAGTATCGGTAGTGATTGCCCAGCGCGAATGCATTGAAACTGCTTCTCGCAAAAAACGAAACAAGGTAGCAAATACGTAACAACATAGTATGCAGATTAACATTATTCTTGCAGGAGTAGGCGGACAAGGAATACTCACTATCGCGGCAGTAATCGGACGGGCTGCTCTGCTAAGCGACCTCACTATTCGTCAGACAGAAGTTCATGGTATGAGCCAGAGGGGAGGCGCGGTTCAGTCGCACCTTCGTATTTCAAACAGACCGATTTATTCTGATCTTATTGCTTTGGGAACAGCACACTTGATACTCTCTGTCGAACCCCATGAAGCGCTGCGCTATCTGCCATTTCTTGCACCCGAAAGCAGTGTTATTACCTCTATAGACCCATTTATCAACATTGAGGACTACCCGGCAATTGAAGATATACTCGCTGAACTGCACCGCACGAATCGCCCTGTTCTGGTCAATGCGTCTGAACTTGCCCGTGAGGCTGGCCATGCAAGAACATCCAACATGGTGATGCTTGGTGCAGCATCACCGTATCTCGGCATTGCCGCAGAACAGCTTGAATCGGCTATCGGGGAACTTTTTCATGCAAAAGGCCCTGATATTGTTGATGTCAACATCAGAGCATTCAGAAAGGGACAACAATTATCTCAAACTCAAGCGACTGAGACATGATCTGGAACGAGCATTACGAGTGCATGGAGCGGGAAGAGCTCCTGAAGCTTCAGGGAATACGGATAAAGGAGATGGTAAAGCGGGTCTATGACACGGTTCCTTTTTACCGTAACAAACTGCAGGAACAGGGTATTGAACCCAACGACATCAAAGGTATTGATGATCTGAAAAAACTGCCCTTCACAACAAAACAAGATCTCCGAGACAACTACCCCTTCGGCCTTTTTGCCGTACCTCAGCATGATATCGTTCGATTTCATGCCTCAAGCGGTACAACCGGCAAGCCAACTGTTGTTGGATATTCGCATAACGATATTCAAATGTGGACTGAAGTTGTTGCCCGTTCGCTCACCATGGCTGGTGTGACCAAAGCGGACATCATCCAGGTTGCCTATGGCTATGGTCTTTTTACCGGTGGTCTTGGCCTCCACTATGGGGCGGAAAAAGTTGGGGCATCAGTTGTTCCGATTTCAGGAGGCAACACAAAAAAACAACTTCAGCTTATTGAAGATTTTGGTTCTACCGTGCTGGCCTGCACTCCTTCCTATGCTGCCTTTATAGGAGAATCCCTTGTCGAGGAAAAAATTGATCCCAGAAAAATAAAACTGAAAGCCGGAGTATTCGGAGCGGAACCATGGACACAAGAGATGCGTATGCAAATTGAGCAGGTGCTTGGTATCAAAGCTTATGACATTTACGGTCTCACGGAAATCATCGGTCCCGGTGTTTCTATGGAGTGCCAATTTCAGCATGGCATGCATATTTTTGAAGACCATTTTATCCCCGAAATTATCAACCCGGATACTGGTGAAGTACTTCCTTACGGTGAACTTGGCGAGCTTGTCTTCACTCCGGCAACCAAGGAGGCAATGCCGCTTATCCGCTACCGGACACGCGACCTGACCCGCCTCCACGCTGAAAAGTGCGAATGCGGCCGTACTCTTGTGCGTATGGAAAAATGCGTGGGTCGCTCGGACGATATGCTCATTATCAGGGGGGTCAACGTTTTCCCATCACAAGTGGAATCGGTACTGCTTGAAATGAGTGAAACAAAACCTCACTACCTGATTGTTGTTGATCGGGCCAACAACCTCGACACTATGGAAATCCAGGTGGAAATTGAAGAAGAGTTCTTTTCTGATGAAGTCAAAGAACTGGAAGGACTTCGGCAGCGTATCAAAGCCAATATCGCCAGCACCCTCGGGATCAGCGCAAGTATCAGGCTGGTTGAACCCGGCACCATCGAGCGGAGCATGGGGAAGGCGAAACGGGTAATCGACAAACGTAACTTACCTTAACCAAGGAGGCGCCATGATTATCAAGCAATTGTCGGTGTTTCTCGAAAACAAAACCGGAAGGCTGACTGAACTGACCGGAATTCTTGCTGACAACGACATCAACATCTCAGCGTTCAGTATTGCAGACACTGCCGATTACGGTATTCTGCGCATGATTGTCGGGAGACCTGAACTTGCCGCACAGGTGCTCAAAAACAATGGTTTCACCGTGAAAATTACTGATGTTGTGGGCATGATTATTCCTCACAGACCCGGCGGGTTGCACAAGGCACTCCAGATCATTTCGGACAACAATGTCGCCATTGAGTACATGTACGCCTTTGCTTCAGGAGATTGCAAGGCTACGGTTGTTATCAGGGCGGACTCTCTCCATAAAATTATCGATGTCCTGCAGGAGCACAAAATGGAGCTCCTCAAAGAAGGGGATGTCTATCAGGTTTAACCATCTACACTCTCATGCCAAGGTTTTCAAAAGCAGTTGCATCACTTCGTTCCTCTGAAATCAGGGATCTCATGACCTTGGCATCAAGACCCGACATAATTTCTTTTGCTGGAGGAATGCCCGGGAATGAACTTTTTCCTGTTCATGAAATCGAAGAGCTTTATCGGTCGCTTGATATCAAACAAAAACAGGCTGCATTTCAGTACGGTCCGACCCCGGGTTTGCCTTCGCTTCTTGAATCACTTGCAGGTTTTCTTGAAAAAAAGGGTTTGCCGGTCAAGGAAAACAGGCTGCTCATAACAACAGGATCCCAACAGGCTCTTAACGTTCTGGCAAAAGCCTTTATTGATCCTGCCGAACCGGTCCTTGTCGAAAACCCCTGTTTCATCGGGGCACTTTCAGCCTTTCGCTCCTATGAAGCTGAATTGAGAGGAGTTCCGGTTGATCGTGACGGTATTTCAATAGACGCGCTATGCCGGGAGATCGAGAGGAAAGATAGGGCTAAGCTGCTCTATATCACGCCATATTTTCACAATCCGGCTGGACTACTTTATACCATCGAACGCAAACAGCAACTCATAGCACTCCTTCAGGGAACCAACATTCCGCTTATTGAGGATGATGCTTACGCTGACCTCTATTTTTTTGAAGAAGATCTTGAGCGTCTCAGACCAATCAAAGCAATGAATCCGGATGGTATCAATGTCTGCTATACCGGCTCGTTCTCAAAAATTCTTGGCCCCGGCCTGAGACTTGGATGGATGCTGGTGCCTGAAAAGATTTACGGGAAATGTGAACTCATTAAACAGTCTGCTGATGCCTGTTCTCCAAGCTTCACCCAGGTGCTTGCCGATGCCTTCATTCGTTCCGGCCAGATATACAGCTATGTGGCGAGTGTACGGCAGGAGTATAAAAAACGAGCGACCGCCATGGTCTCAGCTCTCCGTGAACACCTGCCGGACTATGTGCAGTGGAATGAGCCTCGAGGGGGATTCTACATCTGGCTCACCCTGCCGGATGAAGCCGATGCAACCCAGATCATGACACTGGCTATCGAAGGCGGGGCGGTGTTTGTTGCGGGAAAAACATTCGATCCTGCAGGCAAACAAAACAACTCGCTACGACTCTCCTACTGTAACAACACCCCTGAACAGATTGGGGAGGGTATACCGATTGTTGCAGGCGCTATACGCAATATCTGCGGCTGAGTCAGCCTCAAACCCCGAGAGCATCGCAATGCGCTGCGACAAGTGTTCGGCGCAGAACCTTGCCTATTGTTGATTTTGGAAGTGAGGTCGTAAATTCAACATGTTTCGGAACTTTATAGGCGGCAAGATCTTTTCGGCAATGCTCCTGAAGTTCTTCGGCGGAGAGTTGATGACCTTCACGAAGAACCACCCAGGCCTTAACAGCTTCTCCCTGATAGGCGTCAGGCACCCCCGCAACACCAACTTCGAATACTGCAGGGTGAAAGGCTATGATCTCTTCAACATCCCGCGGCCAGACCTGGAAGCCTCCTGGCTTGATGACATCTTTTTTACGGTCAACAATAAAAAGGTAGCCGTCCGCATCGAGATAACCAAGATCGCCGGTATAGAGCCATCCATCACGAAGCACGAGCGCCGTTTCAAGCGGGTTCTGCCAGTACTCCTTCATGATCTGGGGGGCTCGCATAATGATTTCCCCAACTTCAAGCTCAGCCAAAATATCAAGACCGTTCTCCTGCTCAACAATCCTCACCTCAACATCCGGAAGAGGAATACCTACCGATCCGTGTTTATAGGTACCTAAAATCGGAGTAAAAACTGATGCAAGTGCAGATTCGGTTAGACTGTATGCATCAATGATCCTGCCGCCGGTAAGTTCTTCAAACCGTCTTTTGTTCTCAAGCATGAGGGGGGCTGCTCCCGACACACTGAGTTTAAGTGATTTAAGGATTGAACCGTCACGCTTAACTTTTGGATGATTGATCAGTGCGGTAAAAAGGGTTGGAACCCCGGGAAGAACTGCCGGTTTCAGAGTTTTTATCGTATGCAGCAAGTCGTCAATATCACGCGGATTCGGAACCAGGGCAAGAGGATAGCGCTGAATCAAAGCCGCTGTCATGATACCAACCTGGGCATAGACGTGAAACAGTGGCATATTCAGGAGAATAACATCTTTTCCTTTTTCGAGAATGACACTGAACCAGCTGGCAATCTGCATACCTGTAATCACAAGCCCCTGATGCGTAATGACAACACACTTGGGATTGCCAGTCGTTCCTCCTGAAAAGAGAAAAATCGCCGGTGTGTCATGCTGGATGAGCATCGGAGTGAATGTAAGACCGGAATGAGCTCTGATAAGATTGCCAAACCAGTGATCTCCACGCTTCAAGAGTACCCTGTGCCCATCCTTTTTTTCTTTAAAAACCGTAAAAAGAAGGGTGTTAAGAGGCGAAAGATACTCCTTGATATTGGTAGCAATAATTCTTTTCAGACGTGAATCCGGCTGAACCTGCTTGATTTTCTCATAAAAAGGAGTCAATACAATAGCTGTTTCCGCGCCGCATTCATTGAGTGCGTGTTCAAACTCATTGAGGGTATAGAGCGGGTTCATGGGAACCGCAATAGCTCCTGCTTTCCATATACCAAACTCGCTGATCAGCATCTGCGGAGAGTTTGGCATAATCAAGGCTACGCGATCACCTTTGCCGATACCAAGTGATAGAAGCGCCAAGGCTAAGGCATTGCTTTGCTGTTCAAATTCTCCGTATGAGATAGAGGCACCTTTAAAGAACAGCATCGTCTGTTGCGGAGACTCTGCTGCCGTCGTTCGGACGACATCAATCAATGTCTGCTCCGGATAAGGCTGAAGCGTGTGGGGAACCCCTTTGTCGTAATGGCTGATCCAGGGTTTAGCTCTCATTGATGTGTTTGACTTTTAACCTATAAATCTGATATGACTTGACATAATACACTCTAATCTACTCCAAAACAAAAACTACCGCATCGTTTTAACAACATTGCACACCGCAGCAGTCAATATGCCGAGTTCCTCATCGTGCATAATAAAGGGTGGCATAAGATAGACCAGGCGTCCGAAAGGACGCACCCAGACCCCTTGATCGACAAATTGTTTCTGAACGACAGCCATATCTAACGGTCGGTACAGCTCAACAACTCCTATCGCACCAAGCACGCGTACATCCAGAACAGAACTCAGCTCCCTGCAAGGCTCGAGTCCTGTAAGCAGTCCCGTTTCAAGACGCCGTACCGAGGTCTGCCAGTCATAACTGATCAGCAGACTTATACTTGCAGATGCAACAGCGCAAGCGAGCGGGTTGGCCATAAAGGTTGGGCCATGCATGAAGACACCAGGATTACCTGAACAGATTGTTTCAGCTACCCTGTCTGTTGTAAGCGTCGCAGCAAGAGTCATATAGCCGCCGGTCAACGCTTTACCCAAGCAGATAATATCCGGCGCAATACCGGCATGCTCAAGCGCGAACATTCTGCCCGTCCGCCCAAAACCTGTAGCAATTTCATCAAAAATCAAGAGTACATCATAGCTGTCACACAACTCCCTGAGCATGACAAGATAGTGCGGAGCATAAAACCGCATACCTCCCGCTCCCTGCACAACAGGCTCTATAATTACAGCGGCAATCTCCCAATGATGCCGTTCAAGCATCATGCGAATATCGGCAAGATCTTCTTCTGTGCACGGCTCATGAAACCGGCATGCAGGAGCTTCAGCAAAAAACTGCTCTTGTATCGTTCCTTTAAACAATGAGTGCATACCTGTTACCGGATCGCAGACCGACATGGCGGCAAAGGTATCGCCATGATACCCTGACCGCACTGTCAGTAACTTGTTTTTTGAGGTTGCCCCCAGCGCGGCCCAGTATTGAATCGCCATCTTGATGGCAACTTCAACTGAAACTGACCCGGAATCACACAAAAAAACTTTCTCCAGAGAGTGTGGAGTCAATGCAATCAGCTGTTTTGCCAGGTTCACTGCAGGTTCGTGGGTCAGACCTCCAAACATGACATGGCTCATCCGCTGCATCTGTGAGACTATCGCCTCGTTAAGCACCGCATGATTGTAACCATGAATGGCTGCCCACCAGGAAGACATCCCGTCAATAAGTTTTCGGCCATCCTCCAGCTCAAGAAAGACATCATAAGCGCGGCTAACAGGGTAGACCGGCAGTGGATTGGTCACTGAAGTATATGGATGCCAGAGATGAGAGCGGTCGAAATCAAGATCTATGGAATGAGACAATATGGCCATAGCAACAGAACAATAGGTGACGTTAAACTTTGTTTATAAGCGGAGACTGTGAAGCGACTCTCCTTCGAACAAACCATCCCGCAGATCTATGATCGGCGCCTTTGAGCCCGCTTTATGAAGGTAGTGAAGGATAACTTCACGAGTATCCTTAGCGATCAGCTTATCTGTGCTCCCGAAAAGGTTATAGATTACTCCCCTGATAACGATTCCCCGTTTCACACACGCTTCAATCGAGAGAAGGGTATGGCTGATACTGCCAAGCCTCGGGCCAGTCACAAGAACAAGCTCATATCCGGCATTACGGATATAGTCGGCAAACAGCAGATCATAAGCAAGAGGCACCAGTAAACCGCCAACTCCTTCCAAAAGGACCAGGTCGTAGCGTTTCTGCAAAGCAAAGGTCGCACGGCGGATGTGCAGGATATCAATCTCAACCTCTTCCATACGTCCAGAAAGGTGAGGCGAAGCTGGATAGCGGAAAACATAAGGAGAGGTTAACCCCTCTCTGTCAACATCCTGCAGACCGATACCCATAAGATGACGGTGTTTGAGGATATCTTCCGCGACACCTTCACATCCTGTCTGTACAATTTTCTGGGTAATGACGGCTTTTCCCTGTCGGAGCAGTGCTTTTGCAATAAGTCCTGTCGCATACGTTTTTCCGATTCCAGTATCAATACCTGAAACAGCAAGAACAGAGCCTTTCATAACAGCTTCTTTTTCAGACAGCAATAAACAGGATGATAGGTAAGGTAGACACCGTTTTCGCAGGAAAACAATCGGCGGTACTCTGCAATGAAAGAGTTATATCTACTTTTTGTCCATGAACTGCGCAGAAGACCGTTAACGCCAGTCTGTCGTATATGATGAAGGATCTTATCAGGAGAACTGAATTCAATACGTTGTTCCTCTTCACCGCTGAAAACAAGATCAAAATACCGTCCAGCCAGAATTTCAAGCTCATTGAGGGAGTGATAACAGAGTCCGACATCCTCGATTGTTGCGATTTCCTGCATATTTGAGGTACTGAAAGTACTGAAGGCCAGAATACCTCCGGGACTGAGATGATTGGACATGGTTCTGAAAAAGTCATCAAGATCATCAAGCCATTGCAACGTGGCATTTGAAACCACAAGATCGAGCGCTGAAGGCAAATCATCCCTGCACTCTATGTCGCCGGCGATAAAATGAAACTTCTCAACAGGAAAGCGTTCAAGCACCTTCCGAAGGCAGGGAAGACTCTCTTCAACAAGATCATTGGCATAATAGCTTTTGACTGAGCAACGACTGAGCAGTTCAGCCATCAGTAAACCTGACCCTGACCCTACCTCAAGAACACGATCGAATGCGCAAACCGTCTTCTCCCTGCAGATTATTTCCGAAAGCTCTACAGCCATGGTTTTCTGTACTACGGCATTGCCGCCATAACTTCTGAGGGTTCTGCAGAACCTCTGGCGCACAAGCTCTTTGTCTATTTTTATTTTCTGCAGCATGCGAGGACCTCCTGCAGATTAATAAAATGCAAAAAAGGAAAATGGGGCATATCAGCGATAATAGTTTGAGGAATACCTTTCCATGCAGCGAACTGCTGCTTTGCTGGAAACACAAGATCTTTTCCACCTATAATAGCGTGATTGTAGTGCCATGAAGCAATACCAGTTCTATACTCCTCTATCGACTGATACTCCTGCAGCCGTTCCAGTTCTTCCAGTTGATCTGAAGTTTTGCGTTCAGGGGAGATGGTGGAAAAAAGAGCAAGTGCTTCACGGCTTCCGCACATTCTACGATTAAAACGGTCACGATTTTCTTCAGAATAGGTTGAGAGTGTTGCTTGAAAAACCTCTGGAGGAATACCTTGCTCGGCATCTACGGGATGCAGTGTCCCATTGATGGCAATCGCGCACTCTATTGCGGGAAGCTCAATATGCTGCGCCACCCAGACACCGAAGGACCAGGCGATAAGCGTTATACTGTCATAACGCCTAAGCTCTTTTATAAAAGAGGGCTCAGGCTCCAACGTACGGTAATCGTAACAGACCAGGAAGTCCGGAGAAAAATCTGTGGTGAGCGATTCATGCAACAGATGGGCGGCAATACGATAGTCCATACCCCAACCGTTGAAGAAAAGCAAGAGCTCTTCGGCTCCCTCTTTTCGCAGCCATACGGTTTTCATGATATCGTTATCCTCCTATAATTTCAGGTATTCGTTCAATATCTTCCCACTCCAGGATTGAGCGGAGAGAAATACGGATACGGGCACCATGTTCCGGAACGGTAGGAGGACGCACCGGCATACAGAGCAATCCGGCATTGCTCAACCGGGCTGCCAAGGCTACAGCCAAGGCATTGCTCCCTGTAACCACCGGAACAATATGACTTTCTCCCGGGACATCACAACCACGCAAGATCAGTTCACGACGAAGTCTCGCCGCAAGCTTCAGGAGTTCCGCTCTCTCTGTAGACATGGAAGTCTGCCTCTGAAGAGTCAACAGGCTCCAGCCAAGAATAACCGGTGGCAGGGCCGTTGTAAAAATGAATGACCGCATGGTATTCAGCAGATACTCTTTTACAAGAGCACCCATCACGGCAAATGCTCCCGTTGAGGCCAGAGCCTTACCGAATGTTCCGGTAATGATATCAATACGCTGCACCATTCCTGCTGTTTCACACAACCCGAGACCACGCTCACCGAATACTCCGACGCCGTGTGCTTCGTCAACAATAAGAAAGGCTCCGTATTGCTCTTTCAAAGCAACAAGCCGGAAAAGGTCTGCAAGATCCCCGTCCATACTGAACACGGATTCAGTAACAATAAAAATCTGGCGGTACCTGCCCGCTGCCGCTGCAAGAAGCTCTTCGAGATGATCATAGTCCCTGTGACGATAACGCTGATAGGGAGCTTCAGCAATTTTCATTCCGTCAATAATGCTCGCATGGTTCAGCCGGTCACTTAACACAAGATCGTGACGATTGCAAAGCGCAGGCAGTATTCCTATGTTAGCATGATACCCGCTGTTGAAAACCATCGCCGACTCCCGTCCGTAGAGTAAGGCTAATGCTTTTTCCAGCTGATCATAAAGCGGATGATTGCCCGTCAGAAGACGGGATGAAGAACTGGTCATGGCATACGAACCCTTCCTGAACTGAGTTCCATACCCTTCAAGCATCGCTCTATCATCACCAAGACCGAGATAATCGTTCGAGGAAAGGTTCAAAAGCAGCTTCCCGTTTATTTCAATTTTCTTCCCGTTACGGGCCGGAATATCTGGAAGCACCCTGTACCGGTCAAGACGTTTGAGTTCATTAAGTTCGTCGCTGATCCGTTCATAAAACTGCATCGGCAGGCTCCATCAGTTAAAGCTTGCAATCTGACGTGCAAAGCTGCGGTCGTCAGCAATATCCCTTCCTCGTGTGGTCAGATAACCTCCGGTAAGATAACCATTTGCTCCAGAAAGCATTAAAAGGCCCTGAAAATCTTTCATAATCGTTTCGCGTCCAGCCGCAAACTTGATGATTTTATCGGGATGTGCAAGACGGCATATTGCGAAGGTTTTCACAATGTCGGCAACAGAAACTGGTTCACTTCCTTGAAGCGGAGTCCCGTTTATCGGGACAAGAACATTGAGCGGAATAACGGAAACGTCAAGCTCCTGAAGCGCATAAATCATCTCAATACGCTCAAGCATTGACTCTCCGACACCAATAATGCCACCACAACAGACAGAGATATTGTTCTTTCTCAACAGGTTAATTGTCTCAATCCGCTCTTGAACCGTATGCGTATCGGCAATGAGGTCATGGTATCTGTCAGGAGCAACCTGAATATTGATGTTGTAATGCGCTATCCCCTGCGCAGCAAGAGCCGCTACTGGCTCTTCGCCAAGAACACCCAATGAAGCACAGACATGCAAACTTGGTAAATCCGTATGCAGTCGCTTGATCATATCAAGCACACGCTGAAACTCTGCATTTATCCTTTTATACCCGTAACCGCTGGTAACAATACCGAAATGGGAAACACCCTCTGCGACACAGTTGCGTGCTTCAATAAGTACAGACTCTTCATCAACAAGATCATAAACCTCAATGTCGGCACGATTGTGCCGTGACTGAGCACAAAACTTGCAGTTTTCGCCGCACACCCCAGACTTGGCATTCATGATTGAACAGGCATGAAGCGATTCTGAGCCGTTTGAGTAGCGGTTTTTGACCTTGTTTGCAAGAGCGGCCAGATCGAGCGCCAGCTCACCAGGAAGATCCGCCAGCAGAACAGCTTCATTCCGACTGATTGGTTCACCCGTTTCAAGCACACGATATGCAGCTGCAATTTGAGGATGAATCGTCGTTGTGTCCATAAGATACAATGTGGTTAGTAATTATAATGTTTCTTTGCGCAGGTGCGCTTCACCCGATGAAATAAGATGCGTTTGCCCGTCTGAACCTTCAATCACCAGCTCTCCTCCGCGAGCAATCCCTTTGACCGTTCCACTCAGGGTTCGCTTAAGCTGATCAATAGTGACTTGCTTAGACTGAAGCAGTGAATACTTTTCCAGATAGGGAAGAATAAAGCCGAGATCCTCCTGCAGAATCCATGCATCGTAAAGTGGTTCAAAATGATTCAGCACAGAAGCAAGAAGCTCAGGGCGGGCAAATAAACACCCGGTTTCCAAAAAAAGCGACGTTGCAACATCCTGAAGTTCAGACGGCATCAGCGTCTGGTTGATATTCAAGCCGATGCCAACCACAACAAAGTGCGTAAGATCGGGCTCGGACTGCATTTCGCACAGTACACCGCAAACCTTTTTACCATTGAGAAGAATATCATTCGGCCACTTGATCAACGGGGCAAGATCAGAAGCAACACTGACCAAAGCCTGATGTATGGCCGCCGCTACAAGCAACGTAAGCTGAGGAACACGGATCGAAGGAACCCCAGGGCGCAGAATCAGTGAAAAATAAAGATTGACCCCCGATGGCGACACCCAGATTCGACCCATTCGGCCCCGACCCGATGTCTGAGAATCAGCAACAACGACACTGCCTTCAGGTGAACCGTCGTTGGCAAGGGACTTTGCAAGGAGATTTGTTGATGCAGTAACATCGTGATAGAGTATGTTTCTGCCAAACCGTTGAGCGGTTAAAAACGGTGTAACCTCAGCCTTGACAGGTCGACCGGTCAGGCACGACAGTCGGTATCCTCTGCCTGTTACCGCATCTACATGATAACCCTCGGCTCGCAACAGCCTGATATGTTTCCAGACAGCACTTCTGGTCATACCAAATTCGTAACACAAATCTTCACCCGATAAAAAATCACCAGCTTTCAACAATCGATTTAAAATCTGGGCGGCAATATCGTTCATAACAGAAAAGGAGTCAAACAATAAAAACTCACCGTCAACCAACTTATACGACTCGGTTGACAATTTTAAAATAAAAAAAAAAGGCGCATATCCGCGCGCCCCTTTTCATCTTCATGTCTGTCACTCCGTAAGAGATGCCTTGCTTGTTGTTTCGTAATTCTTTCGATAAGCCTGCACTCCCTTAAAAATGCCATAAGCAACTTTTGTCTGTACCTGTCGATCTCGAAGCATTCGCTCCTCCTCAGGATTAGATAAGTATCCAACTTCAACAAGGATGCTTGGCATTGAAGGAGTCCACAACACCATAAAGCCCGCCTGGTGAACTCCTCGATTATTATTGACTGATTGCTGCTTATCAACAGGTTTGATAATGAATTGAGCAAGGGTGGTAGACTGCTTGGCAAATGCATTCTGGGCCATGCTGCTCATGATAAGATGCTCATCAGAAAAACCTTTGTACTGCTCCTGAAAATTTTCTTCCTGGCGGATTACCGCATTTTCAAACATTGCAACATCAAGAGCGGCCTTGTTTTTATGAGGTCCGAGAATATAAACCTCCGAACCGCGAGCACTTCTGTTTGGACTTGCATTGCAATGGACACTGATAAAAAGTTTTCCTCCGCTTTGGTTTGCGATTTTACCGCGTTCATGCAACGGTATAAAACGATCATCTTTTCTTGTATAAATCACATGAACATCCGGCCATTTCTGCGTGATAAAATTTCCCAGGTCGCGAACAATATTCAGAGCGACATCTTTTTCACGAGCACCACTGAAACCAATAGTTCCCGGATCCTTTCCACCATGACCGGCATCAAGTACAATGGTATTAAGTTTCCATTTTTCAACATCACGGCTGATTACCTTTGCATTCTGCTGTTCCTTTTCTTTTTTACGAATTTCTTCAACATCAGCATTACTTCGAACATAGAGCACATAACGATTGCTTTTTTCATCACGGTGAAACTCAACAGAATTAATGACAAACGACTTATTGTCAAGTGCTACTGTAAATTGCAGACCGCCTTCAGCAAACTGTTTAGGAGTAATAGCCTTGACGACGCCTCCGCTGTATATTTTTGACAAAGTATTGACATCGCACGATGCTTTTTCAAGCGAGAAATAAACATATCCTTCAGCGTCGGGTTTGAGCAGTGAAAACTGGGTGGGTTTACCGGAAGCTGAAAAATTTATGATGGCTCCATTTGCCCTATTTTCAATCTCAATACCACTGATAACCGTCGTACCATCTTCAGCAGGCTTGATACTTTGTTGATCTGACGAATGCTCTTCACTCTTTACAAGCCCGATCATACTGACTGATTCACCAAACCGTTTCCCGTTCAGCCATGCTTTGATCATGCCTGAGGAATAACTATAGACAACCTCCCTGTCAAGCCATACCGTAAAAAGCCTGCACGCCTGGTTGACAGGCAGATAGATTTTGGATTTTAATAAAACAGGCATAGACTGCAACTGAACCATCCTTTTCAGGTGTTCTGGATCTTTTGAAATGACTCTTGCAAAATTATTATTGATCATGACCGTGCAGGAACTGCCGGGAACATCGAGAGCCTCCTCGATAACAAGCCTCTCCTGATCATGGCGAAAGCTCAATCGCAAAGCCCTTGCCATGGATTCAAGATCAATCATAATGGCGCTCCCTTCTCTACGGGCAAGAACCTTGATCGTATAGCCCTGATCTTTTCCGGTAGTAACATGGAGAGGAACGGTTGACTGTCCTGTCTGAGCTGAGGGGGCGGCTGAAAGAGTCCTGAAAGAAAGCATCAAAAGAGTTGCAAGCATCAAAACAGCAAAACGATAAGACAGAGGAGGTGAAACGTGGGGCATGATTGTCAAATGCAATTGATTTCCTGTGAACATTACGGGTTCCATTAATAATAATAAAATATATTTTTCCGCCCCGTAGAAGCGGGTATTATAGCAGAAAACAAACTATTCCTGCACATAATGACCGGTTTATTAAACGTCTCAAGAATGGTAAAATTTGTTTTTTGCTCTTCAACACCTATCTTTTTCAAAATTTAATTGTAACGCTCTTACTCCCGGGACTGATCAATGGCTTTAAAAACATCAATACCATCTGCCAGAAACAGTACCTTGATTGTTGTCGAATCCCCTTCAAAGGCTAAAACGATCAATAAATACCTTGGCGACAAATATACAGTATTCGCATCGGTCGGTCATATCAAGGATCTGCCGAAAAAAGAGATCGGCCTTGATTTTGAAAATCATTACGAACCACGGTATGAAATAATTCCCGGAAAAGAAAAGGTTGTCCGGCTCTTAAAAAAACTGGCTGCAGAGGCTGATGAAATTCTGATAGCCACTGACCCTGACCGAGAGGGAGAAGCCATCGCATGGCATATCTCAAACGAAATTGGATTGACAAAGAAACCGGTCTTCCGTGTTCTTTTCAATGAAATCACTAAAAACGCCATCATCGCGGCTATTCAGGAACCACGACAGATCGACTATCGACTGGTCCGTTCCCAGCAGACCCGTCAGGGCCTCGACAAAATAGTAGGATATAAGATCAGTCCGTTTTTGTGGAAAGTAGTTCTGCGCGGTCTTTCCGCTGGCAGGGTGCAATCCGTCGCACTTCGTCTGATCTGCGAACGTGAGGCCGAGATCAACCGCTTCCTGATACAGGAGTACTGGACCATTGCTGCGGATTTTGTAACTCCCGGCAAAGAGTCTTTCTGGACAAAGCTTGTTCGTTTTGAAGGCGACAAGCCTGAGATATCCAATGTCAATCAGGCTGAGACCATCGCGGCACTTGTCAAGAACGCAATTTTTTCTGTTGTAGAGATCGCGCCTCGAACCCAGCAGCGCAAACCACCACTGCCATTCACGACATCGCTTCTTCAGCAGGCTGCATCAAACCAGCTTGGCTTCGGGTCACAGCGGACCATGCGTGCAGCACAACAGCTTTATGAGGGAATTGATCTTGGTGCGGAAGGTGCAGTCGGTCTCATCACCTATATGAGAACCGATTCCACGCGCATCGGAGCTGAAGCAATCGTTCAGGCCAGGGAGTATATCGAAAAACTGTTCGGCAAAGAGTACATCGGTTTCGGCGGAGCTGCAAAAGCTGGAAAAAATGCTCAGGATGCCCATGAAGCAATACGTCCGACCTCGATTTTAAAAAAACCGGAACAACTGAAACAGTACCTTTCAACCGATCAGTTTAAGTTGTATGAACTGATCTGGAAACGATTTCTGGCAGCCATGATGGCGCCGGCAAAAATCGAGCAGACGCGGGTTGATGTTGAGGATACGTTTCAAAAATTCCTGTTCAGAGCAACCGGCAGCAGGGTTCTGTTCCCAGGCTTCATGCGAGTTTTTGACGACCAGAAGGAGCTTGATTACGAGGCACAAAGCTCAACTAAAGACGATATAGAAAAAGAACCTTCGGTAAAACTGCCTGAACGGCTTTCGGTGAGCGATCCACTGACCATCGCGGATATTGACCAGAAGCAGAGCTTTACCCGCCCTCCAGCTCGATACAGTGAAGCCACGCTGGTAAAGGATCTCGACCATTTCGGCATTGGACGCCCATCAACCTATGCCTCTATTTTTTCTACCTTGCAGGATCGCCGATATGTAGAGCTTGAAAAGAAAAAAATCAGTCCGACCGAACTTGGTAAAGATGTTTCACTTATTCTTGTTGCAAATTTTCCAGAGCTTTTTGATGTAGGCTTTACGGCCTTCATGGAAAATGAACTTGACAAGGTGGCAAATGGAGAGGACGAATACGAAAAAGTACTTGACAGTTTCTACAAACCGCTTGAAACGGCACTGAACCTGCGTAAAGGCGACCCTATTATTCCGCAGAACAGCGATACTGTCGCCTGTGATAAATGCGGAGAGGGACAGATGATTATTAAATGGACGGCCAGTGGAAAATTTTTAGGCTGTTCACGCTACCCGAAGTGCAAAAACATCAAGGCAATAAGCTCGAACCGGGAGAAGCCAAAAGATACCGCCATCCTTTGCCCGTCCTGCAAAGAGGGGCACATGCTTCTGCGTAAGGGCAGACTCGGACCTTTTCTTGCCTGTTCCAACTATCCGAAGTGCAATACGCTGCTTAATCTCAACAAACAACGGCACATTGAGCCTATGAAAACCCCTCCGGTTGTGACCAACATTCTCTGTCCAAAGTGCGCTTCCCCGCTCTTTCTCAGAAGCGGAAAAAGGGGGCTCTGGCTTGGCTGCTCAAAATTTCCGAAGTGCAGGGGACGGCTTGCATGGAGCACGCTTGAAGAGGGTGTCCGCAACAACTGGGAGTCGATCATGGCCGACCACCAGAAAGCTCACCCGTCAGTGATGCTTCTCATGACAGATGGCCAACCGGTTTCCATGACCACTCCTGTCGATGATATTATTCTGAAAGCGGAAGAGTCCGGCTTGATTGCCGCGACTGTTGTTCAAGAGCCTGCTGAAGTTACTGCATAAGAAGGGCTATGCGGTATACCGCAAAAGAGAGTACCCAGGCTACCGAAAGAGAGTAGACAGAATAAAGAAGCACAGGGCGCCAGCGTCCTACCTCCTTTTTCATGACACCCATTGCGGCCACACAGGGAATGTAGAGCAGCACAAACACCATGAGACTCAACGCAGTGGCCTTGCTGAATGAAGGATCGCTCCTGAGAATGGATTTCAGCTCCTTTGGCGCTCCATCGCTTTGTCCGATAGAGTAAATCGTGCCCATGGTTGAAACAACAACCTCTTTTGCGGCAAGCCCGGTTACCAGGGCAATACCAATACGCCAGTCAAAACCAAGCGGCCTGATCATAGGTTCAAGTACTTTGCCTGCTCTTCCAGCCAGAGAGTATTCGAGCTGTTCAGACTTGATGCGAACGTCAAGTGCCTTCCTTGTTGCGTCTTTTTCAGAGGAAGTCATACTGTTGCCGGCAATACGCGCTGTTTCCGCGGCAAGCGTTGCATCAAGAGCCGACTGGCGAGGATAGTTGCTTGCCGCCCAGATAATGATAACGGCACTTAAAATAAGTGTCCCTGCTTTTTTCACATACATCATGGCTTTCATCTTTGCCTGAAAGAACACAGAGGTAAGTGTCGGCCAGCGATAGGGCGGAAGCTCCATCACAAACGGCTCGGAATCGATTTTAAGAATGGTTGATTTTAAAAGCCACGCTGTCCAGAGCCCGACAGCAATACCCAGTAGATAAATTCCAAACATGACATTGGCCGCTACAGCGGGTGCAAAAAAAGCAGCCGTCAGCATGACATAAACCGGAAGCTTCGCTCCGCAACTCATAAAGGGAATGATCATGATGGTGACAAGTCTGTCCGTCTGACTTTTCAATGTCCGTGTAGCCATCATTGCAGGAATGGAACAGCCGAACCCCGTGATCAGGGGGATAAAGGATTTGCCATGCAGACCGAAACGATGCATCACGCGATCAATAACAAAAGCGGCACGAGCCATGTAACCGGAAGCTTCAAGAAAGGATAGGCCTATGAAAAGCAGAACAATATTGGGAAGAAAAATCAGGACTCCGCCAACCCCGGCAATAATACCGTCAACAACAATGGAGCGAAAAGTATCATTCAAGAGAAAAGGTCCGATGACCGAGGCAATTGTACTGAACAATAAAGCAAGCCATCCCGTAAAAATTGAACCGAGTGTAAAGGTCATCTGAAAAATCCCCCAGACCACCAGTAAAAAAACAGGAAGCCCAAGCACCCTGTTGAGCACCACCATGTCGATAAAGTCGGTTACCGAAGCCTTTCCTTCTTCCGGTTGCCGGACACACTCCTTGATGGCACCACGAATAAAGGCATGACGGTCTTCGGTAATGAGAACCTCGGGTTCGGAATCATGCAGATGCTCAGCGTCCCTGATTGCATCCTGCAGAACAAGTTCAACTTTAACCCAGACCGGATAGCGTTGTACCTGATGATACACTTCCCTGTCATTTTCCAAAAGCTTGATGGCCAACCACCGGGCATTGAACAGATTGAGTTCCTTCTGATGAGAAAGAAGTGTTGTGATTTTATCGACCGAAGCTTCAAGTTCAGGACGGAAAAAAAGCTTGTTTTTACGGATCTGAATATCCTTCTGAAAAACCCGTATAATATGATCCAGCAGTGAATCCAGCCCTGTCTTCTTTTTAGCCGACGTCGGTATAATATGGCAACCGAGCAGCGCCTGCAACTGTTTTATTTCAATAACAATACCCTTTTCCTGCACTTCGTCCATCATGTTCAGTGCAACAAGGAAATCAACTTCAAGCTCCATAAGCTGTGTTGTCAGCAGAAGGTTCCTTTCAAGGTTCGGGCCCTCAAGGACATTGACAACAACATCAGGACGTTCCTTGATAAGATACTCTCTTGTGACTATCTCCTCCGGAGAGTAAGGGGTAAGCGAATAGGTTCCGGGCAGATCGACCACTCTGATTCTATACCCATGGTAATCGAGATACCCTTCATGCTTTTCAACGGTAACACCAGGGAAATTTCCAACCTTCTGATGCGCGCCGGTAAGCGCGTTGAACAGTGAGGATTTTCCGCAATTCGGATTGCCGGCCAGCGCGATACTGATTTCCCGGCCGTCACTCATACCTTACCTCCAAACCGCCAGAACTGTTTTGCTGCCGGACATGGAGCATCGTCACCGACTTTACGCACCATAACCCCATCCGCCTCATTTTTTCTCATTGCAAGATAGAGGCCCTTGAACACAATCTCCATTGGATCGCCGAGCGGGGCAACTCTCAGCACCTTGAATCTGGTGCCTTTTATGAGCCCCATATCCATAATCCTACGCCTGACAGCACTCTCTGCCTTTACCGCCGTAACTTCTGCTTTATCACCAACTTTCAATTCCGATAACCGCATACCATAATCTCCAGCAAAACAGTAAAAAAATAAACATGCTTGACTACCACCTCAATAACAATCAGAGCACTGGAAAAATTGCATGCTATAAATGGTTATCCGTGCACAGTAGACAAACCGGGGAAGGGAGGCCAACCCATCGTGCGTCCTCCTATCAGATGCCCATGAATATGAAAAACGCTCTGCATGGCATCCTTACCATTGTTAAAGACCAGTCTGTAGCCAGATTCCCTGATACCAAGAATTTCAGCCACAGTTCCGGCGGCAAGAAGAATATGTCCGGCTATCGACTCATCTTCAGGACTAAGATCGCTCAACGAGGCAATATGCTTCAGGGGAATGATCAGGACATGCTGAGGAGATACCGGCGTGATATCCCTGAATGCCATAACATGATCGTTCCGGTAGACAATTGCAGCAGGGATCTCTCCGCTGACGATCCGGCAAAATAAACAGTCTGAGGTATGGTGTGTCATAACTTTCTTGCAACTCTTAATTTCAATGTTCTTTAACAACAGAGAGCGAAGCTGTTCCACCCTCTCCATTATCAGAAGCCATAATGTAAAGAAAAAGCAGAATCGATCACACAGCCGAGACGGATTCTTCAGTGTGGCCGTCAACTGACCTGGAAACTTCCGACACCCTTGAGGCAAGAACCTTATCAATCCTCTGACCGTCCAGATCTACTATCTCAAGCGTCCAGCTCTCCCAGGTCATAATGTCACCAGTTCTCGGCATACGTCCGAGCAGCCACATCATAAGACCGCTGAGCGTATGATAGAGTCCTTTATCCTCCTCCGGAACACATTTCAACTCAAGCGTGTCTTTAAGTTCAGGAACAGGAATAAGCCCGTCAAGCAGCCAGGAGCCGTCCTGTCGCTGGATAGCCCATGAATCCTCAAGATTGCGAGGAACAAACTCACCGGTAACCGCCTCAAGCATATCCTGCAAGGTAACAAGCCCCTGAATTTCACCATATTCATCAACCACAAAGACCATCTGAGTCCCGGAAGTTCTGAAATGGTCGAGCAGTTCCATGCCCGTAAGGGTTTCCGGCACATAGACACAGGGCTGCAATTGCGAGGTAAATTCAGTAAGGCCACCTTTCAAGGTCTTCGATAAAAGCTGTTTAGCATTGACAACGCCAAGCAGAAATTGAAGGCCGCCGTTACAGACCGGAAAGCGTGAATGTTCCGATTCTGTCACTCTGCTGATATTTTCTTCAAGGGGTCGGGAAACATCAAGAAAGATAATGTCCGCTCTTGGAACCATCAGAGTGCCAAGTTGTCGGTCATCAAGACGGAAGACATTACGAACCATCTCATGTTCATGCTGCTCGATAACCCCTGCTTCAGACCCCTCCTCCAGCATGGCATGAATCTCTTCCTCCGTCACACTCGGCATGGCCTGCGGGTGCTTCCCCATCAGTCTCAGAATAGCGTCTGTCGAGGCCGTGAGCAACCTCCCAAAGGGACGGGTTATCGTCGAAAGCGTACGCATCGGGCGAGCCACCAGACAGGCAATTCCTTCCGGATTAAACAGACCAAGGCGCTTTGGAACAAGTTCGCCGATAACAATAGTGATATAGGTAATCGAAAGCACAACAACCGCAGTAGAAACAATGTGACTTATTTCCCGATCCATACCGAAGGATTGAAGGATGCCAGCGAATGGACTGGCTAAAGCGCCTTCGCCGACAATACCGTTGAGAATCCCAATCGACGTAATGCCAATCTGGATAGTCGAAAGAAAACTGGAGGGTTCCTGCCCAAGCTTCATAGCAATCGCCGCAGCTTTTTCTCCATCCTCTGCAAGTTTTGAAAGACGAGAGCGCTTTGCCGTTACCAGCGCTATTTCCGACATTGCAAAAAGGCCGTTAATTACTATCAGAAATAAAAGTAAAAGTATTTCCATACATTCGGTTTTGAACCTTTCGGGAGTAGAAGCAACCATACATGACTGCCATAACAAATTCTATGGCAGTCCCCCTTAAAGTTCTGTTCTTACGCCATTCGTCATTTCACTATGCTACCAACTACACTTTTATTCTGCTAATTCCAAACAGTCAACAAACTGTTTACTTATGAGCAGAAAAAAAAGTTTTAACCTTCGCGACAAGCTGATTTTCGGTCAACCGCTCGCAAGCTTCAACTGCAACTTCTTTTTTGTGCAGTTCAGCAACCTTTTCGATCTCTTTGACAAGTTCAATTTTAGCCTCCCCAGGGCCGAAAACTGCAAGTTTCGCAGAATCTCCAAGCAACCCTGTCACCTTCTGATAAAAGGTATGATACTGGTGTTTTCGACGTTCTTCATCAATATGCTCATTAGAGACACTCTGCGCGACATTGGTTCCACCTGATTTCCATCCACCAGATGGTTTATGGTGGCTTTCAGCATTGGATTCAACGCGCTGAACAACAACTTCGTCGCCTTCAATTGAAACCAGAATAGCTTCTTTGTGATCAATCCAGAGTCCTGTGTTTTTTTTCATGGCGGCCAACCTCCGTCTGTGATTATTTTCGTGAATAATTCAAAAGAGCTTCAAGAACAAACTCACATCTTTCTGTAAAGATAACCAATACTATCCTTTTCTTGTATTTTTTCGACCATCCCATGATGGACAACTATCAATACTGCTCGATATCCTGAAAATCTTTAAACAAGGCCAGGCTCTGTTCAGTCTCTGATTCTTTTTCCAGCTTTTCTGGAGAACTCCCTGTTTCCAAATGCGGATCTGGGGTATCAAAAACCGCATCAAAAGCATCAGAAGATTGAGGTTCAGGCCAGGGTAGAGCTCCCTTCGAACGCAAGGCTTCGAGACCTTTTGAAGGAACTCCAGATGATCGCACATAGAGAGGAACCAACTGGCCGTCGATAAGCAGATTGTGATGTTCACGGTTCATTGCTGTTTTTTCAAGGCGATCGGCAAGAACACCACTGACCTTACCGCCGGCTTCAAGAGCACCACGCATGGCTGCCTGATCGACATGCCTTGATCCCACCACAGCAAGACCACCGGTTTCCAACAACTTGATATCACCGCAGCCGTAAAGCACTGCAGGTGCACCTTCACGCAATCGCGTCTTGATACGCCGGGGATATGCTGCATCGGCACGGCTGAGCACCCATATTGCACGTGTCTGCCAATGCTCAACAACCTGACTCAGTAAAAAACCACGCCCAAGCAGGCTTTGCATGCGTTTTTCATCAACAAGAAGAACGGCCCCTTCAGGGAGTTTTGGTACAATGACTGCGAGTGATCCATCAATGTTCCGAGCCTGTTGCGTACTGTTTGCCATGGTTTTCTGCTCTGGCCGATGGTCTGTCTTTGCAAGCACCATCTGGAATGGCAAATTCAGAGCTTCAGCAAGACGTTTCGCAACATCAGGAACGAGATCAGGGTGACGCAACGACGGAACACAAGTTACCCATGTCGGTGCCGGTTCTGGATTCCATGTGTGCATCATAGCAACACAAGCTTTAACCAAAGCATCAGAATAAAAGTTGTCATGGTATTTTCCTTCTCTGACGAGTCCTCCCCATCCTGCATCACCCCAAATCGAAAGTGCCTTTCCGGTTTGAGCCTGGAAATCTACAGCAATTTTTCCTTTTACCTGATATTGCGGCATACCACCAGCAGGACACTGAAGTCTGGGCTCAATGGGCAAATTAGTACGACGCAAAAAAGCGACCGCTTCCCGAACAAGAGCTTCATCAACAGGTACCGACAACCCGGCAGACTCATGTTCAAGCGCATGAATAACCTCATCGACTTCCCGTCTGGAGGGAAAAGCATTATTGATGACCAGTCCGTTATCTCCGTCTCTTCTTTACCACTGAGTAAAATGCCATAAGCTGATTCCAGAGCGCGGCCTGCACGTCCAACCTGCTGATAGTAGGCGACAACCGATCCCGGCATCTGATAATGGATCACAAATGCCAGATCCGGCTTATCGAAACCCATTCCGAGTGCGGAAGTCGCTACAAGGGCTTTTACTTGATTATGAAGCAGCGCCTGCTCAAACTCTGGTCGACGGTCACCGGTTTCTCCCGTATAGGCTTCTACACGCAAACCCCGACTTTTCAGCCAACTGGCAACCATATTTGCATCACGCACGGTAAGCGTATAGATGATCCCATGACCTTGAAGCGTGGCGAGCTGTTCTGCCAGCCATGCAAGACGCTCGGCTTGATCGGGTAATGTTATGGTTTGCAGGGTCAGAGAGGGACGATTCAAATTACCACGTAACACCTCCAGATGCGGCCCAAGCACTTCGGCGAGATCCTCCATGACCCGATTGTTTGCGGTTGCTGTCGTGAACTTTTTTTACACCAATAACGCTTTTTATCTACCCGAATGTAACCGGCCCGGACAGGAATACCCCAAAGGAAAATCGGACAAATTACACATTCAAGGCCACTTTTTGTCCAAAATTAAATTTTATAAGCTATTTGGCGAGCTTAGAAAATTTTCGGATAGCTTTAATGCTCAATTTTTTTGTAACTGATTCGCAAAAATTTTTAAAAAAATCAGAGCGGGAAATGGGCGTTCAGATTAGGGAGAGGACAGCTGCTTATTCCTACCATTGCCACCAGCGCCGAACTCGATGATATTCTTTTCGTTCAACGATCCACACTGCATTACTGAACGCAGGAGTTAGACTGCTTCATTGCAAAATCAGGCTGTTTACAAATCTCATTTGGTATTACATAAGATATCATATATAATACCAACATGAGCATACATGATATTGTACTTGACACCAATGTCGTTATTTCCGCCCTTCGTTCTTAGAAAGGGGCTTCATACAAGTTATTGTCACTGGTTGGAACACATCAGTTTGAAATCCACGACTCCGTGCCTCTTGTTCTTGAGTACGAAAATGTCATTCAACGCCACCGTGAAGAATTGGGATTATCAAAAGAAGATGCCGCAATTTTTATTGATTCACTCTGTTCGATAGCGCAGCATCATAAAATTTATTTTCTGTGGCGGCCGTTTTTGAGTGACCCAAATGATGAACGTGTGCTCGAATTAGCGGTGTCAGCCAAATGTGAATATATCATCACACACAACATAAGGGATTTCAGAGGTAGCGAAAAATTTGGTATGCATGCAATAACCCCGAAAGAGTTTTTGCAAATTATACATGAGGTGAAAGAATGAGCACATTAAGTTTACGTTTACCAAAATCATTACACGAGCAACTTCGTGAAGTGGCACAAGAAGAAGGTATTTCCGTCAATCAGTTTATTATGCTTGCTGTTGCTGAAAAAGTTGCTGCTCGTTCAGCAATTGAATATTTAGAAAAGCGGGCAAAACGCGGCAGCCGCGAAAGATTCCTTGAAATATTAAACAACGTTCCTGATGTAGAACCAGAAGCGTTTGATAAACTGTAACGGGGTTTAACAAAACGAGCATCTGACGTGTGAAGCGAATGGAGCTACTTATGAATACGAAAGACATTCGATTATCCCCCACATGGCAGGGTACTATGCTGCAATGCAACGTGCAGGGAGAGCTGCTGAGGACTTGGCTATTCGAACCAATACAGCGATTATTACCATGATTGATGGGCACGTTGTCAGGCTTACTGCTGAAGAAATCATCAAGCGCCGTGAAGCTGCGAGTAACAC
>CAIPYV010000030.1 GCA_903869365.1 uncultured Chlorobiaceae bacterium
ACCAGACGAACAACCAGTTCGGCGACTTCAGGGGATATGTTGTTGCGATTCAGTGTAGATGTCTTCATGTGCAAGTTCTCTGGATGATGGGTTGCTTTTTGAAGACAAGATAAACGGTATTACGGTATACACCAAGTCCCTAAGGTATGCTTGAATAAACTTTACAAAACGAACCCATTACCCCTCCCCTATCTCTCTCACCATTCGGTACTTGTGTATTTCTGCCCACTGCATTTGTCTTACAATCTTTCTTGCTCGGGAGGAATCAATGTGGTAATAGCCTGCAGTTGCAATTGCACATTCCAAATCGGGTTGGCGGTTGTAGAGATCGAGCGATAAGACGTGTTCAGCTTTTCTGAATGAAGGGTTCATGTCGTAGGCAGGGGAGGGACAGTGCTGAGTACTGAGTACTATCTTTTATTTTGGTTTTTGGTTACGGCTCGGGCGTTGCGTTTCAGGCGTTTCAGGCCGGTGCGGTAGATTGGGGTGCCTTGGAAGAGGGTTCGGAAGGTGGATTTGGTTAGTGACAGGATGGTTTCCGGGGTGAGGTTGAGGAGGTTTTGGTGCGGGGTGAATGAGTGGTTGGGGGGAATGGTTGTCTGGTGGTTGTGGGGGCAGACTTGCTGGCAGTGGTCGCAGCCGAAGAGGTGGTTGCCGATCAGTGTGGACTCTTCAGGGGTGAATTCACGTTTGAGTTCGATGGTGAGGTAGGAGATGCATCTGGTTGCGTCGAGTTTGCTGGGTTCGATGAGGGCTCCTGTGGGGCAGCTTTCAAGGCATTTGGTGCAGCTTCCGCAGAGGTTGGGGAGAGGATGTTTGTTGTCGGTTATCTCTTTGTTGATGAGCAGCTCTCCGAGAAAAATGTATGTGCCGGCGGAGGGGATGATGAGGAGGGTGTTTTTTCCTGTTTTACCGATGCCCGAATGTTCAGCCCAGTTTTTTTCGAGAATGGGGGAGCTGTCGACAGTTATTGTTGCGTTGAGATCTTCTCCAAAGAGGGTATTCAGGAAGTTGAGGAGTTGCTGGAGCTTTTCACGGACTACGGTGTGGTAGTCGTCTATAAGGGCGTATGTTGAAATGACGGGCCCTCCGGTAATGGTATCAAGTGGATAGTTGTAGCTGATTGCTGCCGAGATGATGGTTTTCAGGTCTGGGAGCAGCATTGAGGGCATGGCCCGTTCGTCCAACCGGTTTTCCAGATACACCATTTCACCATGCCGATGTTCAGCAAGCATGGCGTTATAGCGCTGCATGGCGAGCGGTTGCGGTATGGGGGAGGAAAAGCCTATGGCAGCGAATCCGAGTCGTGCAGCTTCCTTGCGAATGGTGCGGGCAAGAACAGTTGACGGGTCAGCCATAAGAGGGTGAAGGATTTGAAGGGAGGGTTGTTTAAGCAAATATTTAGCTGTTAATTAAATATACAGTTCAGGAAATCTATTTCCTCAAGGTCAATGCTCTCTTCTTGTTATGGAACGTCGTGCGTTTATAAAAAAACTGTTTGTGGGTACAGGTGTTGGTGTCGGTGTCGCTGTGGCAGGATCAGCCGGTCTTATTGGTTATTATCAGCCGCGAAAAGGATGGTATGGCAGGGAGGTGTCGGGGGGTAAGGAGAGGGTTGGTGGATTAAAAAAGGTGGTGGTTATAGGGGGGGGGCTGGCGGGGATAAGTGCATCCCTTGAACTGGCGCAGCGAGGGTTTGAGGTAACGCTTGTTGAGTCTTCTGCCGCATTGGGGGGCAAGCTGACCGGCTGGGATATTGAGGCTCTTGGTGAGCACTTTCCGGTGGAGCATGGCTTTCATGGCTTTTTTGATCAGTATTATAATCTCAACGAGATATTTGCTTCTGCAGGGATAACGCGTGAGAGCTTTATCTCATCGCCCGGATATCCGGTTATATTTAAACACTTTCCAAAGGAGATCTACGGTCGGACATCGAAGTATTTTCCGTTTAATGTTCTTTCGATTGTAGAGCAGTCACGGAGACTTGATTTTGTCTCTTTTCTGAAAAATTCGAAGGGGATGCTTTCGACGGGGGAGTTGTTTCGCTATGAGTATGGCAAGACCTTTCAGAAGTATGACTCGATTGATTTTATGACCTATTGCCGGAAGGGTGAGGCGCTGCCTGCATTTGTCGATACCGTGCTGCACCCTTTTGCGGATGCGACGATGAACCGGATGGAGGTGTTGTCGGCAGCTGAGGCGCTCCGGTATTTCCACTTTTATTTTATGGGCAACCCTGAAGGATTAGCCTTTACGATCACAAACCGCGATTGTATGAGTGCGCTCATCAACCCTCTTGAGGTGAAGCTGAAACAACTTGGGGTGAGCTTGAGGAAGGGGTGTACGGCAAGGAGCATGCAGGTTGTGGGGGAGAAGGTTGTCGGTGTTGGCATTGATACGCCGGAGAGCGGGGGCGCCTTGTTGCTGCATGTTGATGCTGCAAAAGTTCCGCAACAGGGATTTATCGGGTTTATGACAGCTGAGGGAGTACCGGTCATGGTTGGCAGAACGGAGAGCGGTTATCTGGCCTATGACGGGCGCTGCACGCACATGGGATGTCCGGTCACTCCTGATGCAGGTAGCGGTGGTTTTTCCTGTCCCTGTCATGCGGGGAGGTTTGATGCATCAGGCACTCCGGTGAGCGGGCCGCCAAAAGCTCCGCTGGTGAAACTCGCAGTTGCTGTTGAGGGGGAAGTGCTTGTGGTGAAGCAGTCGGCAGGCGGTGAACGGTTGGCGTGTGACTACTGTGTGGTTGCGTCTAATGTGCGGGGTGTTCGTGAGCTGGTGAAAGCTTCACACTTGAACCGTCCTGAGTTTGAAGCAAACGTGGCTTCGCTTGGCGAGGCTGACCCCTATGCGGTTTACCGGTTATGGATTGACAGGCCGCTTGCTTCAAAGGATTTTCCCTTCTATACGGTTTCGGGATATACCTATACTGATTCTATCTCCATCTTCTCTGATTTTCAGGAACCCTTTATCTCGTGGGCTAAAAAGCATGGCTGCTGTGTTGTCGAGCTGCATGCCTATGCTATTGCACCCGAGGATATCAGGCCTGAAGCGGAAATCAAGGCTGTGATGCTTCAGGAGCTGCATGCCATATTTCCGGAAACTATGGCTGCGGAGGTTCTGCATGAGCTGTTCATGCTGCAGTCTAATTTTACGCGGTGGGCTCCGGGTGATCACGCTCATCGACCCGGTGTTGAAACGCCCTTTTCAAATCTTTTTCTTGCAGGAGACTGGGTTAAAGTTGATGCTCCGGTGTTTCTGATGGAGGCCGCGGCTTTTACCGGTCGAATGGCTGCCAATGCAATCTTCAGGCAGGAATCAGTGAAGCCTGTGCCGCTTCCTATTGTGCCTATGCAGGGTTTGTTTGCCTGAACCTCTTTTATTCGATGTTGTCTGAGGTTTTTTTCAGGCGGAGGCAGCTGCCGATAGTGTTGTGGAGCAGGGGACGGAAGGTTCTGATTTTGATGTTGGCGGACGAGGGATAGACCCGGTTGGAGAGTAAAATAACCGCAAGCTCTTTTTCGGGGTCAATCCAGATGCTGGTGCCTGTGTAACCAAGGTGTCCATAAGAGCGGTTTGAAAAATAGTCACCTGCTGAAGAGTGCCCGTCAAGTGAACGCAGATCCCATCCTGATGCTCGCTCAGACTCTTTGCGTGCGAGAAACGTGTTCAGTGTTGCAGCATGGATAGAGGTATGGTTGTTGATACTGCCTCCATGCATCAGCATGGTGACCATCCTGATCAGGTCTCCGGTTGTTGAGTACAATCCTGCATGACCGGCAACTCCTCCCAGCAGGGCGGCATTCTGGTCGTGAACGAGAGGACGTTGAAAGGTGAAGGGCCAGAGGCTCTCTTTTTCCACCGGAGCAAGACGCGAAACGAGCGATTGCGGAGGAGTGAACATGGTCGATCGCATCCCAAGTGGTTCGGCAAACCGGTTATGGAAGTTTGCGTCGAGGGTGCTGCCGGTGATGGTTTCGATGATTCTGCCAAGGAGCATGAAACCGAGATCGCTGTAGAGTGTTTTGCTTCCTGGTTTGGAGAGCAGGGTATCGGCGGCAATGGTGCTGAAGAGTTGTTCAGGCGTGGTGCAGGTCTTTGAGTAGAAAGCGTGTGCTCTCAGTCCGGAGGTGTGCCGGAGAAGATGCTCGATGGTGATTTTATCTTTTCCTTTTCCGCTGAATGCAGGTAAATAGTGTGATACCGGTGTCTGAAGATTGAGTGAGTCCCGTTCGACAAGCTGCATGGCAATGCTGGTAGTGGCAACGGCTTTGGTCAGTGACGCAAGATCATAGATGGTGGTTGTATCGGCAGGAGTGCTGTGCGGTTCGTAGGTCAATCGTCCGAATGCCTTGTGAAACACAACCCTGCCTTTGTAGAGAATGGCAAGGCTTGCTCCCGGAAAAACAGAGTCACTGACGGCTTTGTTCATGGCCGTTTCAAGGGGCGTGAAATCATAGGCCATTGCCGGAGTCTGGAGCGTCGTGCTTAACCCGGCAAGGATGAAGAGTGTTGTAAGAAACAAACGGACTGTTTGCATGAGCTTTTTCCCCAAGGGTTAAAAAAGCGAAATTTTGACATAACGGTGCGGATGTGCTTTAAGGTCGACAAGGACTGAATCGAGCGATGTCAGGGTGCGGGAGAGGTTGTTGTAGAGAGCGGGATTGGAGGAGAGCTGGCCAATGGTGCCGTTGTCATTGTTGAGCTTGGTGATCAGTGATTCTGTTTTTGATGCAGCCTGGTTAAGATGTTCGATGGTCTCTTCGGTATTTTTCGCCATGGCCTTGTCGTTAAGGAGCTTCGGAAGGAGCCCGTTTCCATGCGATGCTTTCTTTGAAAGGGCCGAGAGTTCCGCCGTTGTGGCTTTCAGGCTGCTTATGGTTTCAGCAAGCTCTCTGCCCATTTTTTCATCCGAAATAATCTTTCCTGCCACACCTTTGCCGTTGTTCAGCTTGTCAAGCATGGTATTGATTTTTTCAAAGGTCAGACTTGCTTTGCTGGCAATGTTTGCAAGGCCTTCTTCGGAATACAGGGCGATAAAGTCACCTTCTGCTACGGCAGGTCCTTTTCCGGTTTTAATATCAACATATTTGTCGCCGAGCACTCCAAGGGATTTAATGGTGGCTTTGGAATCCTTGGTGACCAGAAGAGCAAACTCCTGTTTGAGCCTCAAGTCAGCGACAACGTAGAGTGAGTCGTTGTGGGTGACAAAGTTCATTTTTGAGACCGTGCCTATTTTTTTGCCTGATACAGAGACAAAGTTGTTTTCGGCAAGACTCTGAACATCCCTTGAAAGTATTTTGACGGTTGTCACGCCGGAAAACAGGTTGCTGTTTTTACCGATGACCAGTCCAAGATAGGCGGCGAAACCGATGCCGATAATGAAAAAAATTCCGGTTCTCAGATCGCTCCATTTCAAAGCGTTCGGATTTTTCATACAGGTAAAATCTTAAGGATGTTATAATTCAAGAATTTTGTCAGAGAGAATCGATCGTATAAAGGGATGCTGTGCCTCGTGAAGTTTTTCCGTGACATCGTCAAAAATGATTTCTCCCTGGTAGAGGACGGCAACACAGTCGGCAACATTGAAGACATCGTCAATAATATGAGTAACAATAACGGCACCAAGGTTATTGTTGTGCCTCAGGGAGCTGATGAGCGACAGGATTTTTTTGGAGCTGACCGGGTCAAGTCCAGCCGTAGGTTCATCAAACAGAATCATGTGGGGTTTGAAGATCAGCGCTCTTCCTATAGCAACTCTTCGGCGCATTCCTCCACTCAGGCTTTCAGGGAGCTGGTCTTCATAGCCTTCCAGCCCTGCAAACTGAATCTGTTCCAACACTCTCCGGTTGATCTCTTCTACCGGCAGCTTCATGTTTTCACGGAGAAAAAATCCGAGGTTCTGGCTGATGGTGAGGGAATCGAAGAGTGCGTTTCCCTGAAAAACCATACCCATTTTGCGGCGTATGGAGTAGAGACTCGCCTCTTTCATGTTGGTGATATCGGTGCCGTCAACAATGACCTGTCCGCTGTTCGGTTTAATAAGACCGAGCATCAGTTTGAGAATGGTGCTTTTGCCGACGCCGCTTGGTCCCAGAATCGCTTTAATGGTGTTGTCCCGGACGGTAAGAGAGACGTTTTTCAGGATCACCTTGTCGCCGTATTTCAAACCGACGTTTCGTAATTCAATCATGCATTCACATGTTTTCCAGCACTATCTTTGAGACGTAAAAATTTGCAATCAGCACCAGTCCTGATGAAACAACAATGCCTTTAATGGTGGAACGACCAACACCGGCAGTGCCTCCTCGTGCAGAAAACCCGTTGAAGCTGCTGACAAGCGTTATGATGATGGCAAAAACCGGTGCTTTAAGGAAGCCGACCACAAAGTCTTTGGGTGCAAGTCGGGGATAGACGGCGTTCCAGAAAATTCCAGGGTCGAGTCGATGATAGTGTTCAGCCATGTATGCGGCACTTTGAAGGCCGGCATAGTCGGAAAGAGCAGTCAGAGGGAGGAACATGATGAGTGCGGCAACAAGGCGGGGCATGACGAGTTTTGCAACGGGGTCGGTGCCGAAAGCGCGCAGTGCGTCGATCTGTTCAGATATCTGCATGGCGCCGAGTTCTGCTCCGTTTCTTGATCCGAACCGTGCGGAGAGCATGAGGCCCATAAGGAGGGGGCCAAGTTCGCGGATAACCGAGAGGGAGGTTGAGCGTCCCAGCATGGTTTTTGCACCGAAGTCTTCAAGGAGGTTTCCTACCTCAATGGCAAGAAGTGATCCGATAGAGATAGCGCTGACGAGAACGATGGGGATTGAGTCGGTGCCGCAAATGGTGGCCTGATCGAGCACATCCCGCCAGTAGCGTTTCACTTTTGGAAAAGAGATGAATGTCCTGACTGAGAAAAGAAAAAACTCCTGCATGGTGAGGACAAAATTTTTCAACCACAAGGCAAGTGCTTTTTCCTGGTTTCGTGCGAAGGTTAGGAGCATGTCGTTATCAATTGTCCAATCATCTTGAGTTATGCCTGTAAAAGCCTGCTTTTCATTTTTGTCACCCACTCGCAGGGTATGGTAACCTTGCCGAAGGTGTCTTCATCGCGCTCTCTCATGCCATGATAGTCGGAACCTCCTGAAAAGAGTAAAAAGTACTCGTTTGCAATTTCACGGTAGTAATTCTGCCGGTAGGCGTCGTGAGAAGGATGGACAATTTCAATGCCGTCAAGGCCGAAGGTGATGAGCTGTTTGAGGGTCTCATCGGATACATTTTGTGCTGGATGGGCAAGAAAGGAGAGCCCTGACGCTTTATTGATCAGCGCGATGACATCTGCCGGATGCGTTTCGATGCTTTTAACATAAGCAGGACTGTGAGAGCCGAGATATTTGCTGAACGCTTCGCTGAAGCTTTTTACATAGCCCACGTCCTGGAGTACGGCCGCAATATGTGGTCGTCCCACACTTCCGTTCTGAGCTTTGACAATAATCTGCTCAATACCGATTTTTACACCCATTTTGGCGAGTTTGCTTACCATGCGTTCAGCCCTTTCGGTGCGCAGGTGACGGCAGTGATCAAGATATTGTTTCAGCTCCGAATGCTGATAATCGAAAAAATAACCAAGGATATGAATATCATAGCCCTTGTAGGTCGAGCTCATTTCTACACCAGGAATAAGCTCAATGCCTTTCTGGAAGGCTAATGGCTTTGCTTTGTCAATACCTAAAACAGAATCATGGTCAGTAATACTTATGGCCTTCAGTCCGGAATTCGCTGCTTTCAGAACTATGTCTTCCGGCGTAAAGATTCCGTCTGAACATTTCGTATGAATATGTAAGTCTGCTTTTTCAAAGCCATTATGCCCTAAGCTTGTCAAGCCGTATGGCATGGCTGGTTTATTAATTATGTTAAATTATGCTACCTGTATATAAGAAAAAATCCCCGACCGCTTCACACACAAAAGAGAATTATTTTTCAGAGTTAATCGTTGCATGGAAAATGGAAGCGTGTCTCATAACGGTGGCAGTTTTCCGGTAGCAAGAAGGATCAGTATTGCGGCGCCGGCAATGAGTCGATAAGCAATGAAGATGGTTGTTGTATGCTTTTTGAGATAGGTGAGCAGAAATCCAATGGAGGCATAACCAACAATACCGGCTACAAGGGTTGCAACGATGATATTGGTTATGTTTTCGGTAGAGGCGGAGATAACGGCCCATGTTTTATAGAGTTCCAGGAGCGCTGCAGCAAATACAGAAGGGAGTGACAGCAGGAATGAAAAACGGGCGGCGCTTTCACGCGAAAGATTCAGGAAGAGACCGCCGGTTATGGTGACTCCGGAACGTGATGATCCAGGGATGAGGGCAACGCTTTGAGCCAGACCAATCAGCAGAGCCTCTTTCCATCCGATATGTTCTATTGTTTTCAGTGGAAGCCCTTTTTTGAGCCTGTTTTTTATGTTCCATTCGGCAAGGGAGAGCACCAGTGCCAGAGTGATAAGTGCACCGCTGATCCAGTAGAGTGAACGGAGGCTGGTCTCTATTTGATTTTTAAAGAGAAGACCTAAAATGACAATCGGGATGGTTCCTGCAGCAATCATCCATCCCATTTTTGCTTCTGTGCTTTCCAGAGGTTTACCCTGTATCAAGCCCCGGACAACACCACTGATGATGACGGAAATATCTTTGCGGAAATAGATAAGAACAGCGACAAGGGTTCCGAGTTGTGCGATAGCGGTAAATGCTGCCCCGGGGTCCTGCCAGCCGGCAAGAGCGGGAACAATTCTCAGATGTGCCGTGCTGCTGATCGGCAGAAATTCTGTAAGGCCTTGTACAATGCCGAGAATGATTGCTTCAGGGAGGGTCATTGAGGTGAATGAGTACAGGTTAGTGGAGTGAAGCCCGGTTCAAGCAGAGTTTTGAGGTCTGCAATGGCTTTCTGGATGGCTAGGGCGCGGTGGCTGAGGGTGTTCTTTTCGACTATGCTCATTTCTGCATAGGTTTTGGCTGTAGAGTGAACCAGAAACACGGGATCATAGCCAAACCCTCCCGTTCCTTGTTGCTCAAGGGTGATGCTGCCTGAAACAACACCTTCGGCGGTGTGCTCAAACTCGAATTGCTTATCTCCCGAAGGGATAGAGCCTTTCAGGGCGATGACTGTCCGGAATCGGGCGTTTCTGTCGACAATACCCTTCATGCTGTGCAGCAGATGGCGGACGTTCTCCTGATAGGTCGGAGTATTGCCATCGGGAGTGGGTGCGAAGCGTGCGGAGTATACTCCCGGCGCTCCCTGCAGTGCATCGACTTCAAGACCTGTGTCGTCGGCAAGGGCAATCATGGCTGGAAATTGTTCCGAGAGTATGCTGAAGATGGCCCTTGCCTTAAGGAGGGCGTTGCCTTCCAGTGTTTGTTCGGTCTCCTCGATGTCAACCTCGGCTCCCAGTTCTTTGAGTGTTGTGACCTTGAACAGGGGTGAGATGTTTTCAAGCAACGGGCGGATTTCTCTGACCTTGTCGCGATTGCCTGTGGCAAGGACAATGGTAACGGTGGTGTCTGGAGCAGCTGGCATGGCTCTACTGAATAATGCGGAGCAGTTCCCTGATTGCCTCATCAAGGCCTGTCATTACAGCACGGGCAATGATGGCATGGCCGATACTGACCTCCTCGATTTCAGTAATTGCCGTGAACGGTGCGATGTTCAGGTAGTTGAGACCATGGCCGGCAACGACTTTCAGGCCGATGCTTTTTGCGTAGGTGGCAGCTTCATGGATTCTCTGCAGTTCAAGGGCTCTATCCTCGTCATTTGTTTTCAGAGCATAGGAACCGGTGTGAAGCTCTACAAGATCGGCACCTGCTTTTTGGGCAAGGTCGATAGCTTTCTGATCGGGCTCAATAAAGATGCTGCTCTCTATTCCTGCAGCTTTGAACGGTTTCAGAAATTCAGCCAGAGTGCTGTAGTGAGCGGTAATGTTAAAACCGCCCTCCGTAGTGAGTTCCTCCCTTTTTTCGGGCACAAGGGTGATCAGTTCGGGTTTCGTCTGCAACGCGATCTGCTGCATCTCCTGCGTCATGGCCATTTCAAGGTCGAGCTTGGTGGTAACTGCCTGCCGGAGTCGCTGAAGGTCGTTGTCTCTGATGTGTCGGCGGTCTTCACGCAGGTGGCACACAATGCCTGCAGCACCGCTTTTTTCAGCAAGCAGGGCAGCGGCAACGGGGTCGGGCTCGAACTCATTGCGGGCGTTGCGCAGTGTTGCAATGTGATCGATATTGACAGCTAATCTCATGGGCGTAGTTAATGGTTTTTTTTCCGTCTCTTAAGCGAAAGTAATGAAAAAATGAAAAGGATAAAACTTTCAGCACGCAGTGGACGTATAAGAGATAATCTTTTATGGAACAAGCATACCCTGCAAGCCTGTGAAATTTCATTTACCCAACAGCAATCCCCATGCGGGTTACGTATACCTCCTCATGCAAGCGTGTCTGGATCTCTTCGCTGGATGCGGTCTCGAAGAATAACTCCAAGGCTTCACGAAGATTTTCGCGGGCTTCTTCGATAGTATCTCCCTGGCTGGCAATATCAAATTCGGGGCAAAGTGACACATACCCATCTTCTTCATGCGTGATAATGACTGTCAGTTGCTTTCGCATGGATTGTAACCGCTTGATCTGAAAATTTTTGAGTTTCTTTCCACAGGTTGAGAAACTCAACTCTCCCTATGAAGTTGTACAAACAAGGTAATAACAATGGACAGCAACGTCAGTTATAGAGTTTCAGCCGCTCCTTGACACTGAGGGTTATTTCACCCGCACATTATCCTCGTTTTCTGCCGAGCTGGGGCTCAGCGTTCCCAGGGTATATCTTTTTTCAGACAGTATCCTTGCGTTAAGCCAGCCAGTTCGGTCGAGAACTGCTTTGCCTCGTAGTGATAGATGTCATGAATGGGTCGCTTGTCGCAGCACTTGCTCAGCCCATCGATTAAGGCTTTGACCGGTATGCGCGGCTGCTTTGAGCGCTGCGGCATGAACGACGGGATTAACGCGCAGCATGAGACGTCCAGATGCAGGTTTTTCGGGCGCCTGTCCCAATTTTTCGCAGGCCGACAGGTAATCATCTATCGCTTCATGGAATGCCTTCGTGAACTCAGCCACTGAATCGCCATGGAAGCTTATCAGGTCATCTATGCCGAGCACTCGCCCAACCAAAATATTATCGTCAGGGTCAAATTCAAGGCTGGCCATATAACCATAGTAGGTCATCGTGTTTTTCATGGGGTGATCTCCAGTTTTGTCAAAAACTCACGCGCCACCTTGACGCGATAGATAAGTGCCTCACGTTGTGGATGCGGGCGGTGAAAATAGGCTCTTCTGCCATCCTTCTCGAAGGTCACCGACGATCCGGTTCCCTCCACCACATTGCAGCCAACAGCTATCAATAAAGCTTCGATATGACTCCATGGCAGATTACCGCTGATCGGATCCGAGAATATCCTATCGAGAGTCTTGCGATTTTTGTTATTCACAACATCAATGACATTAATTTACAATGATATGTGCAAACATTCATATTTAGCTGTTCACTATTGCTTGCGTCATCGTTTCTTAAGGTACCTGCACACCTGACAGCCTAATGGGTGGATTCACTACTGTAATAATGCGACTGTTGATAAGAATCAAATATATTGAATGATGCGAAGAGATACCTGTTTTTTTTCATAAAAACCTGCCGTGTTTTCGATTGTTCATAGTATGTTTGTTGGCTTAAGAAGAACTCGTGAGACCTGAAATAGCTGCAGATGCACAAATGAGCGGCAGCCGACGGAGAAGTGCTTTGAAAATTATTTCTTGTATATTACTCTCAGTGGTATGAGGATGAGCATTCCGTTACGCCTTGTTTGTTGCTGATAACCTGCGTGTTTCCTGAGATTCTTCATAATTCCGGAAATATTTTATTATTTCATACAAAAAGGGATAGTTGCATATTACTCCAACTTAAAAGGAGTCTTAATGGTATTTAAGATTGCACTTCGACCGGATCAGATAACTGACTTGGCTTCGCTTCGGGTTCATAAGCCGGAATTGATTGATGCAATTATCGCAAACCTGGCAGCTTCTCTTGATCCTCTAATACCATCCGATGCCAAAGAGAGGTTTGGAAAGCTCACGCAGGAGTGGCAGAGTGACACTAAATTCCTTTCCAATATTGATGAGATAGCTTTGCACCCAGCCTACCAAAGAATTATTGGTATGGGTCCAACAGTCATTCCTTATATCCTTGAAAAGCTGATAACTTCACCGGGATATTGGTTTTGGGCATTGAAAGCAATCACAGGTGAAGATCCTGTGCCTGCTGTTGATCGGGGAGACATGGTGAATATGACTCAACATTGGTTGCAATGGGGGCGTGATCATGGGCTATAGAACTGATTAAACAGAATTTCCCCAATCTCGGTCATGGCTGTAAAATCACCAGTCCAGAAACATCCTGCTATAACTGTATTGCATGGGCTGCAGGTGTGGCTGATAAATACTGGTGGCCAGATTCCGAGTACATTGCATTTTGGCCTCAACACATTCCGAGAAAAGTCACGCTTGAGTGTTTTATCGCAGCGTTTGAGACTTTGCGGTATGCACGTTGTGAGTCAGAAGAATATGAAGATGGTTTTGAGAAAATTGCCATTTTGGTTGACCCATATACTACCAAGTCCACACATGTTGCACGTCAATTAACAACAGTGCAATGGACAAGCAAGCTGGGCCAGTCCTTTGATATAGAGCATGATTTAAGAGAGGTTTGTGGTCAGATTTACGGTACAGTAGGAGCTGTTATGAAGCGAGATTTTGCTCAGAAGCTACCACTATAACTCAATCGCTCTTTCCATGCAGGGAACTCCTGGGTTTTCCTCAACCATGATGGTTTTCCGATGAAGCCGATAGCGCAGTTGGCTGTGCTTCTTTGGGTGAACTACATCCCGCGTGCACGGTCGAGGTAGAAACGCACCATCAATAGACCGGCAAATCCCCACTCTTTGATAATTTCTCCAGGGGTAAGGTTATTAAAAGCCTTGTTTCGTGCGGATAATTTAAATTTTACTATGTTGGTTTTGAGGGTGACGCTTCGGAACCGGCGTCTCTTTCTGTCTGAGGTTTATTAATACGCATAGGCCGTAACGGCTTATAGAATGACAGGGTACCAATGAATAGCGTAAGTCTGAAAAAACTTGAATTCGATAAAGTGGCCAACTATGCAGCGCAGTTCTGCATGTCGGGTATGGGGCGTGACAGAGTTATGGCTGCTTTGCCGGTGTTGGAGCGGGAGGTGCTGCTTGCTGAGCTTGAGAGGGTTCTTGAATTAAAAAATCTGCTTGAGGGGGAGGCTCCGCTCCCTTTTTCCTATCTGCCCGATACCCGGCGGCTTCTGAAAAAGCTGGAGGTGCTTGAGAGCTATCTTGAGCCTGATGAGCTTCAGGATATTTATCATCTGCTTTTTTCTTCGGTGCAGCTGAGGAAGTTCATGTTTCTTAACCGTGAGATCTATCCTCTGCTTAATGATTTTACCATAAGAATCTGGCTTGAAAAAACTCTTCAGACGGCGATTCGCAGGATTATTGATGAACAAGGGAGGGTGAGGGATACGGCAAGCGATGCCCTGTTGATGATTCGTCGGGAACTCAGTGGTAGCCGCGAACTGATTCGCAGGAAAATGGAGAGGCTCGTGAGGCGCTGCCAGGAGAGCGGCTGGCTGATGGAGGATACGGTTGCTATCAAGAATGGTCGTCTGACGCTTGGCTTGAGGGTGGAGTATAAATATAAGATAGCGGGTTATATCCAGGATTACTCAGGGAGTGGGCAGACAGTGTTTATTGAGCCGGCGGAAACCCTTGAGATCAGTAATAGAATTCAGGATCTTGAAATCAGCGAGCGACGGGAGATTGAGCGGATTCTGAAGGAGATGTCGAATGAGCTTCGCCTTGAACTGGAAAATCTTCAGTACAATGAGTCTCTGCTTGGTGAGTTTGATGCCTTGTATGCAAGGGCGCGGTTTGCTGTTGAAACCCGTTCGGTGCTTCCTGCTCTTGCTGAAGGGCAGTCGCTCAGGATTATCAAAGGATTTCATCCGTGGCTGATGATTTCCCATCGTCATACGGAGGTTATTCCTCTTGATCTTGAACTGGATGAGGGCGAGCGAGTGCTGGTTATTTCAGGGCCTAATGCAGGCGGAAAATCGGTTGCGATGAAGACGGCAGGTCTTCTCTGCTGCATGCTTGTCCATGGCTATCTTCTACCGTGCAGCGAGAGTTCTGTGTTTCCTCTGTTCAGTGATATTTTTATTGAGATCGGTGATGATCAGTCTATTGAGAATGACCTTTCGACCTTCAGTTCGCATCTTGGCGAAATTAAAAGAATCCTTGATTGTGCCGGAGGTAGTGATCTTGTGTTGATTGATGAACTGTGTGCCGGTACCGATGTTGAAGAGGGAGGGGCTATTGCCCGTATGGTGATTGAGGAACTGCTCTCGCGGGGGATCAAAACCATTGTCACCACTCACCTTGGGGAGTTGAAAGCCTATGCCCATGATCGTGTTGGTGTAGTCAACGGTGCGATGGAGTTCAATCGGGTTGGTCTTGTACCTACCTTCCGCTTTATCAAGGGGTTGCCGGGTAACAGTTTTGCCTTTGCCATGATGCAGCGCATGGGTTTCCCTGTTTCAATGGTTGAACGGGCATCGGCGTTTATGCAGGGTGAACGGCTTGGGCTTGATCGAATGCTCGATGATCTGAGCGGCTTGCTGGAAGAGAATCGTCTTTTAAAGCTGCGGCTTCGGGAGGATAAGGAGGAGCTTGAAGAGCGGGAACTCTCTTTGCGGAGTGAAGAAGCAGGGCTTGAGCAGAAACGCAGGGAACTTAAGCTTGGTGCTACACGAGAATTGCAGAAAGAGGTGGAGCATGCCCGAAAACAGATCAAGGAGATTCTTTCTGACGTTAAAAGTGCTCCTGCTGATGAAAAAAAAGTGCAGGAGGCAAGAAAAAAACTGGCCTTGAAGAAGCAGGATGCCGAAAAGAGCGAGTCCATTCTTCTTTCGGAATCTGAAGCGGCGATACAGGTTGATCGTACCATCCGTGAGGGTGATCTTGTCAGAATTCTTGACACCAGTACTTCAGGTGAGGTTGAGAGTGTCAATGGCGAGAGTGTGGTGGTGCGATGTGGGAATTTCAGGTTGACTACTTCGCTGAAAAATCTTGAAAAGACATCGAAAACGCAGGTAAAAAAAAGTCTTAAACAGCCAGAAGCTCCGAAGCAGAAAGGTTCTTGGTCAGCCGTTACCGGCGAGGTTGAGTCCACAAGAGTTGATTTACGTGGTTTGAGCGGGGATGAGGCAATCATGAAAATTGAACGATTTATCGATACCATGAGGCTTCATAGAATTCATTCGGTAACGATTGTTCATGGCAAAGGAAGCGGTTCTCTTCGTCAGAGGACTGCGGAGTTTTTGCAGCAGCACCGTTACATAAAAAGTTTTCGACTCGGTGAATGGGGTGAGGGTGGGGCAGGTGTGACTGTGGTGGAGCTGGAGTAATAATAATTATATTTCCGATAGGGAGAGATGCATTGAAAAACAGGTTTCAATACTGTATCTTAAGCCCAAGACAGCCTGCCATGCCCATGGTGATCTATCCGGCTTTTAACTATTAATCCTGCAAGGGTTGAAAGAACAGAACGAAACATATCTGACTATACCCAATCAGCTGACGGCCCTGAGGATACTCCTTGTGCCTGTTTTTGTCGTGCTGCTGCTGCAGGTTGATCCTTATCTGAAACTGCTCGGTGTTATTGTTTTTGTGGTGGCATCGCTTACGGATATTTATGATGGTTATCATGCGAGGAAATATGGCGTCACCACCCGACTTGGCGCTTTTCTTGATCCTCTTGCCGATAAGTTGCTTATTACGGCAGCTTTTTTCCTTTATGTCGGGATGGGCTTTCTCAGTCTCTGGATGGTGATTCTTGTTGTTGTGAGGGATGTTGTTGTTACTGGCTTGAGGATCTATGCCGAGTACAAGAACAGACCGGTAGTGACAAGCATGGAGGCGAAGTACAAGACTCTGGTGCAGAATATTTTTGTCTATGTTATCATGGCGCTGATATTGATGAAAGAGGCATCTTTTTCAGGTGCGAATGTTGCGGTCATGACAAGACGTTTTCTTGTTTCCGGTTATCTGAACTATATCATGCTGGCGGTAACGATTTTTACGGTCTACACCGGTATCTCCTATCTGGTCAGCAATTGGCGGATTTATCTTCAGAAGCCTCTTGAGGGGCGGTGATGGAAATGAGGCTGATTGCGGCAAAAATGCTGTCTACCTGTTTTGGTATCGGTTATTTTCCGGTAGCACCCGGTACCGTCACGAGTATTGCGGCTGTGCTCTGCTATGTATTTATTCCAGCTCTGCATTCCCCCCCGATTCTCCTCTCTCTGGTTGTCCTGTTTACTGCTGCAGGGATATGGGCTGGTACGCTGATGGAAGAACATTTCGGGAGTGATCCTTCAATAGTTACCATTGATGAACTTGCCGGTCAGTGGCTGGCGCTTGTTGCTCTGCCGACTGGATTACTCCCTCTTCTTCTTTCATTTGCTTTTTTCCGACTGTTCGATATAGCCAAACCCGGCCCAGTTGATGCTGTACAGCGCCTCCCGGGAGGGTGGGGTATTATGGCTGATGATATACTTGCCGGGCTTTTGGCGAATCTTTCAGTGCGAGGCGTGCTGGCACTGCTCACTGTTTTTCACCTTCCGGTTTCTTTATAAAACTGCCTGATGTTTGCCGTCATTGACGGTGTGTCGAAGCCTATCTCCCTGTAGAGTTCATTCATTCCTCCATGAGTTACGAATGCGTCTGGAAGGGCCACTTTCAGCACGGGACGGTTGAGGCGTTTGGTGTTGAGGTGGTCAATGACTGCACTGCCAAGGCCCCCGATCGAGCTGTTCTCTTCGATAACGGCAAAATGGGTCGATCGTGCTGCAAGCTCTTCCAGCATACTGGTGTCGAGGGGTTTGAGGAACCTCATGTTGACCACGGTAGCATTGATGCCCTCATTCTGGAGCGATGCTGCCACTTCAAGGGCTTTGGAGGTCATGGTTCCCATGCTGAGAAGTGTCAGTTCGCTGCCCTCCCGGACAATCTGAGCTTTTCCTATGGGAATGGAGCTGAAGTTTTTTTGCAGGGCGATGCCCGTGCCGTTGCCTCTCGGATAGCGGATCGCAACAGGGCCTTTCAGGTCATAGAGTGCGGTGTAGAGCATGTCGCGCAGTTCCTGTTCATTGGCAGGAGCCATAATGACAAGTCCAGGGACAGCGTGCAGATAGGAGAGATCGAATGCGCCATGGTGGGTCGGGCCGTCCTCTCCGACAAGTCCTGCACGGTCAAGAGCAAAAACAACATGCAGTTTCTGCAGTGCGACATCGTGAAAAAGTTGATCATAAGCGCGCTGCAGAAAGGTTGAATAGACAGCGAATACCGGTTTGAATCCCTGTATGGCAAGTCCTGCAGCAAAGGTGACGGCATGCGGCTCGGCTATGCCGACATCGTAAAAGCGGTTTGGCAGGGCGTTCTGGAAGAGATCAAGCGATGTTCCGCTCGGCATGGCAGCGGTAATGGCGGTGATTTTTGGATCCTTGAGGGCAAGTTCAACCAGCGCTTCACCAAAGACCTCCTGATATTTCGGTGGAAGTGAGGTGTCGGCTGCTTTCAGGGATATTCCTGTAGTTGTATCGAAGCCGCCACTGTGTGCGTGCCATTTGCTTTGATTTTCTTCAGCCGGTTTGAACCCTTTTCCTTTTTTTGTGATAACATGCAGCAGCTTTGGGTTGGGAAGCTGCTGCATCTCTTTGAGTGCCTTCACAAGCTGTTCCATGTTGTGACCATCAATTGGTCCGAAATACCTCAGGCCGAGCGCTTCAAAAAATGCGCCGGGTGTCAGCGCAGCTTTAAATCCCTCTTCCAGTTTACGGACAGCATTTTTTGCCGTGTCACCCAGATCATTGTTGAAGAGTGAGATTGCCTGCCAGAGAAATTTACGGGCTTTGTTGTAGGTCTTATTGAGGGTGATGTTGATGAGATGGGTTTTCAGTCCTCCGGTACTGGGTGAAATAGCCATCTGGTTGTCATTGAGGATGACAAGAACATCACTTTTCAGATCTCCGAGGTGGTTCATGGCTTCGAATGCCATGCCTCCGGTCATGCTGCCGTCTCCAATAACGGCGATAACCTTTTCATTGGTTCCGGCAAGGTCTCTTGCTGCAGCTATCCCCGCAGCGGCTGAAATAGAGGTCGATGCGTGACCGGTTCCAAAAGCATCGTAAGGACTTTCTGATATTTTAGGAAAACCTGCAAGCCCTCCATAGCGACGGTTGGTTGACATCTGTTCTTTCCTTCCGGTCAGAATTTTATGAACGTATGCCTGGTGCCCGACATCCCAGATGATTTTGTCGAGCGGAGTGCTGTAAACATGATGCAGAGCGACGGTCAGCTCTACAACACCAAGGCTTGACGCAAAATGACCTCCGTTTATTGAGACAAGGTTGATGACCTCTTTTCGGCATTCATCTGCCAGCGTCTGAAGCTCCGGTATACTGAGTTGTTTTAGATCAGCAGGAGAGTGTATTTCAGACAGAAGTGACATTTGCTGTGTAATTGGAACCGGCAGTGCATTGCGCATAGTTTTTCAGACCTCAGGTTATGTTCATATTATTCTATGTGTAACCCTGCTTCAGGCTTCCCGGTTCCATGTGTCGGGAGTTTGTGGTGCCTTAAATCCCTGAAATCTGAAGGAGAATATTCCGTTCTTTGCGTGGTCCATCAAGTTCAACAAAAAACAGAGACTGCCACTGGCCAAGCAGGAGCTTTCCTTTGGAGAACGGAATGGTTTCAGAGGTGTTCATGAGTAGGCCGATCAGATGGGAGTGTGCATTGTCGCGGCCATCAAGAGGATTGTGATTATGCTGGTAGTTGCCGTCTTTTGGGGCAAAGCGCTTGAGGAAGGTTTCCATATCCTCAAGCAGACGATCCTCTTTTTCATTAATATTAATAAAAGCTGTCGTGTGCTGGCTGATGACGGTTACCTGTCCGGTATCGAGTCCTGATGCGGTGACAGCCTCGGATACTTCAGCGGTTATATCAATGATTTCAATGGGTTTTGAAGTTTGCCGTGTTATGGTCTTGAGAAGGTATTGCATGAGATGAGCCATCAATTGTTACTTCATTTCAGAATGTTATGACCACTCCTTCGTGAGGATGGAGGCATAACCGGATTGTCTGGTCTTCATACTGAACATTTTTTCTTTCATTCTCGCCATCTGTCGTGAGGATGTTCAATGTTTCGATAGAAAAATGTTCAAGGGATGGGTGCTGGAACTCTATGCAAATGCCTGTTGGACAGAAATTGGCAAGCACAAAGGCGTGTTCATTTTCCGTAAACCGGTGAAATCCGAAACAAAGTGTGCTGGTTGCAACATTCAGGTCGAGCTGTTCAATCTTGCCCTCCTGAAAAAGCTCTGTTTTCTGAAGAACGAAAAGCTTTTTGTAGAGTTCAGCCAGCTCATTATCGTTTGTTTCCGGAGCTTGACGGACAAGCTGCACAGGAACTTTCTGCTGGAAACCCTCCATCTGATCCTGATAGATAAGATGCATTCCGGGAGTTGTAAGCAGTACCAGAGCCCCGGCTTTGTTATTTGGACCGAGTGTTTCGGCAGCTCTTGGTTCGTCATGGTTTTCGAGAAACCGGCAAAGATGTGTCTGATAGTCCCACTCAGCAGTCAAGTGTCCAGAGAGTCTTTCAACATTTGGAGGGGAGCTGCAGATATAGTCATAGAAGGGTTTGTCGTAGGTATAGTCAAATCCCTGTTGTTGGAGTTCCCACTCCTTATTCCAGTATGACTCAGCCAGAAAGAGAATGTCGGGATGACGCTTCTTGACTGCCGTGATGGCATCGTGCCAGAACTCTTTGTTCATGGCACCATCGAGGTTGCTCCAGGTGGTATTGAAAACACTTTTTAGAATCAGCATGGCAACATCGCAGCGGACAGCGTCGCAGAGTGAGCTGATTTTGAACAGGTTTTCAGTCATCATCTTATGTGTCTCCGGCACTGCATAGTTGAGCTGCAGGGTGTCTGTCCAGGGGGGAAAGAAGGGATCTTTGCCGTATGCCAGATAGCTTCCCTTGATGTATTCAAAGCCGGATTCAGGGGTGTTAATCTGTTCCTCACTTGAGAGAGGAATAAAAAACTCAGGGTGTTCGGGGAGCCATAAGTTGTCGAGTGCAAGGTGATTCGGTACAAAATCAAGCATGAGTTTTATACCGTAGGAGTGAAGTTTTTTGCGGAAGAGAAGCAATTCCCCTTCTCCACCCAGTTCTTCATTGACGGTGTATGAGGGAATAGAGTATGGTGACGATACGATATCGTCGAGATGAACATCTGGAATATGCTCAAGGATTGAGCCTCTCAGGCCCGAATGAGATTTAGCAATTGCTTTGCTGTACTTACTTGGTTTCCACACTCCCATCAGCCATACCAGATTAAAACCGTTGGTTGAAAAGAAGGTGAACTCCTCTTCCGGAATTTTCCCGAGTGTAACGGGCCGGTCGTAGGTTTTGGTTAATTTTTTTAGCCAGATTCTGGTATTGATTTCGAAAACGAGAGGAAACATTACAAGGGTATTTATTTATGGTAATGTTAAATTTTGGAGAATATAACAACTCTTCAACTCGAAAATAACAGGTTATGCGAAATATATAAAAAACTGAATTCCAGTTCAGGGCCCTCTCTTTCCTCCGCTCCCTGAATTTGCAAAAGGGGTAAAGTTATACGAAATTCAACAGGGTATTTTGGCGCTGTTTTAAGGATGACTGGATTCTGAGGGAGGCGCTCTAACTGTAAACAGGTGTTCAGAAGTTTTGACCGATTTTTTACATGATCTCAATGAGGTACAGCGCAATGCTGTAATTGCTACCGCAGGGCCTGTCATGGTACTGGCCGGTGCCGGTTCCGGCAAAACAAGGGTGATTACCTATCGTATTGCATATCTTATCAGAAATGAGGGGATTGCGCCCAGGAATATTCTTGCTCTGACCTTTACCAACAAGGCTGCGGGTGAGATGAGGCATCGGGTTGATACCCTGCTGCATCAGGGCAGTTCCAGCGGTCTGTGGATTGGGACGTTTCATTCAGTTTTTGCCCGTCTGCTCCGGAACTCTATCGACCTTATCGGTTACGACCGGAACTTTTCAATTTTTGATTCTGATGACAGTAAAAGCCTGATCCGCCAGTCAATGGCCGAATTGAATATCTCAGTTGATGCTGTGCCTCTCAATACGGTTCAGGGGCTGATCAGCAGAGCTAAAAACAGTTTTATTCTGCCTGCGGAGTTTCACAGAAATGCTTCGGACTATAATCAGCAGAAGGCGTCGCAAATCTACGAACTCTATACCAGGAAACTCAAGGAAAACAATGCGCTGGATTTTGATGACCTGCTGATCAAGCCTCTTGAACTGTTTCATGCTCATCCGGCGATACTTTCTGAGCTGCAGGACTCTTTTCGTTATATCATGATTGATGAGTATCAGGATACGAACAGGGCGCAATATCTGGTCGCTAAAATGCTTGGGGCAAAACACAGGAATATTTTTGTTGTTGGCGATGATGCCCAGTCGATTTATTCCTGGCGGGGCGCTGATATTTCAAATATTCTGAATTTTCAGGATGACTATCATGATGCGCTGACCTTCAAGCTTGTCGAGAATTATCGAAGCACTGGAACCATACTCAAGGCTGCAAACAATGTGATCAGTCGTAACCAGCGGCAGATAAAAAAAGAGTTGATTTCGCATCGGGACGAGGGTGAACCTCTGACGCTTATCGAGGCATACAATGAGCGGAACGAGGCTGAAAAAGTTGGAGAGCATATACGCACAATGCGCTTGAAGCAGGACTTTGAATACCGGAGCTTTGCCATCTTTTATCGTACCAATGCTCAGTCGAGGGTGCTTGAGGATGTCATGCGTCAGAGCAAAATTCCCTATAAGATTTTTGGAAGCGTATCGTTCTACAAGCGCAAGGAGATCAAGGATGCTGTTGCCTATCTACGTTTTATTCTTAACGAGCGTGATGGCGAATCACTGTTGAGAATTATTAATTTTCCACCTCGAAAAATCGGAGATGTCAGTATTGGCAAGCTCAAGGAGTTTGCTGAAGAGCAGGGGGTAAGTTTGTATGATGCTATACAGCGGGCTGAAGAAGGAGGGTTTCAGGCACGCCTGGTTACTGCTCTCCGTTCATTCAGCAGTGTCATTGAAGTGCTGAAGGAGCTGGCGCAGAGCGGAAGTGTCTATGAAGTTCTGAGTGAGTTGTTCAATCTGACCTCTATTCCGCTGTTGCTGCAGGCTGAAAATACTCCTGAATCGCTGGCGCGGCATGAAAATCTTCAGGAACTTCTTTCGATGGCCAGGGACTTTTCCGATCACAATCCTGATAACGGTTCGCTTGGGGATTTTCTGGAAAACATCTCTCTTGCTTCTGACTATGAAGAGACGCAGGACTCTGATAATTATGTCTCTTTGATGACGGTGCATGCCGCCAAAGGTCTTGAGTTTCCAGTGGTATTTGTCACTGGCCTGGAGGAGAGGCTTTTTCCTCTGCACTGCTATGAACCTGCCGAGCTTGAGGAGGAACGAAGGCTTTTTTATGTTGCCGTGACCAGGGCGCAGGAAAAAATATTTCTTTCATGGGCGCAGAGCCGTTATCAGTATGGTCAGCCGCATTACTGTCTTAAGTCGATGTTTATCGGTGAAATTGATGCTTCTATAGTACAGACAGAGGGTGGAATTTTGCTTTCAGATCGTCCGGAAAAGGAAAAGCCTGCAGGTGGGGGATTATCGTCAAGAGGTTATACGCAGAAAATGGCATCGTCATCGTCTGTTTCCAAGGTTTCAGGAGAACAGCCGAAATCTTCAAAGTCTGGACTACGGGCAGGAACTATGGTGCATCATGCTCTTTTTGGTCACGGAACAGTGCTTGATGTTCAGGGTACAGGGGCGAAGCAAAAAGTCAGAATAACCTTTCGCAATACGGGGGAGAAGACGCTGATGGTACAGTATGCCAATCTTAAGATTCAGTCGTAAATTGTTATGAAGATTCTTTTTGGTGTTCAGGGAACTGGAAATGGCCATATCAGTCGCAGCCGGGAGCTTGTTCGGAGGCTTAAGGCGGACGGCCATGATGTTGATGTTATCATCAGTGGCAGAAAAGAAGAGGATCTGAAGGAAGTCGAGATTTTCGAACCTTACAGGGTGATGAAGGGTATGACTCTGGTTACTTATAAGGGCAGGCTGAACTATATTGATACGATGTTTCAGCTCGATCTGCTCCGTCTGATGACAGATATTCTGATGCTTGAAACGGCAGGGACGGACTTGATTATTACTGATTTTGATCCGATAACTTCGATGGTGGCACGAATAAGAAATATTCCTTCCATGGGTTTCGGTCATCAGTATGCTTTTCGATATGATGTTCCTATGGCCAGGGGAAATCTTTTTGAAAAATATACCTTGCTGAACTTTGCCCCAGCCCGCTACAATGCGGGGCTTCACTGGAACCATTTCAATCAGCCTGTTTTTCCTCCGGTTATTCCGCCCTCGCTCTATGCGGCAAATGCCAGAGCGGTGCATAAAGAGAAGATTCTTGTTTATCTACCGTTTGAAGAGGTTGAGGATGTTGTTGCCTTTGTGAGTTCATTTGACGGATATGAGTTTTTTATCTACGGAAAAGTGACAGAGAGCCGAGATGACGGGCACCTCCACTTCAGGGGCTATTCCCGTGATGGCTTTCTCAATGATCTTATGGAGTGCAGTGGTGTTGTCTGTAATGCAGGTTTTGAACTGCCGGGAGAAGCACTTCATCTCGGAAAAAAGCTGCTGCTCCGGCCTCTCAATGGTCAGATTGAGCAGGAGTCCAATGCTCTTGCCATGGAGCAGCTTGGGTACGGTATGGCGTCACATAGCCTTGACGCTACTGTTCTTGCTGACTGGTTGCAGAAGCCATGCCGGGAACCGTTGCATTATGCAAAAACAGTGGATTATATTGCCGAATGGATAGGAAGTGGCGAGTGGGAGCAGCTGCCAAAATACACTGAGGCGGCTTGGCGGGAAAAGAGTTAACTAATACGATATCATGCATTTCAGGGATCTTGTAACGAAATGCCGGAGTTACCGGAGATTTGATAATCGGGTTCCGGTTACTGAAGAGACCCTGCGGGATCTTGTTGAGCTTGCATGCTATATTCCTTCAGCCAAAAATCTTCAGCCGCTTAAATATATTGCCGTCAGTGAGCCTGCGACTGTTAATGCTCTTTTCCCCTCTCTCTCCTGGGCGGGATATCTTGCGGATTGGTCAGGCCCGGCAGAAAGAGAACGTCCTGCGGCCTATATCGTTATCCTTGGTGACCAATCGATTAGTACTGAATTTGGATGTGACAGTGGAATTGCTGCGCAGACTCTCCTTCTTGGAGCTACGGCTTCGGGTCTTGGGGGGTGCATCGTGGCATCTCTTGATCGTAAAACAATACGAGATTTGCTTAAGATTCCTGATGTTTATGCAATTCTTATGGTCATAGCTCTCGGAAAGCCGGTTGAAACTGTTGTTATTGATCAAATGGCAGACCATGATTCGGTACGATATTTCAGGGATGTTTATGGTATTCATCATGTTCCTAAAAGGATGCTTGATGATGTTCTTTTAAAGTTTCATTAATTGCCGGTCTGGTTTAGAGGTGATGATCCGTATTGACGAACTGCTCAGGGCTTACCGTCAGGGTTTTTTCCCGATGTCTGACCCGGAAGATGGGAAGGTCTACTGGTGTCAGCCTTACAAAAGGGCTATTGTGCATCTTGATTCATATAAACCCTCCCGTGATGTTCTTCGTCTGAAAAGAAAAAAAGAGTTCCGTGTGACGTTTGACAAGGAGTTTGAGGGAGTCATCAGAGGGTGTGCCGCCCCTCGAAAAAATAATGATGAGACCTGGATTTCCGGTGAGATTATGGAGGCTTATGTCAAGCTTCACGAACTTGGGCTTGCCCACAGTGTTGAAAGCTGGTATGAGGGGGAGCTTGTTGGAGGTTTATACGGGATTGCTATGGGAGGTGTCTTTTTTGGAGAGTCAATGTTTTTTCGCCGTTCCTATGCATCACAGATAGCGTTCGATTGGCTGGTGCTTCATTTAAGCAAGAAAGGATATCTGCTGCTCGATGCTCAGATTATGAACCCGCATCTCTGCAAGCTCGGAGCAGTGGAAATCGGTCATGAGGAGTATATGGAGCTTCTCGCTGAAGCATTGAAGAAAAAGATAGTTTTTTTCTAAGCAGGGGAAAAGTGGTACTTTGAAAGACGATACTTTTTTCCTTTAGAAGAGGGGAGCCGTTTAGGATTATAGACCTTTAACAGAGGAGTTTTTATGTTGTCGAGGGATTTAACAGAAGGCCAGTCACAGACCAGAGTAATTATTTATTCAGGAAAAGGTGGTACAGGAAAAACCACTATATCATCATCTACAGCGGTTTCGCTGGCAAGGCAGAACAAGAGAGTGCTGATCATGTCCTCCGATCCTGCCCATTCGCTCTCTGACGTTTTCGATACCCGCATAAGCCGCAATGATCCGCAGAAGATCGAACATAATCTTTACGGTCTCGAAGTTGATACGGTGCATGAGCTTAAAAAAAATATGTCAGGGTTTCAGAAGTTCGTTTCATCCTCCTATAAAAGCAAAGGTATTGACAGCGGCATGGCTACTGAGTTGACAACGCAGCCGGGTCTTGATGAAATTTTTGCTTTAAGCAGACTGCTTGATGAAGCTCAGTCGGGTAAATGGGATGCAGTTGTGCTTGATACCTCTCCAACGGGCAACACGCTTCGCCTTCTTGCTTATCCAGAGATTATTATCGGCGGGAACATGGGCAAGCAGTTTTTCAAGCTCTATAAAAGCATGTCGTCGATTGCTCGTCCATTGAGCGGGAAATCAATTCCTGATGATGATTTTTTTAATGAGATCAATGTGCTGCTCAAGCAGATGGAGGATATCAACAAGTTTATACTCAGTCCTGAAGTGACCTTCCGTCTGGTTCTGAACCCTGAAAAGCTCTCCATTCTTGAAACCAAACGTGCTTATACCTTTGTACATCTCTACGGGATTAATGTTGATGGTATTGTCATCAACAAGATTCTGCCTACCTCAAAAACGGTTGGAGAGTATTTTGAATTCTGGGCTGACCTGCACAGTAAGTATCTGATGGAGATCGACAACTCATTTTATCCTACTCCGGTTTTCAGATGTCATCTCCAGAGGACAGAGCCGATAGGGACGGATGCTTTGCATGAAATCAGTAAACTGGTTTTTGGTGAGCAGACGCCTGACAAGATTTTTTATTCCGGGAAGAATTTTTGGATTGAAAGCAAAAAGAACGCTGTGACTGAAGATCACCGAGAAGTTCTGTGTATTAAAATACCTTTTCTCAAGGATGCAGAAGATGTCGTTGTTGATCGCATGGGCACTGATATTGTCGTTACAGTAGACAGGGCTCAGAGGATTATTACGCTTCCCAGGGCCTTGTACAGTCTTGAAATGGAAGAGTATATCAGGGAGGATAATCTTTTGCGGGTGGTTTTCAGGGATATTCCTGTCGAAAAGGAAGATGCCGAGTTGAACGTGAATAAAAATATGCTGGACAAGTTGCGTTCAATGAGGCGAATGAAGATATAGCAGTAACCCTTGTAGAACAGTATGAAGAAAAATTCAGGGGAAACAGTTTATGTTTTCAAGGGAATCTTGTATCTTAAATGTTTAAAATGTTGAGTTAACGGGGATTTACCCCAGTCTTTGTTAAAGAATCAGCTAATATCATGTCCGAGAAAACGCACTATGGTTTGTTGAAAGGGAAGAAGGGAATTGTTTTCGGCCCGCTTGATGAGAGCAGTATTGGCTGGCAGATTGCGTTGCATGCATACAGGGAAGGCGCTCAGATCGCCATTTCCAATGTAGCGGCTGCATTGCGTTTTGGTAATATCGACGAACTCTCGGCATCATGCGGCAATGCTCCCATGATTGTCTGTGATGCATCAAGAAATGAAGATGTCGATAACTGTTTCAAGGAGCTTAAGGAAAAATTAGGCCCTGTTGATTTTATTGTTCATTCTATCGGAATGTCACAGAATATTCGTAAGCAGCTTCCCTACGAAGAGCTCAACTACGAGTGGTTTATGAAAACTCTTGATGTTTCGGGGCTCTCCCTGCACCGTATAGTCTCTTATGCCTTGAAGAACGAAGCTATGAATGATGGCGGCAGCATTCTTGCGCTTTCATATATAGCTTCACAGAGAAATTACTGGACATACTCTGATATGGGAGATGCGAAGTCTTTGCTTGAATCTATTGTCCGCAGTTATGGACCAAGGCTTGCCAGACTTGGAGTCCGTATTAATACCATCTCGCAAAGTCCTACCTATACCAAAGCGGGAAGCGGCATCCCGGGGTTTGAGAAGATGTATGAATACAGTGATCTTATGTCTCCTCTCGGAAATGCTTCTGCAGAAGAGTGTGCTGAATATTCCATGACTCTTCTCAGTGACCTTTCACGGAAAGTTACCATGCAGAATCTTTTCCATGACGGTGGGTACAGTTCAATGGGAGCTACCATTCCCATGATCAAACTTGCTCATGAGGTGCTTAATGACAAGGATCTTGCAGCAAGGGTCGGTCTTGATGAGTAAATTCACGCCACGTGATTTTATCGGGGAGTCAGACTGCAACTGGTTCCCCTGTTGTTGATATCTATACCTTAAAAATACTTAAAAACGACAACGCAGATGGCAAAATCAGCAAAAATCATTTATACCAAAATTGATGAGGCTCCTGCTCTGGCAACCTACTCACTTCTTCCTATTCTTAATGCTTTTTCAAGAGGGACTGGTGTTGACTTTGAGCCCAGTGATATCTCTCTTGCCGGAAGAATTATTGCCAATTTCCCCGAAAATCTCACACCGGAACAGAAAATACCCGATTATCTTGCTGAATTAGGTACCCTCGCCTTGACACCGGAAGCTAATATCATCAAGCTGCCGAATATCAGTGCTTCAATTCCTCAGCTGAAGGCTGCTATCAAGGAGTTGCAGGATCAGGGATACAAGATTCCTGATTATCCTGAGGCGCCGGCAAATGATGCGGAAAAAGAGCTGCAGACAAGGTTTGCCAAGGTTCTTGGAAGCGCTGTAAACCCGGTATTGCGTGAAGGGAATTCAGATCGAAGGGCGCCGCTCTCTGTAAAGCAGTTTGCGAAAAAGCATCCGCACAAAATGGGAGCATGGAGCAGCGATTCAAAATCACATGTGGCATCGATGAGTGCCGGTGATTTTTATGGCAGTGAACAATCTGTTACGCTGGAGAACGCTACAACGGTAAAAATCGAGTTTGTTGGTGCCGATGGAACGAATGTTGTTCTTAAAGAAAAAACACCGCTTTTACCCGGAGAAATTATTGACGCTTCGGTCATGAACGTTCGAACTCTCAGGCGTTTTTTTGAAGATCAGATTGGGGATGCCAAACAGAGCGGTGTACTGTTGTCGCTTCACCTGAAAGCGACCATGATGAAGGTTTCAGATCCGGTTATGTTTGGTCATGCCGTTACTGTCTATTATAAAGATGTTTTTGAAAAACATGCAGCGGTGATAAAGGAGCTTGGGGTCAACGTCAACAATGGTCTTGGTGATCTTTATGCCAAAATCCAGAAACTGCCTGAAGACCAGAGAGCAGAAATCGAGGCGGACATCAAGGCAGTGTATGACAGCCGTCCAGCATTGGCTATGGTTGATTCAGACAAGGGGATTACCAACCTGCATGTACCTAATGATATTATTGTCGATGCATCCATGCCAGTTGTCGTTCGCGATTCCGGCAAGATGTGGGGACCGGACGGAAAGCTTCATGATACAAAAGCCATGATACCCGATCGCTGTTATGCAACGATCTATCAGGCAATCATTGAGGATTGTAAAAAACATGGCGCATTCGATCCTGCCACCATCGGCAGTGTTCCAAATGTCGGGCTTATGGCTCAGCAGGCTGAAGAGTATGGCTCTCATAACAAGACTTTCATTGCATCAGGAAATGGAATAATCAGGGTTGTTGATGATGCCGGCAAGACCTTGCTTGAGCAGAAGGTTGAAGAGGGTGATATTTTCAGAATGTGCCAGGCCAAAGATGCGCCTGTCCGCGACTGGGTAAAGCTTGCGGTCCATAGAGCAAGAATAACCGGAGCGCCTGCTGTATTCTGGCTGGACAGCAACAGATCTCATGATGCGCAGATTATTGAAAAAGTAAACCTTTATCTGAAAGATCACGATACCACCGGTCTGGATATCCGTATCATGACACCGGTTGAGGCTATTCGCTTCTCTCTGGAGAGGATCAGAGCAAGCAAGGATACGATCTCCGTTACCGGAAACGTGTTGAGGGACTATCTGACCGATCTCTTTCCGATTATTGAGCTGGGAACCAGTGCCAAGATGCTTTCTGTCGTGCCCCTTATGAACGGCGGTGGTTTGTTTGAGACCGGTGCTGGCGGTTCAGCTCCGAAACATGTTCAGCAGTTTCAGAAAGAGGGCTATCTGAGATGGGACTCTCTTGGGGAATTTTCAGCGATTGCGGCTTCACTGGAGCACGTTGCCGAGGCGTTTAGCAATGATAAAGCCAAGGTTTTAGCAGAGACACTCGATCAAGCCATAGGAAAATTTCTTGACAACGATAAATCACCTGCACGCAAGGTCGGCCAGATTGACAACAGGGGAAGCCATTTTTATCTTGCTCTCTACTGGGCTCAGGCATTGGCTCAGCAGACTAAAGATCAGGAGTTGCAAGCACGTTTTGCAATCGTTGCAGAACAACTTGCTGAAAATGAGGCAAAAATCAATGAAGAGTTGATTGCCGCACAGGGCAAACCGGTTGATATGGGCGGCTACTATCATGTCAATGAAGAACTTACAATCAAAGCAATGCGTCCAAGTACAACATTGAATTCGATTATTGACGCACTCTGAGGAAATTTTCAGTGACACATAAGCAAAAAGTCCGGAGCAATCTGGGCTTTTGTGCTTCTCAGTATAGTATGATATTATGGCGGCTCTCTCCAAGCATAAAGAAAGGCTCCCTGATTAAGTTTTTGCTCTATTTCATCGATATCCCGAGGTGATACCACAAAGCATCCATTGCTTCTTCCGATCATTGGGCTGTTAAAGGTTGCAAGGTTCAACAGGATGTACTTCAGTGAAACATAATCTGCCGAATGCAGGACAATATCGCGGAAGAGTGCATTGCTGTTCATTATTGGGTCAAGGCCCTCAAGACGTATAGCTATTCCGTGGTCGCCGAAGTAGGTTTCGAGAGTTTTATAAAGTCCAAGGCTGCTCATGTTTGATTCAGGAGCATTTGAAAATTGGTTTGCATACAGCTCTCCGGAATTTATTCCATGTGACGCCCAGAAAAATGACTGATCTCCGCTTTTAAGGTCAATGATAACCATCCGTTTCAGGTAAGAGGGTTTGGAGTAATCAACAACAGCAAGAAAGCGTTGATGCTCTTCAGGATGTCGTGATCGATAGGAATCCATAGCGGTAAATGCTGCCTTATATGCCTTTCCGGAAACCTTCTCCTTCAGCAAAAAAAAACCTGAGAAGCCTGAAATAAATGCAAGCAGGAGGGTAACGAGTGGTACTATTTTCAGTACTTTTGTTCTCATTGTGACTGTTTCAGAAATGTCCCGTTCTGGAATTCCTCAAATGCTCTTGATAGTTCGTCTTGCGTATTCATCACGATGGGGCCGTGCCAGGCGATTGGTTCGTTGAGGGGCTTACCGGAAATAAGAAGAAACCGTACGCTCTTATTTTCGGTCGTTACGGTTACAGTGTCGCCATCACCGAAAAGGATAAGAGTTTCATTGGCGTAGGGCTTATCATCCTGGCAGAACACTCCTTTTCCTTCGATAATATAGGCAAAGGCAGTGTATCCATTCGTGAGTTGATGAGTATAGGAAATCCCTGATGGTATGGTGATATCGAGATATTGTGGATCAATAGCAATATCCTTGACGGCACCTTCTGTCTGTCCGATTTTTCCGCTTATGATAGAAATATCAACCCCGTTTTCAAGTTGGAGTTTGGGAATCTCTCCAGAAGTGATGTCTTGATAGCGAGGGGGATTCATTTTCTGCGATGCCGGCAGGTTTGCCCAGAGCTGGAATCCTCCCATGGTTCCGTGATGGTTACCAACCGGCATCTCCTGGTGAATAATACCGCTGCCGGCAGTCATCCATTGAACTCCTCCTGCGGTAATCACTCCGAGGTTACCCATGCTGTCTTTATGTTCAACCTTGCCCTCAAGTATGTAGGTGATCGTTTCAATACCTCGGTGCGGGTGCCAAGGGAATCCTTTGAGATAGTCCGCAGGATTGTTTGACCGAAAATCGTCGAGGAGCAGAAAAGGATCAAAAAGTGGAATCTGGCTGAAGCCAAAAGCTCGTTTCAGGTAAACGCCTGCCCCTTCAATAGTCGGTTGACTGTTAAAAACTTTGCGAATTTTTCTTGATAGAGCCATGGATCATGTGGTTATGTGTAGTAATACCGAAATGTAGATATTTATTGCAAGTATTTAAGAATGAACTGAATAAATATGAACAGCCAGAAAGATTTATTGAAAGAAAAATCAAAGAGCTGCGTAGTAGTTTATAGGAAGCAGGATAATCTTGATTCCAATGCATTATCAAACTCAAATATACATTACAAATGAAAAAGAATTTTATTGCTGGCGTTATCGTATCACTTGCTATCTCCGGAATCTTTGGTGGCGTTTCTTTCGCAGCTGACAAAGCAGCAGCACCTGCAGCAAAAGCTCCTGCAGCAGCAGCAGCTCCTGCCGCACCAGCAGCACCTGCAGCCGAAGCAAAAGCTGAAGCAAAGACAGAAGTAAAGGCAGAGAAGAAAGCAAAGAAAGTTAAGAAAGCAAAGAAAGTTAAGAAAGCTGCAAAGAAAGCAGAAGCTAAGGTAGAAGCACCTGCAGCAAAGTAAGCTCTTCCCTTCAGAAGAGTGATATTGATGGCTCCAGATGTATAGGATGATGAGTAGATGATAGAGAAGTCGTTAGTATTAACAGAAAAAGCCCCTTCGCAAGTCGGGGCTTTTTCTGTTATCTGACTTCCATGATATATTCAAAATTACAGGATGGCTCAAACTTGTTCATCCGTTTAAGGGTAGAGAGGACAGGGGAAATATGATTGTTCATTGTTCCGTGTAATGCGTAACTTCTCAAAAATCAGAATCAAGCAAAAGAATATTAAGGAAAAGGTATGGCACAAAAAACCGTTAAGGTAATGTTCATAGGTGATGTCGTTGGTACTCCGGGTTTGCAGATGGTAGGACGGATGCTGAAAAGTTTTATCAGCAAGTACCATGTTGATTTTGTGATCTGTAACGGAGAGAATGCCCATCATGGAAAGGGGATGAGTCTGGAAGCTCTCAATCAGCTTCTTGAGGCTGGTGTTAATGTGGTGACAGGGGGAAACCATACCTGGAGTAATTTCAACTTTTTTGATACACTGAAGACGCATAGTCAGGTTTTGCGTCCGTTGAATTATCCAAAGGGCACATACGGAAAAGGCTATGGGATATACAAGCTACCGAATGGTCTGGGTGATATTGCCGTGGTCAATCTTCAGGGCAGAACCTTTATGTACTCGATTGACTGCCCCTTTAGAACGGCAGACTGGGTGATAAAGCAGATTAAAGAGCAGGTCAAAGAGAGTGTTCGGTTAATTTTTGTTGATATTCATGCTGAGGCAACTGCTGAAAAGATTGCATTGGGGTGGTATTTAGATGGAAAGGTGTCGGCCGTCATTGGTACTCATACGCATGTGCCAACGTCGGATGAACGTATTTTGCCGAAAGGAACAGGCTATTGCACTGATGCGGGTATGACGGGTCCGCATAATTCGGTTATTGGTATGCAGATTAAATCAGCAACTGACAGGATGCTTTATCAGACACCGCACAAGTATGAATGTGCCGAAGATGATGTGCATTTTTCGGGGGTGCTGTTATCGCTTGATCTTTCAAGTGGAAAAACAGTCGGTATCGAACGGATTTTTTATCCGGAATTTGATCGCGGAGTGATATAAGTGAATTGACATTGACAAAAAAACCTCCTTGAAAAGAGGCTTTTTTGTCAATGTCAATTGATGCTGTTCTGTTGCTCTTTTACCGCAGGCCTTGCTCGAATTCTTCTGCAATGATGACATCTTCCGTACTGCCGATATAGAGAGGTGTACGCTGATGGAGTTCGGCTGGCTGTATGTCAAGGATACGTTCTCTGCCGTTCGTTGCCCGTCCGCCGGCCTGTTCGCAGATAAAGGCAAGCGGGTTGGCTTCATACATGAGCCGAAGCTTTCCGTTGAGGTGTTTCGTTGTTGGTGGATAAACAAAAACTCCACCAGTTAACAGGTTGCGGTGGAAGTCGGCAACCAGTGAGCCAATGTAACGGGTGCTGTAGGGACGTCCTGAAGCAGGGTCTTCTTCTTTGATATAGTCGAGATACTTTTTGGTTCCTTCGTTGAACTGTGCGTAAGAACCTTCATTGATGGAGTAATATTTACCGCTTTTCGGGGTGGTGATGTTTTCGTGCGAAAGAAGAAACTCTCCAATGGTGGGGTCGTAGGTAAAACCGTGAACACCGTGTCCAGTTGTATAAACCATGACTACCGATGATCCGTAGATGACATAACCGGCCGCAACCTGTTCGTAACCGTGCTGCAGACAGTCACTGACACTTGCTTTGCATGGATCGTCTCCCTTAAGCTTGTAGATGGAGAAGATGGTACCGACGCTTACATTTACGTCGATGTTTGAAGAGCCGTCGAGAGGATCAAACAGAAGTGCATAGCTGCCGGTTTCATTCTTCGGAGGTATAATGATGCTTTCGTTTTCTTCGGAGCCCATGATAGCAAACCGTCCATGCTGGCCGATAGCAGAGATAATTTTTTCATTGGCGAAAAGATCAAGTTTTTTTACCTCTTCACCCTGAACATTGGTGCTTCCAGCGAAGCCGAGAATGTCGACCAATCCTGCGCGGACTACCTCTCTTCGTACCAGTTTAGCGGCAAAGGCAACATCATTGAGAAGATCGGTAAGTTCTCCGTTTGCTTCAGGGAAATATTTCTGCTGTTCGAGAATGTGGCGTTCAATAGTGATCAGATTACTCATGCCCAGTGTTTAAGATTGTTAGTGTATGATGAGCTATAAAGCATATAATGTATATATTTTTCAGGTATTCCTTCATATTCCGAGGTCAATTTAGGAGCCCTCTTTTTTGTTAAGCAAGGCCGAAGTGTTATATACCTTGACCTTTTTCATTAGTTTTCCTGTACATTTTTATGAAACGATACCGATGGAATCTTCTCTCTCATGATGACAAGGCTGTCCTGGCTCTTTCGGAAGCAATCAATGTCACACTGCCTGTTGCAAGAGCACTGTTCAGTCGCGGTATTCAGACCTTTGATGAAGCTAAGAATTTTTTCCGTTCCTCCATTGAGCATCTTCCGTCCCCGTTTCTTCTGCAGGATATGAAGAAGGCGGTTGAGCGTGTTTGTCTGGCAGTGAATGGGCATGAAAAAATAATGCTGTATGGTGATTATGATGTTGATGGTACGACAGGGACGGCTCTTCTTTTTCTCTTTCTGAAAGAGTTGGGTGCCGAGGTCTCCTATTATATCAATGATCGTTTTGCGGAAGGCTATGGTATCTCAACAGAAGGCATTGATTCAGCTGTTGAACAGGGTATCAATCTTATTATTACGATCGATTGCGGTATAAGAGAGAATGAAGAGATAGGTCGATGCGCAGGTTTTGGTATTGATGTGATTGTTTGCGACCATCATGAACCGGATGTACTTCCACCCGCATACGCTATTTTAAATCCTAAGGTTTCTGGTTCTACCTATCCGTTCAGGGAGTTGTGCGGGTGCGGTGTAGCTTTCAAGTTTATTCAGGCAATAGCTGAACATTTGCATGCCGATAAGGAGAGCTGGCTGAAATATCTTGATTTAGTTGCTATTGCTACGACGGCTGATATGGTTGCTCTGGAAAATGAAAACCGTACTATGGTCCGTGAGGGGTTGCAGAGAATGAGAACAAACCCGAGGCGCACTTTAATGGTGATGTTTTCGCTCATGAAGGTTGCTCCAGCAGAGTTTGGCATGTTTCATATTGCCTTCGGAATTGCGCCGCGCATCAATGCAGCCGGAAGAATGCACTCGGCACATCTTGCAGTCGAATGGTTGCTTTCCGACTCGTTAGCCGATTCCGAACGGCATGCATACGAACTTGATCGGATGAATACACTTCGTCGGGAGACTGATGCCGATATTATGGTAAAAGCGGAAAAAATGCTTGAAGGCCATTTCGCCTCATTTTGTTCTTCGATTGTGCTCTATGATGAGTCATGGCATCTTGGAGTTCTTGGTATCGTGGCTTCAAAAATGATTGAAAAACATTACCTGCCTACGGTAATCCTTGGCGGTATGAATGGCCTTATCAAAGGTTCTGTTCGAAGTGTTGAAGGATTTAATATCTACGAGGCTTTGCAGGAGTGCAGCGACTATCTTGATCAGTTCGGGGGGCATCACCAGGCTGCAGGTATAACGCTTCGACCTGAAAATTTTGCAGGATTCCGAAAGAAGTTCAATGAGGTTTGCAGCAACACTCTTTCCTTTGGCCAGCGTCAGAAAGAACTTGTTGTTGATTCAAAACTGGCACTGGAAGATATCAAGGCTAATTTTATCAATGTACTCGAACAGTTTGCTCCCTATGGATATGGCAACAGGGAGCCGCTTTTTCTTTCTGAGGAACTCATTCTTTTCGGTCAGGCAAAACTGCTTCGCCAGAGACATGTGAAGTTTTCTGTAAGGGATAAACATGGAAGAACCTTTGACGTAATAGGTTTTGATCGTCCGGATATCTATACAGAACTCACCGCACAATCCCGCCCGGTTTTTGCCATGGTCTATTCGATAGAAAAACGGGTATGGAACAATAATGAGCAGTGGCAGATAAAACTACGGGATCTTGAACTCAATAAACGGTAGATTGCCTGCACTCCGCTGTTGTTATGGCGTTGTGTCGTGTTCCGGTATTTTTTTTTCGTGACTGATTCTGGTCAGAATACCGGCAAGTGATGACAGGGCTGAAATGGCAAAAAATATGAGCGACAGTGCCACTCCGACACTGGTTTCGAGTGCTATCGTTCCAAGCAGATAAAGGAAGGTTATCTCTCTTGCGCCAGCTCCTCCGATGGTGATCGGGATAATGGTGGCTATAGTCGATATCAGGAAGATGGCAAGATAGTCGATGAGATTGGTGCTGTGTGATATGGCTTTGAGGATAAAAAAAACCGATATAACCTGGGTAATCTGAACTAGCATCGACTCAATGGCGGTAACGGTGAAGACTCCGATAAACTGCTTGTAGAACACTCTGTTCACCAGCAATGCGATTGGATAGATTGCTCCGAGCAGAACCCATGCATAGGGTATCAGGTGTGGAAATTTCAAGGCGAAACTGCTGGGCAGCAGGAGTATAATCGAAAGAAATACCAGTGCGAAGATTCCGCAGATTCTGTCCCACAAGACAGCATGAAAGACATTGATCATTTTCAGACCGTGGTTTTTCTGCAGAACAAAGATTTTATAGCCATCACCTCCGATGCCTCCCGGAAGGAAAAGGTTGTAGAACATTCCGAGATAGTAAAGCTTAAGATTGTACATGGCCGACAACTCAATACCGATAGCCTTGAAAAAACGGTTTAAGCGAATAGCATTGAAGACCTTCGATATATTGAAAAACAAGAGGGCCAGCAGTAGATACCAGAGGTTGGCTCCCCGGATGAAGCCGGCAAGTTTTGCAACATCGGTTTTTTTCAGGACCAGATAAAGTGCCAGAGCGGTGACAAGAAGCTGGAGAAGTGGTTTGAGCAGCTTTATAGGGCCGGTTTTACTGTTTGTCAACGATCTTTTTAACGATATAGGTTTTTTTGTTTTGAGACTCGTAATAGGTGCGCATGATAAATTCGGCAATGAACCCGGTGGTAATAAGCTGAATGCCGATGAAGGTCATAATGATGCCTAAAGAGAGCAGTGGACGGCCTCCGATATCGTGCCCTAAAATTTTCAGGGTGAGCAGGTAGAGGTTCAGGGCAATTCCAATAAACAAGGAGAAAAAGCCAAGACTTCCGAAAAGATGCATTGGCTTTTGACTGTATTTCTGGAAAAAAACCATGAACAACAGGTCACTCAGTACCTTGAAGGTGCGACCAATTCCGTATTTCGATTTTCCGAATTTTCGTGCGTGATGCTGAACATCAACCTCTTCCATTCTTGCACCGTAGAGCTGCACAAGGACAGGTATAAATCGGTGAAGTTCTCCGTAAAGGCCAAGATTTTTTGCAACATCCTTTTTGAATACTTTCAGGGTACATCCATAGTCATGTATGTGCACATTGGTTAAATTCCTGATGATGGCGTTGGCGATCTTACTGGGAATTTTTCTGAGAATCATGCCATCCTGCCGTCCAGCCCGCCTTCCTGCCACTACATCAAGATCGTGGGTATGAAGATAGTGCATCATCATCGGAATATCCGAAGGGTCATTCTGAAGATCTCCATCTATTGTGGCTATCAGCTCGCCTTGCGCATGATCGATACCGGCGGCCATCGCGGTTGTCTGTCCGTAATTCTTGTTCAGGACAACCAGATGTGCATTGGCTGGAGCGTATGCCTGAATCTCAGCTACTGTGTCATCGGTGGAGCCGTCATCAACGAGGACGATTTCATGATCAACAGCTGCGAGTGACGATGCAAGAGCAGCAAACAACGGTTTGATGTTTTCAGCCTCATTCATGACCGGTATGACGACTGAAAGCTTCATGATATAGGATTCATTGTTTCAGTTTTGCAAGCACAATACCATACTTGCTATAAAGCAAGGTAGTATTTTGAAGATTTTTGAGTTCTTTAACTGTTGTCAACACAATTTCTCCCCGCTTTGGGGCACGTATTTCAGCAAGAGAGTGAGAATATACAAAAAATGAGGGGTTATAGAGTTCCCACATGATGATTTTATAACCCCCTTGTTTGGCAAGAAGTGCCGCCTCTTTCACAGGTTTCTGGAGAAGATTTCCAACAAGAGGCATAAGGTAGAGATTGATAAGGAGGGACAAGAGCACTCCTGTTGCAATCAGTTTGTCGTCAGTTGAAAAACGAGGTGTGAATTGCATGGCAGAGAGAGCGAGCATGGTGGCAATGATGATAAGTATATGATTCTGACCGGTAAGCTCTACTCCTCCGGTAAGGATTGCTCTGATGAAGTCATCATCAATTTTCTGCAATGCGATCTGCAGGAGATAGGGAAGGCAAGAAAGCACTGCAAGCAGAAGAAGCGGCCACACCGCCAAACGCCGAGGATGCCTGCACAATGGTAGAACTTTCGCCATGAGTATAAAAAGAGGTGTATAGCCGTAGATAGTGTAGTGAGGCAGTTTTGTGCCGGAAAGGGAGAAAAATACAAAGACAAAGATAAACCAGATCAAAAGAAATCGGTTTGTGCTGTCGGAAAGTAATGTTTTAATGTTGAAAAGAACGGTAAAGAAAAGCCCTGTAAAAGGCATCATTCCAACAATAATAACCGGAATATAATAGAGTATGGAACCTGAGTGCCCTTCGAATGAGGTATTGAAGCGGCTAAGGTTGTGTTTGAAGAAAAAGCCTTCAATAAAAGCCATACCCTGATCTCTGTATTCAAGCAGATACCAGGGAAGTGCGATGCAGAGAAAGAGCAGGATACCGATGGGGTTGAAGATCATGCCGATCCATTTTTTTATGCTTCCTTCCTGAAGGGCAAACAAAAAGGAGACGGCAGCAGGTATAAGAATTGCTATCGGACCTTTGGTGAGCATTCCGAAGCCAGCTGCAGCGAATGCAAGATGCAGGGCATGTTTTGAGCCTGTTTTGAAATGGTTGATCAAGGCAAACATGGTTATGGCAAGGAAGCAGTTCAGCAGACCATCGGCAATGGCGGCTTTGGCGATAACGATGACTTGAAGCGACAGCACCATCATTGCGGCAGCAAGAAATGCCTGCCGGTTGCCGGACTCTTTGCGAACAAAAAGAAAAATCGATGTTGCCCAGGCTGTTCCGGCGAGGGCGGAGGGTAGTCGAAATGCGAACTCGTTGATTCCGAACAGCTTGACGCAAACCAGCTGCACCCAGTAGATAAGAATTGGTTTATCAAAACGTGGTGCGCCGTTAAGATAGGTCGTCAGATAATTTTTACTGATCATCATTTCGCGCGTCGCCTCACTGAAGGCCCCTTCATCGACATCAAAGAGTGGTGCGGATCCCAGCCCTAAAAAAAAGCTGGTAAGGATAAGGATTCCGAGTGCAGCAAGAAACCATGCGGTTTCAGATTTCGCGTGATTCTGAGACATCAAGTTTTGTTTTGAAATAGAGGTTATAGAGCAGAATTGAGGATGCTGTACCTAACAATGAACCGGCAAGAACATCGCTGATATAGTGCTGGGTCAGAAAAATACGGCTGAATGCAATCAGTGTTCCTGCAAAGAGGAAGAGAATGCGCCATTTCGGGTAGAGCGTCGTCAAGACAATTGTTACGCTGAAAGCTGTTGTCGCATGGCCGGAGGGAAAGGAAATCCACTCATATTCATAATGGAAACAGTTGAATCCATAGAGCTGTTCACTGAAATAAAGTATCGGCCTTGCCCGACCGGCGATATATTTGATGATATCTGCGCTGATTCCCGAAACAGCAACAGATGAGGAGAGAAAAAGACCCGAATGTGCTCTCAAAGGGTTTCTGGTCCTAAAAACAACAAAAAGCAGCATTCCTGACACGAGATACCATTGTGATTCCCCACAATCCGTAATGATGTTGAAAAGATCCTCCGCCAACCCGTTATGCAATGTATGGAACCATAATGCCGCTTTAATATCCATAAAGTTATAGCTGAGCATGCAGAGCAGAATTACTCCTGTCACTGCGATACTCCACTTAAAAGGTATGGTCATGGGGGAGGTAATACTTTTTTTTAACAGACAGCTCAATTGATCGTAAAAATACATTAAATTTTTTGGTAGTATATATGACTGTAAGCAAACATAATAATAAGCCTGTAAAAATTGATTATGCCCGATAACCCTCTTCAGAATATCATTTTGCTTTTGTCATGTCCTGATCGGGCCGGTCTTGTGTTTCGCATATCCAATTTTATTTATGAACGAGGCGGAAATATTCTTGATCTGGATGAGCATGTGGATCCTGTTGAAAAGATTTTTTTTGTCAGGGTGTTATGGAACGAAAAGTTGTCAACGCTGTTATCTGAACTTGAAGATGCTTTCAGGCCTCTTGGAGAAGAGTTCTGCGCTTCCTGGAAAATCCGGTTGACCGGGCTGACAACCCGTATAGCAATTTTTGTTTCCCGTTATGATCATTGTCTTCTTGAAATTCTCTGGAGAAACAGTATCGGCGAGTTTGCCGTTGATATTGCGCTTATCATCTCAAATCATAACGACCTTGCGCCACTTGCCGCGCAGTATGGCATTCCTTACCATGTTTTTCCTCTCAGCGGAGATACAAAAGAGGCGGTCGAACAACAGGAAGTTGCGCTTCTTGAAAGAAATGCCATCGACACGGTCGTGCTTGCCCGGTATATGCAGATTCTGTCTTCCCGGTTTGTTGAACGCTATCAAGGCCGAATCATCAATATTCACCACTCTTTTCTCCCAGCGTTTGTTGGCAGCAGTCCTTACCGGCAAGCTTATGAACGGGGAGTCAAGATCATTGGCGCGACCAGTCATTACGTTACCGAGGAGCTTGACCAGGGGCCAATTATTGCGCAGGATATCATCAGGGTGACACACAAAGACTCGCTTGACGATCTTGTCAGGAAAGGGCGCGATCTTGAGCGCCTTGTTTTAGCCAAGGCCATTCGTCTTCATGCCGAGCATCGTATTCTTGTCAATGGCAAAAAAACTGTAGTATTTGATTGAATGGTGTTTTTATGGGATTTATATTGAATTGTCGAAACAAAAAGGGTGTGTTGATAATCATGAATAATATCTGATGAGTAATACAGCGTCAAGTGCTTGCACGCATGATGCTCATGATCATCACCATGGTCATCATCATGCATCGGGAAACATAAAGCTTGCTTTTTTTCTTAATCTTGGATTTGCGGGTATCGAAATTGTTGGCGGAATTGTAACTGGCAGCACAGCAATCCTTGCCGATGCTGTTCACGATCTTGGAGACTCGTTTGCTCTGGGTCAGGCATGGTATTTTGAAAAGGTCTCACTTGGGAAAAGCAATCCCCGTTATTCTTACGGTTATAAAAGATTCTCTCTTCTTGGAGCCCTTATCAGTACGATTGTTCTACTCACCAGCTCACTTTTTATTCTTGCCCAGGCCATACCCCGTATTTTTGCACCGCATCATCCTGATGCCGGAGGAATGATTCTGCTTGCTCTTGTCGGTGTTACAGTCAACGGTTTTGCGATGGCAAGACTCTCAAAAGATAAGGGTATGAATTCGCGAGTTGTTGCTCTGCATCTTCTGGAAGATGTGCTTGGATGGGTCGCAGTACTTGTCGTAGCCGTTATTCTGTATTTCTGGGATGTTCCAGTGCTTGACCCTGTTCTTGCCGTTTTGATTACCCTCTATATTCTTGGGGGTGTCATAAAAAATCTCAGGGCAATGCTGCCGGTTTTTCTTCAGGCAGTTCCTCCGGAGCTTGATCTTGCTGTTATTACCCGGGAAATCGAGCAACTGCAGCATATCCGTGCGGTGCATCATGCTCATATATGGTCGCTTGATGGAGTCCATTCTGTTTTTACAGCGCACCTTGAACTGAATATTCTGCTTGATGTTGAAGCATATAGGCAACTCAAGGATGACATCAGGAAGCTTGTGGAGCGCCATGGCCTTTATCACTCAACCGTTGAAATAGAGTATCCCGGAGAGGCCTGCCGAAATACTGTTTCTGTATCATAAACAAACCATAAAAAGCTATGATAAAAAAACTGTTGTTACTCTCAGTTCTGTTTCTTGCCGGATGTATGGGTATTCCGCGCGGAGTTACGGTTGTTGATAATTTTTCTCTCGATCGGTTTCTCGGTACCTGGCATGAAGTCGCCCGAATTGATAACTCCTTTGAAAAAAATCTTGGTCAGGTATCAGCTACATATACCCTTGCAGGGGATGGAAGTGTTACGGTGTAAAGGGTATGACGCTAAAAAAAGAGAGTTGCAAACCATAGAGGGACGCGGTGTTTTTGTTGGTGATATCCACAAAGGGGCTTTAAAAGTATCATTTTTCGGTCCTTTTTATGCCAGTTACAACATCATTGCGCTTGATAAAACCGGTTACCGATGGGCTATGGTGTGTGGTCGCGACAAAGCCTACTTCTGGATTTTGTCGAGGGAGCCTGAAATGGATCCCCGGTTGCTGAAAGAATTGGTTCTCCGAGCGAAATCCTTGGGCTTTGATACTGACCATCTGCTGACTTGGGGACGTAGTTGAATAGCGATAAAAGCCAATCATTTAACCCGTTTTCATCACTGTTTTATAGGGGCAGCCCATACTCAGCAAGGATAACCCTGACATGTTTCGGAGTCAACTGCTCAAGCTGTTCAGGAGAGCGAAATTTGAGATAGTAGTAGTGCCTGATCAGGTGAAAATCAACCGAGTAGTGGGCAAACCCAATCCCTTTCGGGCCGATCATAGCAAGCATACGAGCCAGTATATTGCCAAGCCAGAGAGGTATCTTTCTTGTGGCCGCATACACTTTGTTAACTCCCTTCATGCTCTCGATGGTGCGTTTCGACGTGTTCTTAACAAATGAGCTGCACTCCCACTTGCCGGATTCCGGAAAATATTCGAGTTCAGCTTCGATCAGCTTCAGCAGTTTTCTTCCTGTTTCAGTACGGACAAGGAGCCACTGCCGTTTTTGTTCCGGCAGCAGTCGAGCCCCGATGTAGCCAACGGTAATGTCGGCAAGGCTGTTGAGATAGTCAAAGCAGCTCATGCATGCAGGAGGGAAGATGGACGGGTCAGAAAGCTCTTCCGAAAGGCTGAAGAAGGGGATTTTTTCAACGCTGCCGTCATTGTGCCTGATGTGAATCCGGAAATCCTGCATAAACTCCATATGGCATGCGGTATCGGGCGAGTGCGACATTCTTTCCAGAATCCACGGCCATTTTGATCGAGCAACATTGTCTACACAGGGAATCCCAATGGTCAGGATCTCCATCTCCCTGAGGTATTCGAACCTCTCCTGGAAATCCCTCAGTGTATGCAGATGACAAGCCGCACCAATGACAAGCACCTTTTTCATGCCCTGGCGATACGCGCTCTCAAGGGAGTATAACACTGGGGAGAGCACCGGTTTATTGCCTCTTGTGGAATAGATCTCATCACTGTTCCGGGCCAGAAGAGGCAGCGAGAAAAAGTGATGACCCGGAGTGTGCTGCAGCGACACAACCCCTTCAACAAGCTTCTCTTCAAAAGCCTTGACGGCCATACGGGTAACAATGCCGCTCCACTGCGCTCCTGCTAACGGCTTTTTCAGTTGAGCTGTAACACGATCAAGTGTAATGCCAAAACGCATTTCCACCGGATCATTCAGGCTTCGTTCCCGTCCAAAAAGCTTTTTCTCCCTTTCACCGAGCCATCCGTTTTTAAAAACACAGCTTTTAACACTCTCTTCAACCGGCCAAGCCTGAATGGAGCAGAGACCGCATGAACTGCAGAGCCTGTTGTTCTTGTTGGAGATTTCCATTGCTGCACAAACCTTGCTATCCGTTCACCACAAAGGCTTAAATATAAAAAGAAGTTACAGCAATGTCAGCAACCGATAAGCGTCTAAAAATCGGCATGCCATACTGCTGTTGAAGGCGGAGTGGTCGGAAAGAGCAGAAAAGTGTTAGAATGTTTTATAGTGAAACGTATAAAGCTCAATAATTTGAGTGAATAAAGGAGCAGTTATGATAGTCATAAGTACAACAGAATTAAGAAGAAACCTCCGCAAATATTTGGATATGGCAAATAAAGAGCGTGTCATTATCCGTTGCGAAAATACCGAAGCCTATGAACTCGTACCATGTGGACCAATGAGTGACACAGATCACTATTTCTCCGATCCCAAGGTAATCGAAAAACTACAACACTCCATTGAGCAAGTCAAAGCAGGTAAAACCCATATTCTTAAAAAAACAGATATCAATAAATTCCTTGGCCTTGAATAATGCCTTATACGCTTGTTTACACCGATGATGTACGTGTGGATATTGAGCAGCTCAAAAAATCAGGTGATATGGCTGCAATCAGAAAACTGGCCAGAATGCTCATCAATCCACAATTCGATGATGTTCATTGGTTTTCAGAGGGCCGTGCCGCAGTCAACATTGCCGGAAAATGGGGATTTTGACTGCGGCACGGCCATATAATAAAGAGGCTGGTAAGTAAAAAACAGGCAAAGAGTTATGCATGCCTATTAACTGAAAACAGCCTCATCCTACGATCTCCACGACATGCTGCAACTCCCACATCCTCCGATAAAGCCCATCCACGGCCATCAGATCCCCATGCACACCCTGCTCCACAATCTTCCCTTTCTCAAGCACAAGAATCCGGTCATACTGCTCCATTCCCTTTAACCGGTGAGTAATCGTCATCAATGTTTTCCCCGAACTGATGGCACGCAGTGTCTCCGTCACCTCTCGCTCCGTCACTCCGTCAAGGTTGGCAGTTGCTTCATCAAGAATGACTATCGGAGCGTTTTGCAGCAGAATGCGGGCAATAGCTATGCGCTGCCTCTCTCCTCCACTGAGTTTCATGCCGTGCTGTCCTGTCCACTCATCCAGTTTTGAAGCAAACTGGCTCAGCCCGGCTGCAGAAAGAGCATTTTTTATCTCTTTATCAGAGGCGTTCGGCTTAGCAAGGAGCAGGTTTTCACGGATTGTCTCGGCGAAAAGGTAGGTTCGTTGGGAGACGAGGGAAATATTGCGTCGCACCTCTTCAGGATCAAAAAGGTTGATGTTGAGGCCGCCCAGTGTAATCTGCCCTTCCGTGCTGTTCCAGAAGCGCATGAAGAGGGATGTGATTGTCGATTTTCCAGCGCCGCTTGGCCCGACAAGCGCGAGGTGCTGACCGGCAGGAAGAGAAAAAGAGATGCTGTCAAGTGTTTTCGAAAGGCTTCCAGGGTAAGTGAAGCTGAGGTGTTCAACCCTGATGTCATGGTTAACCGGAAAGGGCAGGGGAGTGGCCGGCGCTTCTGTCTCTGGCTTGGCATCGAGGATTTCAAACAGGCGTTCTCCGGCGTGCTTGTCGGCTTCGAGGTGTTTGACGGTGGCAGGCAGTGGAAGAAATGGTTCAAACGATGCAATAACGGCAAGTGTTATGATAGCCAGCGATATACCGTTTACTCCTCCAGTCGTGACGGCTGGAATCAGTGCCCATAAAATAGCGATGACCGCACCGTTCATAAGCATACCGGTGAGTGAATCATGCATGCCCTCTATCAGTGCATTTTTTCTCTGGAGCAGAAGCTTGCTTTTTTCAGCAGAACGCATCTCTGCAAGGTGAACCGGAAGTTTTCCATAGAGCTGAAGTTCGCCAATGCCCTGAAAGAGATCGAGTGCAAGAATCTGCTGAGCTGTTTTATGGTTCATGATTCCAACTGATAAACCGCGGCTTAACCAGTTGGTAAGAAGCGGTACGCCTATGCCGGCAAGCAGATGGAAAAGCATGATGAGCAGTGCAGCCTGCAGGGAGTACATTCCGAGAAGAAACCACATCAGCACAGCAACAAGCAGTGCCGTGAGCGGTGGACCGAGTACTCTGGTGTAGATATTTTCAAGGCTCTGGATATCATCGACAATACGCTGAAGCAAGTCACCGCTTTTGAAGTGCATGAGCCGTGCAGGTGCCAGCGGTTCGATGGCGTCGTAAAACCATAACCGCAGTTTTGCAAGGATCTTGAACGTGATGTTGTGGGAGATCAGTCGTTCGGCATAACGGAGTACTCCCCGCGCCAAACCGAAAACCCTTACCCCGAGGATGCTGAGTTCCAGGGTAGCCATCGGAGGTTGCAGAGCTGCTTTTGCAATAATATAGCCGGAAGTCATTAGCAACCCTATACCGCTTCCGGTAGTTGCAAATCCAATTAGAGCAGCAAGTGCCATCCACCAGAAGTAGGGTTTGACAAGGGCCGTCAGGCGAAAAAATATTTTCATAGTGAACTCTCCTGTTGCAGCAGTAAAGCATCGCGGTAGAAGCCTCCAGCAAGGAAAAGTTCATCGTGTGTTCCGCATTGGGCGATTTTTCCCTGACTGATAACAATGATCTGGTCAGCCGACCGTATGGTTTCAAGCCGATGGGCAATGATGACGGTTGTTCGCCCTTTCATCAGCTCTTCCATGGAGCTTCGGAGTGCAGCTTCAAGCTCAGGGTCGGTATGAGAAGTTGGTTCATCGAGTATCAGAAGAGGAGCGTTTTTAAGAAATGCCCGCGCAAGAGCAACTCGCTGTGCCTCTCCTCCGCTCAGTCTCGATCCCTGTTCACCAATCATGGTCTCCAGTCCGTTTGGAAGCGAAGTGACAAAAGAGGAAAGGCCGGTTTTTGTCAGTGCCGCACTCACTTCCTTATCCGACGCATCTGGACGTGCCAGAAGAATATTTTCTTTCAAACTCGCATTGAAAAGGTAGGGATGCTGAGGAACCCAGGATATCTGACTGTGCCACTGTTCGAGGGGAAGAGCGTCTATTGATGTGCCGTTAATGGTTATGCTTCCTTGAGCAGGTTCCAGAAAACGGAGCAGGAGATTGATCATCGTACTTTTACCTGAACCGCTTGGCCCGATCAAAGCTGTGGTTTTGCCTGCAGGGATGGAAGCGTTGATGCCATCAAGTGCCGGACAGGTTGCACCGGGATAGATATAAGAGAGATCAGTCACTCTCATGGGGTGTTTACCAGAAATATCCGGTTTTACAAGCCCTGTTGTATACTTGACAGCAGGAGATTCCTTGTCGAGAATGGCAAAAATCTCTTTTGAAGCACTGACTCCTTCCATACCAGCATGAAATTTTGTTCCAAGCTGTCGCAGCGGAAGATAAAAGTCCGGAGTGAGCAGTAAAACAAAGAGAGCACTCTGAAAAGCAAGTTTGCCTTCCATAATGCGGAGTCCAATGCCGACAGCAATTATTGCAATACCAAGAGTTCCGACAAGTTCAAGCGTCAGGGAGGAGAGAAAGGCGATTTTCAGTACCCGCATGGTAGCGTGACGGAATGTTTCTCCTGTCTTTTCAATAGACTCACGCTGCATCCTGCTTTGCGCAAAGAGTTTCAACGTCGGCAGTCCCTGCAGCACATCAAGGAAGAAGCCACTCATTCTGCTCATGGTTTTCCACTGCTTTTCAGTCATGGCACTTGCCGATTTTCCGATCACGATCATGAAGATGGGAATAAGCGGCGCTGTTGCAAGCAGAATCCAACCGGAAATCGGATCTCCAGGAAAGATGGCCGAAACAATCAGAAGTGGTGTAAAAAGGGCAAAAAAGATCTGCGGAATATACTGGCTATAGTAGGCGTCAAGTGCTTCAACACCTTTGAGCAGTGTTGTGCTGAGACGCCCGCTTTGCACAGATCGGCTATAGATCGGTCCAAGGGTGCCTACAGTTCCAATCAGCCGGCTGAATATTTTTTCACGGATAGCAATTGTTCCTCGGTTCGCTTCACTCTGTGATACCCAGTTGAAAACCATGCGAAGCGTCGTGAAGAGTGCAAAAACACTGAGAAGAGGCAGCAGCTTTTCTATGCCGATTTTTTGAATAAATGCGCTGTCAATGATTTTACTGAGATAAAATGCCTGAGCAATCAGCATTGCCGATGCAATACATCCTGAAGTCACAGAAAAAATAAATGGCGCTCGCTCTTCTTTAAGAAGCTGAAAAAGGCGCCGGTCAATATTCATGGTTCATTCTTGTCCGTTTTTCTGAAAAAAGCGTAGTAGTGTACATAATAAAAGGATTTGATGCAAAAGATGCAGGCTGTATAGGAATGGTTCTTGAACCCTATGAGTTCCCGGGGGAGGTTATGGTATTGTTATTTCCATTTATTCTGTATAGTTTTAACATCGGTTTTACAAAAAAGCGATAAATATATCAATGGAATACTTTTTCAGCGAACAGCATCGGCTGATTGAATCAGTCAGTGTCGTAAAGCGATATCTTTACACCCGTATTGAATGGAGTGAGCGCTGTATCGGGATTCTTGGGGTGCGAGGTACGGGAAAGACAACGTTGATGTTGCAGCATGTCAGGGAGCGGTATGGTGATTCTGACCGGGAGCTCTTCTTTGTCAATCAACTGCGCAACTCCAGAGCCTTTCATCCCGGCTTTGTTGAAAATACCATTGAGCTTTCAGCCAAAGGGGATTTTATTGTTAAGTCAGAGTACACCTTTGAGATAGGAGGAAAAGGAAAGAGGTTTAACCAAATCAGCGGAGTCGAGAAGAGTTTTATGGTTGCTGACGATATCGAAACAGGATTTCAGAACAAAATTCCCCTGTGGCTTTTTGGTTTTCTTTACTGAGTGGACGTTTTTTATCGATCATGCTTTGCCTGAAATTACGGAGAGTTGACGCCACATCACTCCTGCCTCTCCAGAACACTTTTGTAGATTTCCTTTGCCAGTATCGGGAATATCGTTTTCTGGAAGCTCGAATCGTCCATATACCGGGTTACAATGTCGTCGTTTTCCGCCATTCTCTGCATCATAAGCGACTCAATAATTCGTTGTATTCGTTACCTGAGTCAGGGTCTTTGACTGTGGCGGTGAAGGCAAAGAAGCTCAGATTTTTCTGCTTGCCACGAGACTCCATGACCTTGTTTAGACCATCTTCCCAGTCAACTTCGCTCTCTTCTTAACCTTGTTCAGTTCCTGCACCAAGAATCTGCTTCAGTTCACGGGCAGTTTAACCCGTCTGGCTTGAGTGCGCTTCATCTACAATCACGGCGTATCGGCGGGCAGCAATTGTCTCCTGCCACTCGTTGGCTTTCGTAATGGCAGCTTCATCGGGATTGTCAGGGTTATCGGCACCCGCGATGTGCAGCAGTCCACGGAGGATAAAGGGAAACTTCTGCCTCGGTTGAACGGCAGAAAAAAGGTATTACCCTTGTTCAGGCGGGTAGCCATGTGAATTTCATCAGAATCAACAGCAAAGTGAACCTCAGCGCCTTTTATGAACTCAAAGAGAGGTGCATGAGGGTCGCGTTTATACTGTATACTGCTTTATGGCATGTTTCCAGGTTTGGCCGGTCGCCGGATTTTTAAGCTCCAGAGTACAGAGAGGAATCCCGTTGAGAGAGAGCACCATGTCAACCGTGCTACTATCAGCGAGGTGGCAGAGAATATGAAGGGTCACATGAAGCCTGTTTTTCTCAAAAAGCGCCCTGTTTTTATCCCAGAGCATGTTGGAACCGGTAACCCAGCCGCGCTCTGCCATACTCTCCTGGATGTATGCCTCAAATGCTTTTTCGGTTGTGGCTTTCATGATGATTTCCTGTTCAGGATGCTCAAGACGATGTGTACCATGGTATCCTTTTCTTCCGGTTTCGAGACGGCAATCAGTAGGGTCAAAGCGGCTAAACCATCATTTCCAATGATTCGGCTTCCGTCAGATTGGTAGAGTAAACTGTTTTTTTCGAGGAAGTAGAGGAACAGGGCTGCAGCGATGCGTTTATTGCCGTCAACAAAGGAATGATTTTTTACCACCAGGTAGAGAAGCATTGTAGCTTTGTGTTCAATAGTGGGGTAGAATTCGGTTCCAGCAAAACTTTGGTAGATCTGGTTTACCGAGCTGTCGAAGCTGGCGTCCTTTGGTTTTCCAAAAATGCCCGAGTCGAAATCTCTGCGCATGGCATCTACTACAGTCATGAACTCATTTTTACCGATTACGATAGCCGGTGTTCTTGTATTTCCTTCTTTTGCAAGGGTTTCATGGTCATAATCATCAAGAATTTCCAATCCTTTTGAGAAATCGGAGAGCAGCCGCACGATGGCGCGTGCTTCGTCAATCGTCTCAACCTGCTCAAGCAAGGATCGTTCCACCATGGCGATTGATCCTCGCAGTTCCTCGATGCGCTGCTGCTGTTCAAGCAATCTTTTCTGGTTGATGGTGTAACCCTGAACAAGGTGTTCTTTAAGGATACGGTTAGCCCAGATGCGAAACTGTGTGCCACGTTTTGAGTTGACTCGGTATCCGACCGAGAGAATCATGTCAAGGTTGTAATATTCTATATTACGCTCAATCTGACGTCCTCCTTCATTTTGAACTGTTGCAAAAATTGCAACAGTTGAAGCCTGTTCCAATTCAGTTTCGTTGAAAATGTTTCGTATATGACGGGATATAACTGATTTATCACGTTCAAAAAAAGCAGCTATCTGGTTCAAACTTAGCCAAAGGGATTCCGATACCAAACAAACTTCAGTCTGAACTGCACCATCCGCAGATGTATAGATGACTATTTCACCGTTGTTAGGTAATGTCTCCTTTTCCATATCGTCTCTATTGATTTTTCATGTGTCGAACCATCAAGTAATCCTTGACAGTTCGAACTTGTGCAACTTTTGCACAAGTTGCCTTTACCGCCTCCCGCACGTCAATGTGCCCGGTTTCGCGGTCGAGAAAGGCTGAAATGGTTTGCTGTTCGGTGAGAGGAGGGAGTGGAATATTCTGATTCTTGATATTTTCAGCATGAACATTTTGGTTTACACCACCATGAATATTTCTGACAATCCCCTGTACAAATTGTTTCGAGGAAAACGATTACCTCAAAAAATCAGCATGTGCTGTTTTACGAAACCTAAAGCGGATTAAATATGATGCAAATATGGTTTCTTCAGGTAAGTTTTTTATTAACCCAAAAGATCCTGAACCTCCTGTTCGCACAAAGACGAAATCATTTTTTTTCAGTAAAAAAGAAAATGCCTCAGATTTTCTTTCAACTGAAGGACAATCCATTGTGTTTACGAATCCATTACCATCAAAATCACTTATGCGTAAAAGCTTATATCCTTCATCGGATTCCATGTAAGCAGAAAATCTATACCTTGCACAGCGGCAATACTGATATGTAATGTCTAAACCGGCTACAGTCATTTTGAAATATAGCTGTTTTCATCACCTCCGCCATCGCGTTCTTTCAGGATGCTGTGCATTGGCTGATGATATTTTTTTTAAGTTTATCAAGTGTCAACTCCATTTTCTGTTGCTTCTTTTTCACCACCCCTCCACCACAAACCACACCCCAGTCGCAATCATAATAATACTTGCCACCAGGTAAAAGCGTTTTCGTGTTCTGTTGCTGATGGTATTCACCACCTTTCCCACAAGAATCAACGCTGGGGCAGTGCCGATGCCGAAGAGCATCATCATCAAAGCTCCCTGCATCATTCCGGCAAAGGTGTTTTCCGCCTCCATGGAGGCTCTAATGGCGGCAAGCAAGGCAGTGTAGGTAAGGCCGCAGGGAAGAAAGCCTATAACGATTCCCATCGGATACCAGGTGCCGATGGAGCGCGGGGCTTTAAAGAACGCCATCACCTTCTGAATGGCAGAGGCTCCGGGAGAGCAACGGTTGCCTCTCAATGGTATTGGCAGCCATTCAGTTGTAGAGAGACCCATGATAATAATGGAGAGTCCTGCCAGAATCATGATTATCCTCTGCAGTGACTCTATGGAGGCTGCAAGAAGAAGGAATGAGCCTGAAATGCCTGCCACTCCTCCAAGGATGGTATAGGTGGTTACTCGTCCGAGGTTGTAGAGTAGGTGGTGGAGTACACCTTTTCGAGTTTCGCCCACACTGAGTGAGCCGACAAGCGGACCGCACATGCTGATGCAGTGGCCGAATCCTCCGGCCAATCCGGATAGCAGCATGGCGAAGAGAGGGGCGCTCTTCATGGTCTCTTATTTTTTGCGGGCTTTGTGGGTTCATCGTCATCGTCAAGCATCCGGTATTTCGGTGCTTCCGGGTCGTCGAACTGGCCGCTTTTGACGGCCCAGATAAAGAGAAACCATGCGGCGACGCCGACAAAGAGACCGATGCCGATCAGGTAAAAAATGGTGCTCATGGTTGTTGTGTCAGATTTTTTTCAGCCGCAAAGAGTTGCTTACCACAACAAGCGAACTAACCACCATAAGCATAGCGGAGATGATGGGGTGCAGAACTCCCGACATCGCAAGTGGCAACGCTATGAGATTATACGAAAAGGCCCAGACAAGGTTCTGCCTGATGATGGAAAAACACCGTGAAGAGCTTTTGATCAGGGTATTGATGAGCATGAGATCATCTTTCAGGATAGCTACGCTGGCGCTTTCAAGGGCGATGCCGGAAGCGTGGCCGAGGGTGATGCCGATGTCAGCTTCGGTCAGAGCAGGGGCGTCGTTGATGCCGTCGCCCACCATCATCACGCATTCGCCCTTTTCTTTCAGAGCGCGTATCATCGCTGCTTTTTCAAGAGGGCCAAGGCAGGACTGCACGTCGGTGATGCCGCATCTTGCAGCGATATAGGTTGCCACTCCCCGGTTGTCGCCGGTCAGCATCATCAGAGCCAACCCTTTTTTCCGCAGTTCGGCAATAAGGGGAAGAGCGTCCGGACGAAGGTCATCAATCATCCCGATCACTCCGGCAAGCCTGTCGCCGCAGGCAACGATTACCACTGTTTTGCCTTCAGCTTCGAGTGTTGCAATGTGACTATGCTGTTCACTCTCAATTTGAACACCCGACTCTTCTATGAAGGCTCTTGAACCTGCCCGCCAGAGGTTTCCTTCCATCACTCCTGAAACTCCTCTGCCTGTTGTTGCCCTGAACTGAGTTACTGTCAGCCGCTCACCCTGCCATGCAGCCACAAGAGAGCGGCCAGTGGGGTGCTCTGACGCGGATTCAAGTGAGGCGACATGCTGCATGAATGACGGGGAAAGATCGTAGTCGAGCAGGTTGGTCATGGAAGGTTTGCCGGTAGTGATGGTGCCAGTTTTGTCGAGGAGCACCGTGGTTATTTTTGAGACCGTCTCGAAAATATCTCCCCCTTTGACAAGAATTCCTCTCTTGCCTGCAGTTGTTGTGCCGACAAGAATTGCCAGTGGGGTAGCGAGACCAAGGGCGCAGGGACAGGCGATGACGAGTACCGAGACGGCGTTCATCAAGGCGGTCACGGTGCTGGCGGAGGAAAGCTTCCAGAAGAGAAAGGTAGCAAGGGCGAGCACAATGGTTGCCGGCACAAAATAACCGGCAGTTTTGTCGGCAATGCCCTGAATTGGTGCCTTGCGTGCCTGAGCATCCTCCACCGTGCGTATGATCTGCGCAAGCAGGGTGTTGCCTGTATTGCCGGTGACGCGGATTCGGAGGCGTCCATTCATGGAAAAGCTTCCTGCAAAAACGTCACTTCCCGGCTTTTTCACTACAGGATTTGACTCTCCGGTCAGCATCGCTTCGTTCACTTCGGCTTCACCATCCACAACCCTGCCATCAAGCGGAATCCGGTCGCCCGGGATAATCTCAATCATTTCGCCGTTTTGCACCGCTGCGACTGGAACCATGGTGGTTACACCGCTTTCGGAGACAAGCAACGCATCATGCGGCTGCAGTTCGATCAATTCGGCAATGGAGTTGCCCGCCTTGAGCCTTGAACCTGCCTCCAGAAATCTGCCAAGCAGGATAAAGGTGATGATCATCGATGCGGTATCAAAAAACATCTCACCGCCATAGAAAATCATGGCAATGCTGTAACAATAGGCTGACATGGAGCCAAGCGCAACCAGAACATCCATGTTGAGCGTCATCCGCCTCAGGGATCGAAGGGCGCTTGAAAGAAAAGGATAACCCGAATAGAAGAGCACTGGAGTAGCCAGCGCCCATGAAATAAGCTGAAAGGCAAGCCGGTACCGATCCTCAATCCCCTCAAAAAAGCCAGCGTAGAGTGCTGTGGTAAAAAGCATAAGCTGCATGGAAAAAAATCCGGCGGTGCCGAACCGAAGCAGCAGATCCTGTTTCTCCTGGACAAAAAGATCGGCTGTGCCAATGCTATGACAGCGGTGGGGCAGATATCCAATGGAGCGGATGGCATGCAGAATAGTTTCGAGGCTCACTTTTTCACCACTCCAGGTGATGGTTGCCTTGTGGGTGGCATAGTTGACCCTTACCAAAAGCAGACCATCGATCTTCATCAGAAACTTTTCAATGAGCCAGACACAGGAGGCGCACCTGATGCCCGAGAGCAGGAGTTCAATGCGATGCTCATTGCCAGTGATGGTGACGGTGTCGCTGAAGGCCGAAGCCTGGAGTTTTACCTCAATTGCGGGAGGGCCCGGCTGCCAGTCGCACCGCTGGTTATAGAAGGCATCAAGCGAGTTGCTGTGGATAAGTTCATAGACACCAAGGCATCCTTTGCAGCAGAATGCCTTGCTCTCTCCGTTGATCTCAACGATAATGGACGATGCCCTGCTGGTTTCCTGAAGGCAATGGCTGCAGAGCACCCTTTCCGGTCCGGATTTTTCACTCCCGGGCATTGAAGGTAAAGGTCGGATTATTCAGTTCATCGGAAAGAATCGTTACCTGCCAGAGCGTCTGCCTGCTCATACACCGGACAATAATTCCTTTACCCTCGTAGAGGCACGGGTGTTTTTTAACAAGCGTGACCTGGTTGTTACCCATCAGCATACCAGGCATTGAAAGATCGAGGAGCAGCTTATCGGGTAGTTTGTCGCATGGAGTCACCGTGATACTGAAGGTAAGTTCCTTCATCTGCTTGACCGGTTTTGGATCAATGTTCAGCGTGATGGTTCGATGGCCTGCGATAACGGTGCAGGGTTTCTCGTGGATGGTGTTATCCACAGTGTATCCGCTGAGTGAAGTTCCTGCAAACAGCATGCATGCGAAGAACACAAGGGCGGCCAACCCTTTTATCTGACGTCGAAAAACCATTTTTTGCTGGTGATACGTTGTTGCTGCTGCTTGAGATCAACTCTTGCAAGCCAGACGCCCTTGAAAGGAATGGTAGCGGTTGCCTGATAGATGCCTGGAGAGAGTTTTCGCATGATTATTGTCGAGTCGTAACGGGTGTTGGAGAGGTTGCCGATGAAAAGTGAGAGAGAGCCCTCTTCGAGCGGTTTGCCGTGCGATGTGGCCTGGAGGCGGATGGTGTTCTGACCCAGTTTCAGCGAGTCAGGTCGGCTCAATGCAATGCCAAGTTTCTCTTCAAGAGCTTTTGTCTGGAAATAGTGCGTGCTGTTTTCGTAATAGTTGTTGTCCACCAGGCCGTCGGCGCTCTTGTAGGCGATAAAGATGCCGCATCCCATGGCAAAGAAAAAAATCGGATAAACGATGTAGAAAAAAAGCTTCATAGAAAAACGGTCTCTCTGTTGAGTGAAATGCCGCCACCGGAAATGTTGAGATGAAGCTGCTCCACCTTGCTGGTTGCTTTAATCAATATACGTCCATGCATGGATGAAAATGGCTGCAACAAGAGCGAATGTTCACCGATAAGAGTGACACGCTCGGGTGAAGAGAGCTCAAGAGCAAGCGGTTGTCTGGAATTGTTATAGATGGTGTAAGAGTAACGGTTCAGTCCCGATGGCAGGGGAGCATTATCGCGGGTGACAAGAAAGTCAACAGGAGGACGGCTCCAGAGCAGCAGAAAAAGAGCTGTTCCGGCAGCGGCGGTTGCGCCTCCAAGCCAGAATGCCTTTGGACGAACTATCCGGCCTTTGTAGTTCGGGAAAGGGGGCATTCCCCTTTTTTCACTGAGTACCCGGCAGGCGTCAATACATTCGGCACAGGCAATGCAGGCAGAGTTTAACCCTTTCTTGATATCGATACCGACAGGGCAGACCCTGACGCACTCATCACATTTCATGCAAGTGGCATCACGGGAAACATCGTACTCAATAACAAGAGTCTCCTTGTCGAAGAGGGCATTCTGCAGCATGGCGTAGGGACAGATCGAGGTACAGAACCTTCTTCCAAGAAACGCCAGTTCAAGGAAGACCGCTATCCACAGAACAAGAAAAAATACGGTAATGGTTGTTGAAACAAAGAGGGTTTTCAGCGTTTCAGCAGGTGGCACAAAGTACCATATCATAGTCATCGACACCAGAGCAGAGAGCGGGATCAGAAGAAAAATCTGAATCTTTTTCAGCTTTTTAGTCCCAAACAATTGTGCAATGCTTTGGCTCAAATCGAGCAGTACCGTCTGGGGGCAAAGCCATCCGCACCATATTCTTCCAAAAATAACCGTAACGAAGGCAATACCGAGCAGAAAAAAAAGTGCGACCCCAAGAATGAGATAGAACTCCCTTATCCAGATAACCGAACCGAAAACATAGAGCTTGAGTGTTGGAATGTCAAACCTGAGAGCACTTTGGCCGTTGATGGCAAGAAACGGCAGTCCGGTCAGGATGAGGGCCTGCAGTGTTTCTATAGCTCTTCGGTATTGTTTCCACAAAATGGCAAGCTCCTTACTTGGTACGACTTATTTTTTTTTGAGCGTGTCCAGAAAGGCTACAACTTTGCTGATTTTTTCTGAGCCAATCTGCGGAAGGAATGAGGGCATACCGTTGGGGCGCCCTTTGGCAATTGATTCATAGATATCCTTCTGGTTCGTTCCGAACTTGAGTGTTGCAACGGTCAGATTCGGGCCGATTCCGCCGGTTGCATCAGCGTTGTGACAGGGTGCGCAGGTATTTGCAAAGATCTCTTTCCCCTCCTTTATAGCCTCTTTGTCGCCAGAATATTGCTTGACGGTAACTGATTTTTCTGACTTAGCCGCTGATGCCATCTCCTTGTCAAACTCCTTGTAGAATGACCAGCCGGAAATGGCTGGTGTATAAGAGACGATATAGCCGATCAGAAAGATAATTCCCCCGAAAAAAAAGAGCAGCCATCCTTTGGGGATGTTATTGTGGCTCTCCTGTGGTTCGCCGGTATCATGCATGGTCATCTCCTTTTCGGTCTGTTCTATTGATCAGTTGTCATCATCAAGCATTCTGTGTTTTGGCGCCTCAATGTTCTGCTTTCGTTTCGGATTGTAGTAGTACGCTATAATTCCTCCTGAAATAATGGCAAGAAGTATGGTGAACAACACATAAGCCAAACCTGAAAAGCTCATTTTGCAGCCTCCATCTTTTTGACATCCCGCCCAAGTTTCTGAAGATATGCAATCAGGGCGTCCATTTCGGTCAACTCCTTCTGCAGTTCCGGTGGTGTCACCTTGTCACGGCTCTCTTTTGAGGGATAGTTTCCGTCAGTGACGGTTGACCGGTATTGAGCAATCTGTTGCTGAACATCGTTTTGAGAGTAGCCATAGCCCAGCGTGGATGTTTTTTTTAACGAGTATTCAGTATCAAGCCGGTTTTTAGCAAGCCAGCCGTATGGTGGCATGTTGGACTTTTCAAACATGCTTTGCGGACTGTCGAGATGTTTGTAATGCCATGAATCCGGATATTTTCCACCGACTCTGTTCAGATCGGGTCCTGTTCGGCGGGAACCCCAGAGGAAGGGCCTGTCGTAAGCAAACTCCTCCGGCTTTGAGTACTCTCCATACCGAAGCACCTCTGTTCTCAGCGGTCGTACGGTCTGGGTGTGGCAGTTGTTGCACCCTTCACGCATATAGATGTCTCGTCCCTCCTGTTCCACCGCCGTGTAGGGTGTAATAGAGGCGCTTATTGGCTGTGTCGAAGGCATGAAGAGAGGGATAAACACGGTTACTGTGGTACCGATCAGGATTACAACGGCTGAAAGAACAGCAAAAACAACCGGTTTTGAAGTGATCCCCATGATGGCAGCTCCTGTTTGTTGATGTGTCAGTTAAGCTTCAGTCTGGCTTGGTTGTTTTCTGACGGTCATAATCAGATTCCAGACAAAAACCAGTATGCCGATAAAGTAGATGCCCCCTGCAGCAAACCGCAACTTGTAATAAGGGTAAAGCGAGGTGACTGTATCCAGAAAATTGTACATCAGCGAACCATCAGGATTGGTGGCTTTCCACATGGCACCCTGCTGGATTCCTGCGATCCACATGGTGATGGTCCAAGTGAACTGGCCTACCAGAATCAGCCAGAAATGGATGTTGGCAAGTTTGACGCTGTAGATCTCGGTGTTGGTAATGCGTGGAATCATGTAGTAGAATGAGGCCGAAATAACCATGGTGACCCATCCCATCGTTCCCATGTGCACATGGCCGACAACCCAGTCGGTATAGTGAAAGAAAGCATTGAGGGTTCTCAGTCCCTGCAGCGGTCCCTGGAGTGTCTGGAGGCCGTAAAAGGTGATGCCGGCAATAAAAAACTTGACCAGATAATTGGAGCGCATCTGATCCCAGTTACCCTGGAGCGTGTAATAGCCATTGACCACTGAACCCCATGAAGGGGCAATCAGAAAAATGCTGAAGGCCATCGCGACGGTCTGGATCCACTCGGGCAGAGGAGTCAGCATGAGGTGGTGTGCTCCTGTCCAGAGATAGGCAAAGTTCAACGCCCAGAAAGAGACGATGGAGAGGCGGTGACTGTAGATAGGAAGGCCAGTGGATTTCGGCAGAAAATAGTAGAACATCGCCAGTATCGGTACGGTAAAGATAAATCCCACAACGTTGTGGCCATACCACCATTCGACATTGGCGTCGTTTGCTCCGGCATAGACCGAATAGGACTTGAAAAGGGTAACAGGAATTTCGAGGTTGTTGACAATATAAAGAATGGCAATGGCCACGGTCATGGAGATGATGTACCAGAGTGAGATGTACATCTGTTTTTCCTGTCGTTTGATCAGCGTACCGAAGACGTTGATGGCAAACATGACCCAGAACACAACGACGCCAAGATCCAGAGGCCATTCAAGTTCAGCATACTCTTTTGTGGTATTCATTCCAGTAAAGAGACTCAGCGCACCCAATGCTATAACAGTATTGAAGAGGTAGAGATGTGCCTGTGCAAGGCGGGGAAAGATGATTGGTGTTCGTGTAAGACGCTGAAGGATATAGTATGATGTTGCAAAAATAGCTGCAAGTCCGAATCCGAGTCCGAGTCCGTTCGTATGAACCACTCTGAGACGTCCGAAACTGAGCCATGGGGTAAGGTTCAGAGCCGGATTGAACATTTCAAAGGCAATCCAGAGGCCAACAATCAGACCGATAACAAGCCAGAAAAGTGCAGAAAAAGCAAAACCACGTACAATATTGAAATTGTATTTTTCTCTATCTGTTTCGCTCATCTCATCCCTCCCATCATTGTTTGGAACCATTACAACAGAAGGTCGAATTGCAAAAGATCAACAATACTGTACTCTTCCTTCTGGTTATGATATATAAAATTCCTATGCAGGAATCTACAACTTAATCGCGACAATAAATACAAAAACCCGGCACACAAGAGCCAGTTGTTAAAAGCTGAAAATGATCAGCTGTGGGTTATTCTCTAAAAGACAATAGTTTATGACCCATATAACTTGTGAAAATTGGTGCCACTAATCCTATGGCATGGGCTATTTCGGGCACATAATGCTGAATGCCTATGTATGGAAGGGCATAAAATGCCAGACCTAAACTGATGATCCATGTTTGCGCGGCGGCAACAATATTTACCAAGACAAAGTAAAACGCAGATCGATGTACACTCTGGCGACTCTCTGGGAAGACAAGAAGTTTTGCAAGAGTAAAAGCGGTAATCATGCCTGTGCAATAGGCCAAAACAATGGCCGTTGAGTAATCAACAAACCAGCTATACCCAATCCTGCTGGAAAAGTTTACCAGTGCAGCCAACCCCCCTTAAGAGGAAAAAAAAGAACTGACTTGACATAAAATTTCTGATCATTCCGTAACGCGTTTCGCCAGTTCCCTTCCAAAGCCGATTCCTTCGGATATGCCACGGTCTTCCGGATAGTAATACGAGGTGTCGGCTACCCAGAGTCTTTTTATGGGCAAGGCGGAAGAAGGCAGTTTATCGAGATAACCAGTCCCGCATATTGGCTGGGCATAACGGTAACGACTGACATGCATCTGCATGAAGTCGTTGTCGGTCACAGAAGAATTTATCGTTTTGATATATCGACTCACCTTGTTTAAAAAAATCTGGTCATCGTCCTGATATTTCGGATGTTCACCAGGCATGTAAAACGGCACATAGATAATATGCTCTTCACCAAGAGGTCTGAGGTTGGTGTACTCAACCAGACCGGGGATATCCATATCAGGATCATTGACGTTCAGCCAGAAATTCCCGGTGACCTGTTTTTTAAGTTTGACAATGACACAGACAACAGCAATATTTTTTGCCGAAGCAAACGCCTGAAGAAGGTCAGGGGGTAGATTAGGTATCATCGATGGAATAAATGGGAGCGGAATAGTGCTGACTACCGTTGTAAAGGGATGAAACTCCCCGTCGGTATGTACTCCGGTTACCATGCCATCGTTGATTTCAACCTTTGTTACCGGAGTTTTCAGATGGAACTCCCCTCCACCATGCTCTATAAATGTCTTCATTGCATTCAGCAGGGTTGATGAACCACCTTCGAGATAGCCAAGCTTTTCGCGGAATATATCGTAGCGGGAACGGCCTATTCGCCTGATTCTGCTCCAAATCCATGCAGCCGACAGCTCCCTGCTATGTTCATAAAACTTATACTCGAAGAGCTTGCTCCACAGAATATCGTAAGCTTCACTTCCAACCCAGCGCTTTATCCAGTTTGTAGCTTCTTCATGATCGAGTGATTTCCAGTCTGTTCGCCTGGTTGCATGAAACGCATGAAATCCGTAACGAAATTTTGCATCAAGGCTGAGACCTGAAAAACGGAGCAGAGCCAGTGGATTACCCCAGGGTTGAAGCTTTTTTTGATAATAATATCCCATGCTGGTGTTAACCCAATGCATCTTTTTCTCAAGGCCAAGCTCTTTGAGCACCTGAAAAAATGCGATGTCAGAAGTGCAGTGAAAGTGATAGTAACGCTCTATAGTGAGACCGCCGAAATTGAAGGTTGAAGTCATACCTCCAACACGGTCATCTAACTCGAAAACGACTGGTATACATCCCTGATGAACCAGTTGATAGGCCACTCCAAGACCCATTGGCCCTGCACCAATAATAGCAATACGCTCTTTCGGCATCTGTTAAAACTCCAGCGCAACCCTGCTGTACTCAGGGTCGTTAAAGGTTTCATGGATTGCCTTTGCAAACGGCGTAGGCTGGACGCCGAATATGGATGGCCAGTCAATCACTTCAAACGCATCTCCGGCAGTGAGTGCTTTGAGCTGGGATGCAGTAAACGGGGGATTGCTGTCGAAAAGAGCCCAAAATCGCAACAGCAGAGAAAAGAGCAAATAAGGAATATGGAGAATATGGCATTTGGCATTGGTGGCTTTTTTAATCTGGCGGATAATGTCGACATAATCAACCTTTTCAAGTCCGGTGATATTGAACACCTTTCCGGCAATGCCTGATTCTATACAACTGATAATAATAGCACAGAAATCACCAGCGTAGAGCGGTTGACGCATGTATTGACCATGGCCCGGGATTGGAAAAACAGGTACTTTTTTCATGAATCGAGAAAGCCATCCAAGGTGTTTTCTGTCAAACCAGCCAAACATCAGTGTCGGCCTGAGAACAACGCAATTGATACCACTGGCGAGTACCATCTTCTCCTGCTCTTTTTTGGTATTCGTGTAATGATCATCGGCTACCGAAGTTACAACAGAGGAGCTGATGTGCACCGTATAAGGGATCTGGTAGTTCTTGATCAGATCGATAATATGTTCTGTCGTTGTAATATTGTTCCTGATAAATGGATCATGATGAAGATCGCCTATCTGAGCCTGAAGCATGACAACCGCATCTGCATCTTTAAAATGTTCTGCCCATAAGCCAGACACGGCCAAATCAACCTCTTCAATCGTAATATCGGGATGCATGCTCCGTAATACTTCAAGATTAGCCTTATGCTTGTCAAGCACCACTAAATTGCGGTACCCTTTTCGTTTAAGAAATGCTACAAGATTCTGCCCGACAAGCCCGGCACCACCGGGCAAAAGTATTTTTTTATTTTGCATGAAAAAAGAAGTCACCAATAATTTTTTTATGCCCAACGCTGATAACTTACTTACGTGGCTCAATTGAGCCCACAACAAATAATGCGACTCCCAAGAACATTAACATACTTCCAATAACGTACAAGATCTTTCTTGTCTTTGTTTTATAAAATCCAAGTCCTTCCCGGGTATTGTTACTATTAACCACAGGAGTCAGAATGAAGCTGATTGTGTTATTGTCAAGAAAGGATTTTAACCGGGCTGCAGACGGATAAGGTATTTCTTCATAGGGAGTTTTTTGTATAGAAGCATAATTCCTTGTCGCCAGATAGGTTCGAACATTTTCCTCATTGCGTAAACAGACCGCTTTTTTCTCTCCTATGTGTTTTGTAATTGAAGGAATACAAAAGCCAATGCCTCCCGTCACAAGGAAAACCCAGAGAACTATACTGTTTTTCAAAATCTTACCATCACCTGCTTTCTGAAGCATATCGAGCAGGCAATACCCGTTAAGCAAAAAACCTATGGCAAGAAGATCAAGATATCGGGACGACAAGATGCCTGATGATCGGCCATAGGCGACAGCCAGAATCTGCCCAGCAATCCAAAGGCAAAGAGAAAAAACAAACCATGAATGATCGTCAACAGGCGGTTTGTTTTGAAGTTGTTTGATCATGAACAACACTACAGGAATATAAAGCACTCCTCCACCTGTAGCCTGGAGAATCGCAATGACAAAATCCAAAAGGGTTTTTGCTCTCAAAACGGCATGGCGCGGTATCACTGGAGTAAAATAAAACGCAGTAACAACTGCTATAGAAAGTAACATAATAATGAGGGCGGCGGCCCGCGTTCTTTGTATACCCCACAGCCAGCGAATCAACATTGTCCCTGAGCCGGCGGCTATTGTCATTACTCCAGAAGCAAGCGAGAAAAAGCTCATGAATGCTGCAAAAACAATAACTGGAAACCAAAGTTTCGAGCCCGTTCCGAACCGGGTAACAGCCCACAAAAAGAGAAAGCTAAAGAGAAGTAGAAAATAAAACTGGACCTGAAATCCGGCTAACGTATTTTCATAACCGTAAGGAATAGCAAAAAGTAGCGCGGCTAAAAAGAAAAATGTATATCGGGTTCCTGTATGTAATCCTTTCTGCAACAGAAAAAGCAAAAACGCCAGTGTTACAGTGTGTACTGCAGCATTGACATACATCTCGAACATTGGGTCCCAAACCCCTTGATTGAGGTAGAGCAGGAGCAAACCAAAAATCTTTGTAGTAAAAATACGGTGCTCGTTATGACTTGAAAACAGGTCCACCCATCGCAGTGTTCCTTCAAACCATGGGCGGTAAAGCAAATCCGCTTCGCTATCCCATTGATCCCAAAACGGAATGGAACTGCCGAAATTCGAGATAATCACAGCTTTAGCACCGAAAACAATAAAGATAAAGGCAACATAGAGCCAAAGAGTGCTTTTTTTTTCTTGTTGTTCCGGTGGTTGCAATCCGTCTGTCATTGGCTTAAAGATTTAATTTTTTAAACAAAGTCGACGGCACATGGATAATGCCAAGCATAATATATTTCCAGAACCATGGGGTGTAGAGTGTATCTGTTTTTTTTTCGATTGCCCGAACAATATCAGCAGCAATCTGATCGGGTTCGGCCACCAGCATCGCCGGCATGGAAAGCCCTTCGGTCATTGGTGTGGCAACGATACCCGGCTTGATGATGATGAGGTGTACCCCTGACTTGAACATTCGTGTCTGAAGTCCTTGGCAAAATGTCGTTATGGCGGCTTTCGCTGTTCCATAGAGATAATTTGACGGTCGTCCTCTGTCGCCGGCAACTGAACTTATCACGGCAATGGTTCCGCCATGCTGCTTTTCAAAGAGATTGGCCAGCCTGGTAAGTAATGCTATAGTGCTGACTGCATTGGTCTCAAATTCAAATAGCGCTTGCTCAACATTATCCTCACAGGCTTTCTGATCGCCAAGAGTGCCATGTGCAATCAGGACAACATCAATGGTGCCCAGTGTTTTTATAACCTCCTTAAGCACTTCTTCATGACGACTTCGGTCATTAACGTCAAGCAGTGCATAGAGTGCTGATGATGCTCCCCGGGTTTTCAGGTCGGCTGTCAACGAGGCAAGCCTCTCTTCATTTCGAGCGAGCAGATAGAGACTTGCCCTTTCTTTAGCATAACGCTTTGCCGTTGCCTCGGCTATAGCTGAAGTGGCACCGATAATGAGAATTTTTTTCATGTATCAAGTCCTAATCGTCGTGATTGATAAGAGGCAAAAATACCTTTCGTTCCGTTCTGTTCCCGAATTGCCTGGAATTCCTCCCAACGGGGGTAACTTAGCTTGAAGGTTAGTTCGCTCATGTGCACATCTTTTGTAAGGTAACTTCTTCCCCCATAATCAAGCACCATAGCATCGAGTCGGTCAAGCAGGGGAAACAGCCCCTCTTCAATCTTGAAATCAAGAGCAAGGGTATAGCCTGCAAGTGGAAAAGAAAGAAGATTATCGTTTTGTTTTCCAAACACTTTCAACACTGCAAGAAACGAGCCTTTGCCGGAAGCCGCGATTTTCTTTACTATTTTGTTCATACCTTCCTGACCCGCCTCTTTGGGAATAACAAACTGATATTGAGTAAATCCATTTTTTCCATACAACCTATTCCAATGCTGGATGCCGTCTAAGGGATAGAAGAAGGGTTCATAGTGTACTCTATGAGCAACCTCTTGTTTGGTTATCCGATTATAGTAAAGGGTGTTGAACAATTGAATCGAAAAACGGTTCAGCAAACTTGAAGGCATTTCAACCGGAATAGTAATGGGATGTTTTGCAGGGCAGGCAAGCTTATGGTCTTGTGCGTGTTCACCAATCATAAGCAGTGAACGACCGAGAGACGAACCGGTAGCAAGGCAGTCCATCCAGGCAACAGAATAGGTGCTTGCATAATTTTGCTCAAACAATGCCAGAGCTTCACTGAGATTCGCTGCCTTGATAGTTTTTTGGTCGATATAGGCACTGCTGACAGGCATCAGTCGAAAACTGACTGAAAGAATAATACCGGTTAAGCCCATTCCACCGCATGTAGCATGAAAAAGTTCTGAATGACTGGTTTCGGAGCAGAGGAGAAGATTGTCTGGATTGACCAGAAGCTTTATATGTTCAACAAAATCAGAAAAGCAGCCGCTGACATGATGATTTTTGCCATGCACATCACTGGCAACAGCACCACCAACCGTTATGTGCTTTGTCCCCGGAGTTACCGGTAAAAACCACCCTAGCGGAACGAACACATCGAGAATATCGGCCAGGGATATCCCGGCGTTACAGGTTACAATACCGGTGTTCTTGTCAAAATCAAGGAGATGGTTAAGGTGTCGGGTATCAATAACATATTTGGCAAGTGAGCTGTCTCCATAACTTCGACCGAGCCCCCTGGAAATCATGCCATCCGCACCATAGTTTTCAACAGCACTTTTCAACCCGGAAACAACAAGCGGAGCGTCGACCTCTGCGCCTATGATTGGGTAACGACCCCATCCATGAATACGTTGTATAGCTTTCATTATAGCCTGTTTTATGCCGTTGGATGTGACATGCCCTATATTGCCAGCCAGAAAATAATTCCAAAAATCAGACCTGAGAGAAGGCTGATTTTATCGGTGACTGCATAGATCACCGGATCAGTATGCATATCCCCCCGATTAGTCAGCAGCCAAAGTCTGGTAATCCAAAACAACAGTACGGGGCAGGCCAGCCAGATAATTTGCGGATTGCGATACATTGCAACTGTTGCATGATCCTGGATATAGAGAGCAAGCACCATCACTGAAAGATAACCTGATGCGGCGCCGAGAGAAGAGATCATTTCAAGATCAGCAGGATAATAGCCTCTCCCTTTTGTTTTTTCATGATTGCCATTCACACGAGCCTCCCGGAGCTCGGAGAATCTTTTTACCAAGGCAAGACTGAGAAAAATAAACATAGAGAATGCCAGCATCCAGAACGTAGGCAGCAAACTGCAGGCATAGACACCTGCAAGAATACGCATTGTGTAAAGCAACGAGAGAACAATAATATCAGCAGCAGTAACTTTTTTTAAAACAATAGAATACGCAAGTGTTGCAATATAGTATATCCCCAAAATAAGGCTGAAGCCCCAAGGCATAAACAACAATGAACCGGTAAAAGAAAAAACAAGCAGCAGAGGGACGGCAAATATACCTGTTTTGATGGATAAGGCTCCTGAAGCAAACACTCGGTTACATTTTCTCGGATGATGACGATCATCCTCGATATCCAGAAGATCATTAATGATATAAACACTCGAAGCGCATAGTGAAAAAAAAACAAATCCAAGCAATCCGCTCAAGAGAGCTGAGCAATTGATCAGTTCATGAGCAGCAAGAAGTGGGACAAAAATCAGTAGGTTTTTTATCCACTGGTGAGGACGCAATGCCTTGAGCCATACACCAAACTGATTGGATGGACTCTTGATAATACGCTCGACATTACCTTTTTTAAGTGCTCGCTTTTCTACCCCGCGTTCAGGATTGACGATATAGGCTTTGCCTGCAGATTCCCATACAGGGATATCGGCATGCGAGTTTCCGGCATAATCAAATCCGCCGTTCCCAAATTCTTCAACAAGAAAATCCCTCTTTGCATGGGAAGAAAAATTACGGGTACCATCCGTAGCAACGACCCTGTCAAAAAGGTTCAGATGCTTTGCAATTTGATCTGCATATATTTTGTGGCTTGCCGTTGCCAGTATGATTTGACGATTTTTTGCTCTTTCACCTTTAATCAAGGCAATAACTGCAGTGTCATAAGGTAAAACCGAAATATCAATACTGACGCGATGGGCAAGCTCGGTCTTCAAATGAGACTTTCCCTTTGAAATCCAGAAAAACGGCGCTATAAGCTGCAGCGGCTTTTGCTTAATAAACAAAAACAATGACTGATATAACAAATCAGTACGTATGAGTGTGCCATCAAGATCAACGACAAATGGAGAAGGCATCTTTCTTCAAAAATTTGTACAGTTGTCAAGGGATTATATAGTAATAACCGCGAAATATAGCCATTTCCCTGCTATATTTTTATTCCAGAATTTGAAGGATTTTATAAAAAAAAAGACCGGATTTTTTGGAACCGGTCTGTTTTTTTTATTGCAAGACTATCTTTACAGGCGAAATAGGCTACTACTCGAAAAGCGAGGTGAGTTCCGTGAGGTAGTTTCCTACAACAGCCTTTTTATCGGTAATGATACCTCTGAGATATTTTCCTGGAGTAACATCAAAGGCATAGTTGAGTACCGGTGTAGTCGGTGTAGCCACCTGAGTGCCGAAAATTGTTCTCAGTTCATCAGCGTTGCGCTCCTCGATCGGAATCTGCTTGCCATTACTGAGCGTGATGTCGATGGTTGATATCGGTGCAGCGATGTAGAACGGCAGATTGTGATGCCAGGCGCTGATGGCATGGGCACAGGTGCCGATTTTGTTGGCAGTGTCGCCGTTTGCTGCAATTCGGTCCGCGCCGACAATACCAAAATCAATCATTCCTCTCTGCATCAGAAATGCCGAAGATGAATCAGAAATTGAGATAAATGGTATTTTTTCCTGCTCAAGCTCCCAAGCTGTCAGACGAAGGCCCTGCAGAAGCGGTCGGCTCTCTGCGGAAATGACTCTTTCAATCAATCCTTCCTGCCAGGCAAGCTTGATCACACCGAGAGCTGTTCCTGATCCACCCGTTGCAAGTGTGCCGGTGTTGCAGTGGGTCAGTACGTTGAGTTTCCGTGTTTTCAGAATTTCAGCAAGGTCACTCTTGATCAGTTCAACACCGTGCCGTGACATGGCATCACAGTTGGCGATTTCATCATCATGGATTTTACGGGCGGCATCCATCATTTTTGCAAACAGCGTTTCGATTGTATCGGTCTGAAAGTTGTCAGCATAGACTTTTTTCAGACGGTCAGTCGCAAAAAAGAGGTTCACCGCTGTGGGCCGTGATGCTTCCACGTCGGCAATGAGTGTTCCGAAAAACAGGGGAAATTCCTCTTTACTTCCTTTGAAACTGTTGATGCCGAGTATGACCGTATAGGCAGCGGCAACTCCAATGAGCGGCGCGCCGCGGACAGCAAGCGTTTTAATAGCTTCGATGGCCTCCTGATGATTTCTGGTTGAGACATATTCCTCTCGCAGGGGCAGATACCGCTGGTCGAGGTAGCGAAGGGTCTTGTCATTGAACGAGATGGCGTCTATCATACTTTGTTATGGAAGTTAAAGGTTGGCAACAACTGATTTGAAGATTGTAGTCATTTTCGGTTCTGCGTGATTTGATACTTCAATGATCTCTTCAATACTGACCGCTTTGAGATTGTCAGGGAAGCATTCGTCGGTAATGATGGACATGCCGAAGACCTCTGTTCCCTGATGCACTGCGGCGATCACTTCAGGAACTGTGGACATGCCGACAACATCTGCGCCAAGGGTTCTCAGCATGCGGTATTCCGCCCGGGTTTCAAGGCACGGACCGGAAAGAGCAATATAGACACCACGCTGAAGCTTGATTTTATGCTCAAGTGCCACCTTTTCAGCAAGCTCAAGAATCCGGGGGGAGTAAGGAGCACACAAATCAGGGAATCGAGATCCGATTTGAGGATCGTTCGGTCCAATCAGGGGGTTTCCTCCAAGCAGATTGATATGGTCGTCAATCAGCATGATATCGCCTTTTCTGAATAAGGGGTTCAGCCCGCCGCACGCATTTGTTATACCCAGGGTTTTAACACCGAGATGCTTCATGACCCTTATCGGGAAGACAATCTGATGCATGGAGTAGCCTTCGTAAAAATGGAAGCGGCCCTGCATGGCAACCACTTTTTTGCCGGCAAGTATTCCGAATATCAACTTGCCGTGGTGGGTTTCAACCGTGGATACCGGAAAGTTCGGGATATCACTGTAATCAAGCGCAAGTTCTATCTCGATCTCTTTGGCAAGTCCCCCAAGGCCTGTACCTAAAACGATCCCGATCGGGTATTCTCCGTCCGTTTTTTTTCTGATAAAAGCAACTGCTTCCTGGATTTTTACCTGCTGTGAGATCATGATGAGGTTATTTAGGTTAATGATATGCGATTCAAGTGCTTTGTATGTAATTGATTCCTGCAGTTCTTCTCTTCAGCGCCAGCCGAAAATTGCCGATCCTACACGAATCATGGTTGCTCCTTCATGAATGGCATCTTCAAAATCGCCGCTCATGCCCATGGAAAGTTCAGTGAGTTTCAGCGGGTCCGGGGATATCATTTTTAACGAATCGAGCAAAAGGCGAAGGTTGCGGAACTCCTCCCGTGCCTTTGACCTGTCCGGCGAGGCTATGGTCATCAGGCCACGAAGGGTGATATTCGGCATTCGGAAAAGAGTTTCTACCGAGGCAACAACCTCATCGGGTTGCATGCCGTACTTCGAGGCTTCACCCGATGTATTGACTTCAAGGAGATAATCAATGTGGAGATTGTGCTGAACTGCCCGTTTTGAGAGTTCTTCTGCCGTCGAAAGCCGGTCGATACCGTGAACAAGGGTCACTTTGTCAATAATAAAACGCACCTTGTTTGATTGCAGATGACCTATGAAGTGCCATTCGATCGGAATCCTGTCAAGCAGTGGATCTTCACTCTTTTCGAGGAACTCCTGAACATAGCTCTCTCCGAAAGCAATCTGTCCTGCATCATAAGCCTCTTTGACAAGCGACGCCGGTTTGGTTTTCGATACAGCAATCAGGCGAACTGTTTCAGGCAACCTGCCTGCCGAGAGGCAGGCAGCTTTTATCTGTTCCTGAATATCATGAATATTGACAGCAATGCTTGCCATGGTTTAGCCCTTAAGACTTTACTGCAGGAACAATGGTAGTTATGGTGACAGGGACAACAGGGTTGTCGTTGGGATCGGTCTTGACCGCAGCAATTTGTTCAACAATATCCATGCCGGAATCTACGACACCGAAGACAGTATACTGACCATCAAGAAAGCCATTGTCGGCGTGATTAATGTAGAACTGACTGCCGGATGAGGCTTTCTGTGGATTGTTGTCCCTTGCCGCCGCAAGCGTTCCTTTTTTGTTCGGATGCTTGATTTCAGCAGGAATACGGTTTGACGGTCCGCCGGTGCCATGCAGTGAGCGCTTCTCCTCATGTCTCGACAGAGGGTCTCCGGTCTGGATCATGAACCCTTCGATAACTCGGTGAAAGCGAATCCCATCGTAGTAGTTTTCACCTGCAAGTTTAATGAAGTTATCGCGATGCAGGGGAGTATCGTCGTAGAGAGAGATGGTGATGTCACCAAGGCTTGTTTTGATAATAAACTGTTCAGACATGATAAGCGTTTTTAAAATAATAAAATAAGTAAAAGAACGTTACTTCAGTTTACCGGAAATTTTCCACATTGATCGCTGTGCCAGAGCTGCACCTGTTGAACCAGGATAGTCGGCGATGATTTTAGTATAAAGCTCTGAAGCTTTTTGGAGCTGGTTCGTGGCCTGGTAACTGTCGGCGGCATGCGTAAGATATTGTGCTTTGAGGACACTGTTTTCAGCTTTTTTTGAAGCTTCCTGATATGACTCTGCAGCAAGTCCTAACTGATTTTTACCTACGTAAGAGTCACCGGCACCAGCCAGAGCAGCAGCGGCAAGGTCCTTGTTTTCAAGAGATACGGATTTAAAGACCTTTAAGGCTGAATCAAAATCCTTGCTTGAGTAATAGGCATTGGCAAGCAGAAGCGTTGCCATATTTCCGCTTGGGGAACCAGAATATTCATCAGAAATTTTTTTCAGTCCGGGGGTCTTGCCCGTTCCGTTAATTGCAGTTTTATACTCTCCTCGGTCAAGCAATGGAGCTATCCTTGAGAGTTGAAGTGCAGCTTCCTGTTCTCTGGTCTGCTGTTGTCGCATCCAGAAGAAAATTCCGCCTCCAAGACACAAGAGCAACACAAGAGCGGCGATAATTGCGGTTTTATATTTAATGGCGACATAGAGCAAATTGTCTTCTGCCGATGGTTTAACCTGTTGCTGAACTGGAGTGCTCGAAGGTATCTCTTTCATAGTTTGTATTTCTGGTTGCAGCATCTGCTGTGGGTTACCGGCCCCAAACCTAAGCAAGTTTGCCTGAATTTCAAAATAATTGCGTAGTGATAGCCTGCAAAAATCCGACGATTTTAGGGCGCCGACAATCTAAACAATTCAATGGTATTCTGTGCAATACCTTTCGCTGTTTCCAGGATAGGTATCTCTCTGATACGGGCAATGGCAGCTGTGACTACAGGGAGATAGGCCGGTTCATTTCGTTTTCCCCTGTAGGGCACAGGTGCAAGGTAAGGCGCGTCAGTTTCCGTGAAAAGATCATCAAGTGAAACCGTTCTGATAACTTCCGGCAGCATTGATTTTTTATAGGTCACCGTGCCGGAAACAGAGAGTTTAAAGCCTTTCCGGATACACTCCTTTGCGATAACCATGTCGCCGGAAAAGCAGTGCATCACTCCGCGCATGGCCGAATGATTCTCTTCGGTAAGAATGTGCAGCATATCATCCCAGGCATCACGGCAATGGATAACAACCGGCATATCAAGCGTTCGAGCAACTCTCAGCATCTGTCGGAACGCATCCAGCTGGGCCATCCGGTTATAGTCAGGATAGTGGTAGTCAAGTCCTATTTCACCAATGGCGACAACTTTCGGTGACTTGGCAAGAGTCTCAAGTTCAGCAAACATGCTCTCTTCGACAGGCAGTGACACTTCGTGAGGGTGTAGGCCGACATTGGCATAGATGAAATCGTACTCCTGGGCCAGTTCAATTGACTTTTTGCTTGTAGAAAGATTAATGCCCGGATCAATAAGAAGCGTTACCTGTTCTTCAATCAACCGTTCTATGACTTTTTCCCTGTCCTGGTCAAATTCAGGGAAAGACAAATGGCAGTGAATATCAACAAACATTGTTTTTTTCTGTTGGATTTCCATCAGGAAATATCCTGTTATGAAAAAGAATCAGCATGCAGGCGCCTATGGTGATGGCTGAGTCTGCAATATTGAAAATAGGCCAGAGAGAGATGTATGTGCCAAAAATTTTTCCATGATAGAGATCGAAATAGATGAAATCAACAACCCGCCCCAAGATCACCCGATCAACCATATTACCTGCGCCGCCTCCAACGATGAGAGCAAAAGGAACAAGAAACAGTGACGTCCGGTTTTTTGACAGGATGACATAGAAAAGCACAACAAGGGTGATAAGCCCAGTTAGAAGAAGAAGCATTGCGGGTGGGGCAAATTCCATCCCGAAAGCCACCCCTTTGTTTTCTGTATAGGTCAGTGAAAGCAGGTCAGGAATGATGGTGATACTCTGAGCGGCATCTTTGAGAGCACTGATGGCAAGTTTTTTGGTTACTTGATCAACGGTGACTACCAGAAGAATAAGGGTGAAAAACCATTTCATGTATGCGACTGAAAGCCTGGTTTGTTGTTATGAATTTCATGCAGAAGAGTCGTTCTTACCGCAGCAACCGGCATCTGCATTCCGGTCCAGAGCATAAATGAGCGTTCGGCCTGACCTATCAGCATTTCAATCCCTGATATGGTTTTGGCGCCCGCACGCTCAGCTGCTTGCAAAAGCGGCGTATCAAGAGGGTTGTAAACCATGTCGTATACGATCTGGTTATGGCTGATCAACTTCTGGTCGAGAGGAATAATACTTGTCATACCGCCCTGTTCCCGTCCTCTGGTACCGATTGGTGTGGCATTGACGATAACACTGCACCCCTTGATTTTTTCAAGGTTGTCTGACCGGAGTATGGTGACAGGAGAGGCTTGATCAAAGTCGGTTTCATCAACGATCACTCTGGCTTTTTCAGGGTCACGGACAAACAGCAGAATCTCATTCGGCATAAAAAACCGTTTAAATGCTTCGATTGCCGCAAGAGCTGCTCCGCCTCCGCCGAAAATGCAGACTGTTTTCCCTGTTATCCTCTCTTTATAGGGGAGAAGAGGTGAGGCAAAACCGGCAATATCAGTGTTATGGCCGATGAGTTTGCCATGCTCATTGACAATGGTGTTGACCGCCTTAATGGAAGTTGCTTCCTGTGAGAGCTCATCAAGAAAGGGAACAACGGTTTTTTTATAGGGTATGGTGACGTTAAATCCCCGAATGCCGAGTGCTTTTGCACCACGCAGAGCATCAGGGATCAACAGTGGATCGGCAATGTTAAAAACAGTATAATAATAAGGTACACCGAGCACTTCGCATGCGCTGTTGTGGATCAGTGGAGAGTATGAGTAATCCACTGCGCGGCCGATGAGACCGAGTATTTTTACTGCTTCCGTCATGCAGGGTTCCGGTCTCTCTCAGCGATCATGAAATACCGAGCATCAGCCTGACGGAATCCTGCTGATAAAGTTCCGGAAAAGTGCTCTGAAAAAGCTCTTTCTTATCCGGATCAATCTTGAATGCTTTGCTCAGTGCCTTCAGGGTACTGAGTTTGTCACCCATAGCGAAATAGGCCGCGGCAATTTCAAAGTGAGCCTCGGCTGAAAGGGGTTGCAGTTTCAGTGACTGCTGGAGAGCGTCGATCGATGCATTGATCTGTCCAGCCTCCCTGAGCACAATGGCAAAATCAACCCAGATCTGCGGACTTTCCGCATCAAGGGTAATAATTTCACGATACGTCGCAATGGAGCTTTCAAGATTATTGAGATTGTACTCTATCTCGGCTTTAAGCAAAAGAAACTCAATGCTGTCAGGCGTTGTTTTAAGAGCCTCAAGCGTTGCTGCAAATGCCTTCTCATACTCTTCAAGTGCTTCATGGCAACAGGCAAGTGCAAACCATGCTTCTGCAAAATCACTGTTAATCTCTATACAGCGGCTGTAACAGTGTATAGCTTCACCGTACTCTTCAAGTTCCTCATAAGCGATACCGAGATTATAGAGGGCATTCATATCCTCCGGTTCATACTCCAGGGTTTTCAGGTAGCTTTCGGCCGCTTCCTCAATACGTCCAGTTATGGCCAGCACATTTGCCCGGTTATACCATGCTGAACTGAAATCATCAGCAATCGCCAGAGCCATGTCATAAGAGTCGAGCGCCTCATCGTAACGCTTCATTTTGCTCAGGACAAGGCCATTGTTGTACCATGCATTAATATTATAAGGATCATGATCAAGCGTGTTCCGATAGCATGAGGTACTTGCTTCAAGATTACCAAGAATGTCTTTGCAGTAGGCAAGTTCATACCATGCATCAGCAAAATCGGGATCAATCTCCAAAGCATGCTCAAAATTCAATTCAGCTTCAATGAAATGTTCAAGTCGCTGCAGAATAATTCCCTTGTAGTAATGGTACTCCTTTTCAATAGAGGAGTCTACAATGATCTCCTTAAGCTCTTCAAGTGCCTCATCAAGATTGCCGGTATTAAAGTATGCCAGCGCAAGATTCAGGCTCATTTCGCTGTCTGACGGACTGAACACAACCGCTTTCTGAAATGCTTTGAGCGCTTCATCAAAACAGCCGTTCAAGGTCAGACAGTTCCCGAGATGGAACCACGTTTCGGTATTGCATGGCGCAATATCTTCAAGACGGTGCGCAACAGCAAGTGCTTCAACCACAAAGCCATCCTCGTTATATTGATTGATCCGCTCAAGAAGATCTTCGGAATCAAACATGGAATCCAACCCATCAAGGTCAGGAGGTTCTTTTCCAGACGATCCTGTCGGGTTAAAGTAATTATCGTCGAAATAATCAGGTGCGTTCATAAACTATCGTAAAGAGTTTCTCTACCTTTGGTCACATTACCCATTCACAAATATAACAGAATTTATGAAGAAAAACATAGTGAGGGGTCAGCATTGGCAAGAACCGGGAGATTCATGGTCTGTAAAAACGGTAGACGGCTTCTGCAATTTTTACTCCTGTTACAGCTTTCAGCTCCTCGATAGTTGCTTGTGAGACAGCATCAACAGAACCAAGCCTCTCAAGCAGCTTATGTGCTGTTTTTTCTCCAACTCCTTCAATAGTCGTCAGTTCAGTCTGCAAGGTTCGCTTGCTTCTCAGTGCCCGATGATAGGCAATGGCGAAACGGTGCGCCTCATCTCGAAGCTGCTGGAGCAGTTTCAGCGCAGGAGAGGTTTTAGGCAAGTTGAAGGGATCTTTGTGCTGGGGAGTAAATATTTCTTCAATGCGTTTCGCAAGCCCGATAACGGGAATCGATATCCCGAGCGCATTAAGGGTATGATAAGCCGTATTGACCTGGCCTTTTCCGCCGTCGACAACGATGAGGTCAGGCAGGGGAAGATCTTTTGAAAGCGAGCCTGCATAACGACGCTGAATTACCTCTTCCATGGCGGCATAGTCATCGGAACCTTCAAATGTCTGCAGCTTAAACTTTCTGTAATCGGATTTCTTGGGTTTACCCTTTTCAAAGCAGACCATTGAACTGACATAATCGGTGCCTTGAAGATGAGAATTGTCGAAACACTCAATTCTCTGCGGGATTTTCGGCAGGTGCAGCAGCTCCTTAAGGGCAGTCAGGCCATAGTGTTCTCGGGCAATCTCCCCCCTTTTCTGTTTCTGGATAAGGTACTCCTCAAGATGATGTCGTGCGTTCTGACGACACATCTCCACCAGATGCGCTTTTTCACCGATTTGCGGTACAATGAACCTGATGTTTTTTTTCTCTTGATGCTCCTCTCTTTGTTTTTCAACGATAAAAGCTCTCAACGCATCTTCTTCATCAACAGCAAGTGCTTCCTGAAGCAAAATTTCATCAGGAATAAGCTCAATGGTTTCCAGATAGTATTTTTCAACCACTCTTGCCTGCAGTTCCGCATCGGTTTCCCCATTGGTATTATTCATGTAGATATGCTGTGAGCCAAGCAGTTTTCCCTCCCGGATTTTAAACACGACTCCGCATCCTTCATTTTCAGAGGCTGCAACAGCAAAAACATCTCTGTCCAGTCCATCGCCTGCTACCATTTTCTGCCGCTCGGCATAGCGCTTCAAGCTGTCGAGCTGTGTTTTGATTTCCGCTGCCTGTTCGAACTTTAGCTCTGAGGCCAGTACCTGCATGGTGTCGGTGAGAGAACGTATCATGCTTGACGTTTTTCCTTTCAGCAGTCGGCTGATCTCTCTGATCATACTGAGATACTCCTCCTCTGGCACAAGTCCCTCACACGGGCCCTTGCATTTATGGATATGGTAGTCAAGGCAGACCTTGTATTTTTTTGATGCGATATTCTCCTTACTCAGGCGGTATTTACAGCTCCGCACCGGAAATATTGATCCGATAAAATCAAGAATTGCACGAAGCTGACGGGCTTCAGTATAGGGACCGAACCATGTTGAGCCATCTCTTTTCAACTGACGAGTCAAGAATATGCGCGGGAAAGGCTCATTGGTGATGACTAAGTAGGGATACGTTTTATCATCCTTCAGATTAACATTATAGCGAGGCTTCAGCTCCTTGATCAGATTGTTTTCAAGAATCAGGGCCTCAACCTCCGACGAGGTGATAATGATTTCGAAATCGGTGATATGAGAGACAAGGACCAGTGTTTTACCATAGAGCTGCTGCTGACTTCTGAAATATGATCGAACCCTGTTGCGAAGGTTTTTTGCCTTGCCGACATAGATAATCTTTCCTGCAGCGTTCCTGAATTGATAAATCCCTGGCATTGCCGGCAGTGTAGCAAGTTTTTCATCAAGAGCATTCTGATTATCCATAGGTCGTTCTGATTGGATTTGTTCAAAAAAAGAGAAAGCCGCATAAAAAATGCGGCTTTCCCTTTAAAAAAAGAACAGGCTGAAGTTTTTCAGACATCTTCAAGAGTGTCGTATTCACCTTTCAGGGCAAAAACTCCGAAAGTAATAAGGCTGAATGCGATAATCGGCATAAGCACGACAATAACAATAGACCAGAAAATCCAGTTCTCTTCACTGGGTTTTGCTGCAATCTCCTTCATTGCCTGCTTTATAACCAGAGGAACTATCCCGACACCCATCAGTGCCCAGACAATCCCGAAAATCCTTTTTATTGCTGACATAATGTAATTGATTTACAAGGTTTTTGGTTACTAAGCGTCCATGTTGTTGGTCTTGTTGGATATGTAGAGTGATCCGATGACGAAGCTTACGCTGGCAATCAATATCGGGTACCAGAGACCTGCAAGTGGATCAGCAGGAGGCAGGCCCGGACCAGGACGGGTAGCTTCTACAAGACGGGTTGAAATAAGAGGTACCAGACCACCGAAAACGCCGTTGCCAATATGGTATGGCAATGACATCGAGGTGTAACGGATACGGGTCGGGAAAATTTCAACCAGGAACGCAGCAATCGGGCCATAGACCATGGTGACAAAAATCACCTGAATAAGGACAAGGCCGATCATCTTGTATCTCAGGTTATCAGGAAGCGTTACTTCCTTTTTGGTTTCAGGTTTCAACTTGTCTTTAGGCAGAGCGGCCTTAAGAGCAGGATTAACAGGAAACTTTGCCTTCACCGTTTCCTTGAAGGTTGTTCCATCGGTAAAAGTCTTGGTCGTGATTGTTGTGATCAGGGAGTCAGCACCTTTAACCGCATTTTTTACCTTGACATCCTTCTTTTCAACGACCTCTACTTTATTTTTGAGGTTGGCATCGTTGTACATGATGGTGTAGATAGGACGGTAAGCGATAACCGCGATCAGCATACCTGCCATCATAATGTACTTTCTTCCGATTTTATCGGAAAGCCAGCCAAAGACAATAAAGAACGGAGTTCCAATAAGCAAGGCAATTGAAATGATCATGTTGCTCTGCACAAACTCAATGTTACAGGCATTCTGCAGGAATGAGAGTGCATAGAATTGACCGGTGTACCAGACAACACCCTGTCCGGCAGTTGCACCAAGCAGTGCAATCAGCACCATCTTCAGGTTGTCTTTTTGCTTGAAGCTCTCCGCCAGAGGGTTAGCAGAGGTTTTGCCTTCCTTTTTCATTTTGACAAACAGCGGAGACTCCGACATCCTCATGCGAATGAAGACCGAGACGGCGACAAGGAAGATAGAAAGAATGAACGGAATGCGCCATCCCCATTCACCGAAGGTTTCAACACCGAGTGTCTGACGTACAATAAGAATAACACCGAGCGCAAGAAAGAGACCCAGGGTTGCCGTGGTCTGTATAAAGCTGGTCCAGAAGCCCCTCTGCCCTACAGGAGAGTGTTCTGCGACATATGTTGCCGCTCCACCATACTCACCTCCAAGCGCAAGTCCCTGAAGCAGTCTCAAGAGAAACACAATAGCCGGCGCAAAAAATCCAATGGTTTTATAACCGGGGACAAGACCGATGGCGAAAGTGGAACCGCCCATGATCACAAGAGTAACAAGGAAGGTGTACTTGCGTCCGATAAGATCACCAAGCCGTCCAAAAAAAAGTGCACCGAAAGGACGGATAACAAAACCAGCCGCAAAGGTTGCCAATGTAGCAAGCAGAGCAGCAGTTGGGTTGTCTTTCGGGAAAAACTGTTCAGAAATAATTTTCGCAAGAGTACCAAAAATATAAAAGTCATACCACTCGATGAGCGTACCGACCGACGACGCGGCGATAACCCTCCGGGTACTGGTCACCTCTTCGGTTGTGGAAACGTCTCTGACATTTTGTGCCATAAATGTTTTCTTTGAAATGTTAATTAAAAATGAATTGAACCTATTGATCTGTATCTCTGTAACTGGCAGTTACTTGATAAACTCGTGCTCATTCTCCTTGACGACAAGTACCGGGCAGGGAGCACGACGTATCACATGTTCTGCGACACTGCCGAGGATCATGCGTTTCAGGCCGCGGCGGCCGTGTGAACCCATGATAATGACATCAGCTTCCTGACGTTTGGCATAGTCGAGAATGCACTCTTCGGCAAATCCTTCATAAATCACATAATCTGCCACAATACCGGCCATCTTTTCTTCTTCAATTAAAGAGGCAAGCTGTGTCTCAGCTTCAGTGCGTTCTTTTTCCAATCCGTGAGAATAATTGATGGTTGGATCATTCTCGATCACACCGACAAGAAAGACCTCTCCCCCGGAGAGTCTCGCAAATTCGTTGGCGTATTGCAGCGCTTTGCGCGACAAACCCGAGAAATCAACCGGGCAAATGATTTTTTTAATGGTAATCATAGTACCGCTGTTGTGTTTAAATTATTGAAATAAAATTATTTAATGAACAATGTGCTATGCCATACATTGGTAGCAAAAACAGTATTCAACACAAAAGCCCTATTCCTGTTGGCTATTACTGTACGACGAAAAAAAATAAAGGAAAAGTTCAAAAAGCCATTTCGTGCCCGTCTATTACAAGGTCGCTTTGTCGCGATGTTACGGATGACTCAAGCCTTAATATCGTTAAAATTTCTGAAGTAACAATTGTTTCTTCAGCAATAGTGCCCATAAAGAGATACAATGGGCGAAAATAGAGTGAAAGGAAAAAAAGCCGCAGTTGCCTGCGGCTTTTCTCGACTAAATAGAAAGCAATTTAGAAGGTCACTGTTGCCCAGAGTTCTGAACGAAGACGACCACCTTTGGTATCTGATCCAACAAGATTATTATGATCTTTTGTTGTCAGGTAACGGAACGTTGGCTGAACGGTAAAGTTGCCTTTCGCTGACTCATGAACATTGATTTTGTACTGAGCCCATACAAACTGGTTGGTGTAAACGTGATTACCGCCCAATATGCCTGATTTGTCAGTTGTCTGGTTGTAATCATACCAGGCCATGAACGGACCGTATTCGCCTTTGAGTCTGAAAAGATCGCCGAAGTAATCGACTTTTGTGCCAGAACCTACAGGATAGACTGTTGGGTTGTTGGGTGTTGTGCCACTGCCTCTGGTATAGAATCCGCTGGCTGTAAATTTGATGCCGCCGGCAGGAAAGGCAATATTTGAACCAACAGTAACGGGTCTGAAGCCGTAATGAATAGTGTTCAGTGACTGATCCCAGACATCAGTTTTGGTCAAAGCGGTAAGCACCTGCGGGTCAAGAGTAACATTGCCGATATTGAACTTATAACTGGCGAGCAGCGCATAACCATCGTTCATGAGACCGTCACCACTGTATTGCGTATCAGCAGCGACTTTGTTGTCAAGCACGACTAAGGTTGCTTTCAGATCACCATCACCTATTTTTACTCCGTAGTTGGCACCAAAGACACGATCCAGATTGATGGTAGCAACAGGGATGTCAAATGGCTGGTTAGGATAGAGCGTCAGATCAAAGACAGGGTTGTTGAAGGAGTTAAGCGGAAGACGACCGATAGCGTAGCTGTCACATTTTGAATTGTGACCGAAATAGAACTGGGATACCTGAAGGTTATAGAGCTCAGTGTTTCCATAACCGACAGTCTGCCATCCACCACCCTTAGTGTCTTCGTTGGTGATCATAGCTTTAAAAAAGTAACCATCACCAAGATCGGCGGCAGCATTCAAGCGGATACGATATTGCCAAGCCACATTATCAGCAGTAGGACTGCCGGTGCCGCCCCAGTTTCTTACGCGGACAGAGGAATCACCTCCTAAATTCAGTTCGGCAAAAGCTGGTGATGCGTATGACAGTGCTGCAAACATTGCAGCAAGCGATAGCATTTTTTTCATGTGTGTTCTCCGTTAGGTTGTGTGTGTGTGTTAACAAGCAAAAGAGTTCCTGGCCTTGACGAATGGCTTGGAACAGGTTAAAAAAGAACGTACAATTATTACAATATCGCTAAATGTAATAAAAATAGCTTCAAAAGACCAAACGTGACTTTTTCTTACTTTGGATAAGGGTTTTATATGATTACCCTTATGTAATGTTATAGCTCTAATTTTCTGTTTAATTTTACATTTATTTTATCATGTCCCAAGTCAGGTTAAGGGTCAGTGCGTTATGTATACGCGATGGTCATGTCCTCCTTATTGAGCACAAAAGTTTTGCGCCCGAAGACCCCAAGCTTCCTCAAAGTTACTGGATTCTTCCTGGGGGTGTTGTTGAACGCGGTGAAACACTTGATGAGGCGTTGACAAGGGAGATGATGGAAGAGACCGGTCTTCAATGCCGGGTTGGAAGTCTGTTGTTTATCAAAGAGCTGCTCTATCCCGGTCCAGGTGGAGCGCAACAGGGCAGCATTCATCACTCGGTATCGCTTGGTTTTTTCTGTACGGTTACCGGAGGCGAAATGATAACCGGCAAAGATCCTGAATATCCTGACGACCAGCAGGTGATTCTGAAGGTGAGCTGGCTTCCGCTTGCCGATCTTGATCGATATGATCTCTATCCACCCTTTCTTGCCGACTATATTCTCTCTCAACACCTTGCTCAACAACCCGAAGGTGTTCAGAATGCTGTTCCGGAGTTTTTTAACTCAGCACAATAGTTGAGACTCCTTCCGATCTCTTCAGATATCAATAATAACTCCTAAGGTGGTGTAGTTTTCGGGATGGTAGAAGTACATGCCCTTTATGCTCATTCCTGAAAAATAGTTACAGGTTACCCTGACCTGTTCAAGACCTACAGCTTTGAGACGCATGCCTGCCTGCAGGTTCCAGGTGCCCCGGTATCCTCTTGTTTCATGAAGCGAAGAGTGCCAGACTGGAAGCAGTTTAAAATCCGCAGCAAGAGAGGTGTTACCGGGCGTGGAGAGTTCTGCACCGGCATGGAAAGAGTTGGGGTTGATACCGGACGGTAACGTGTGGTAGATGTACTGGTAACCAGCGTAGACCCTGTGACCCGGAGCGCTCAGTGCCAAAACAAAGTCCAGAAATTCACGGCTGTAGGTGAAGGGAATATTCGGCCCGCTGGGTTCAGGTATCCATCCGCTGCCGTCCGGTTCATAGTGGCCGTCTTCAAAATGGGCTGAAATGTGGCTGAGTCGAACTCTTCCGCTGAATGCATCAAAAGGCAGTGCATCGTTACTTATCTCTTTTTTCCAGCTGGTATTGATGCCGAACAGATAATCAACAGCATCAACCGGAAATTTGAAATTGTCACTTTCGCGCAAAAGTGACCAGGTTCCAAAATCAACACCGATGGCAAAGTTTTTGCTTTTGCTCTGATACAGATCAGCCGATGTTCCGATATTGAGATTCAGAAAGCGCTGGCTTACCCAGGGCATGACGGAAACTTGTGGTTCCATCGGATCGGCCAGAAGCGGAGAAAAGATTGTTTTGGTAGTAGGGTTTAGCAGCGTTTCAGCTTTAGTGTCAGTCAGTGAGATCAAGAGCAGTGCTGTCAGTATGAAAGCTGTTCTGCAGAGGCGATAGGTGTTGTTCATGGTTAAGCAATAGAGGGTTTTCGGGGTTGTTTAAAAGGCAAGCAGAGAGTTCAATACCGCCATACGGACAGCAACGCCGTTAGTTACCTGTTCAAGCAGCATACTTTTCGAATAACCGGGTGGCTGTATGCGGTCGGCAACATTGTTTGATATCTCGATTTCGCGGTTGATCGGTCCGGGGTGAAGCACAAGAAGATGTTTCTGTATTCTTTCAAGGCGTTCATCGGTAAGGCCGTAATAGACTGAATACTCTTCAAGGGAGGGCAGGTATCCGCCGGTAGCGCGCTCCAGCTGCAGGCGAAGTACGATTGCCGTATCAGCCCATGCTATGGCCTGGTCAAGGTCGGTGAAGAGAGTGACTCCCAGTTGGGTGGCATCGGGTGGAATGAGCGTCACAGGACTGCACAGTCCGACGGATGCACCGGCGGTAAGGAGTCCGTAAATGTTGGAACGAGCGACGCGGCTGTGAAGCACATCACCGATAATGATCACCTTGAGCCCTTCAATTTTTCCAAAATATTCACGAAGCGTAAACATGTCGAGCAGAGCCTGTGTCGGGTGCTCATGCGATCCGTCACCCGCATTGATGACCGTTTTCGAAGTTATGCCTGTTATCAGATCCGCTGCTCCCGAAGAAGGGTGGCGCAGCACAAAGCCATCGACCTGCATGGCCTCAAGATTTTTAATGGTATCGCTCAACGTCTCCCCCTTGCTGACGCTGCTCGACGAGGCGCTGAAGTTCAGGGTTCCGGCCCCAAGATGACGAGCTGCTATTTCAAAAGAAAAACGGGTACGGGTGGAATTTTCAAAAAAAACTAATGCAATGCGTTTATTGGAGAGCGTGGTTTTAAAAGAAGGGTTGGCGGTTATCAACTCTTTTTTAAAGCAGGCGGCCAAGTCAAGTATGCTGATGATATCACTGGCCGGAACATTGCATAACCCAGTAAGGTGCTTCAAATTCAACCTTTATTTATGCCTTTTCAGAAATATATTTTTATCAAAGGTACAAAAAAATTGATGATCAAAAACTACCTTACAAAAACCAAAAAGAGATCCCTTTTACAAGCATTCCATTTTTTTGTCATTCCGAACGAAGAGAGGAATCCTATGAAAATAAAAAAAATCAGGCAGGGCAGGTGAAAGAGATTTATATTTGCCATTATGCATGAAATGAGCATTGCGCTCTCCATTGTTGAGACGCTGGATGCAAAAGCGCGAGAGGAGGGTGCCGGACGTATTTCTGGAATTGATCTTGTTATCGGCAAACTTGCAGGCATTGAGCCCGAGTCGTTGAGATTCTGTTTTTCAGCAGCAGCGAAAGGAACACTTGCCGAAGAGGCGCTGCTTGCCATTGAGGAACCGGAAGGTCTTGGCGAGTGCGGAGAGTGCGGCATAACGTTTCCTGTTTCTTTTTATTATGCTGAGTGTCCCGAATGCCGTTCACTGCGGGTGAAGATTGTGTCGGGCGAGGAATTTGTAATTCAGTCAATAACTATAGAAGACCAAGAGGGAGAATAAGAAAATGTGCGATACCTGCGGTTGTGCGTCCGAGGGCGGGGCAGTGCTCCGTAAGCCAGGGCTTAATGATTATCATGTTCATATCAGCGAGAGCGGTCACAACCATGAACATACCCATGAACATGGACATCATCATCAAGGCAGAAGCCGTACTCTTGTCCTTGAGCAGGATGTTCTTCACAAGAACAATCTTCTGGCCGAAAGAAATCGCGGATATTTTGAGGCACGGAACATTTTTGTGCTTAACCTTCTGAGCTCCCCCGGTTCGGGAAAAACCTCGCTGCTTGAAAAAATTATTCCTGCTCTTCAGCAGCACATTCCGGTGGCCGTTATAGAGGGCGATCAACAGACCACCAATGATGCCGAACGTATGCAGGCGCTTGGAGTCCCTGTTATCCAGATCAATACCGGTTCGGGATGCCATCTTGATGCTTTGATGATTAACAGTGCCGTCAAGGAACTTGAGTTACATGATAACTCGCTGCTCTGCATTGAAAATGTCGGCAATCTTGTTTGCCCGGCAATGTTTGATCTTGGTGAAGCGCTGAAAGTAGTGATCATCAGTGTGACTGAAGGTGACGATAAACCGCTGAAATATCCGAACATGTTCCACGAGGCCGATCTCTGCATTCTTAACAAGATGGATCTGCTTCCTTACGTTGACTTTGATGCAAACAAATGCAGGGAGAATGCCATGCGGGTCAATCATCACCTCGAATGGTTTGAAGTGTCGGCGAAAACCGGAGAGGGAGTTGATGCCTGGCAGGATTGGATAAAAAACAAATTGAAACAGCACTGAGTCTCAAGGATCATACCGCTGAAGAGCGGAAGCGACTGCTGGTCAATGGTATCGTGCAGGGAGTAGGATTCCGGCCGTTTGTCTATCGCCTTGCCTTTCGGTACGCTTTGAAAGGCTTTGTCCGGAACACTCCATCAGGCGTCATCATTGAGGTGCAGGGTATCCCCTCTCTTCTTGAGAACTTCTGCTCTGCACTCAGGAGCGATGCGCCGCCTCTTGCGAAAATCGAGGCAATGGAGCTGTATTCTCTTCCCTGTCTTTCCGAAGCGGGCTTCGTGATCGGGGATTCCAGCTCAGATGCTGAGGTCGAGACTCTCATTCCCCCCGATATTGCACTCTGCAGCGATTGTCGCCGTGAGCTTATGGATCTGTCAAACCGTCGGTTTCGTTATCCTTTCATCAACTGTACCAATTGCGGCCCGCGCTACACTATTGTTGAGCGCCTGCCCTATGATCGCCCTTTTACGTCGATGCATGGCTTTCTGTTATGTCCGGAATGTGCTGGGGAGTATCATGATCCTTTTGACCGTCGTTTTCATGCTCAACCCAATGCCTGTCCGGTGTGTGGCCCGGAACTCTCTCTTGTTGATGCATCCGGCAAATCTTGCCATGTTCTGGATGCAGCAGCTGAAACGGTAGCTTTTCTGAAGGCGGGTAGGATAATTGCGCTGAAAGGAGTCGGCGGCTTTCATCTTGCGGCTAATGCTCGCAATGATGAAGCTGTCCGGCTTCTGAGAGAGAGGAAGGGACGTGAGGCAAAACCATTTGCCGTCATGATGCGTGATATGACGGTTGTCGGGTACTTCTGTGAACTCAGTGAGGGTGAATGTGCAGCGCTGACTTCCCCGGAAGCACCTATCGTGCTTCTGAAAACGAAAACAGTTGAAGGGCTTTCCCAATCAGTAGCGCCGGGTAATGACCGGCTTGGTGTGATGCTTCCTTATACGCCGCTTCATACAATGCTTTTCGATGATGTGCTTGATGTTCTGGTGATGACCAGTGCGAATTACAGCGATGAGCCCCTTGTCAATGAAAATGAGGAAGCACTTCTGCGGCTCAGGGGCCTTGCCGATGCTTTTCTCATGCATAACCGTCCGATCTATCTGAAATGTGATGATTCGGTGACTATTCATTGTTCCGGATCACTCCGGCAGATAAGGAGGAGCAGGGGGTATGTTCCGGCACCGGTTTACCTTCGGGAGGATGGGCCGGTTGTGCTTGCTGCCGGCGGGGAACTGAAAAATACCATTGCTCTCCTGAAGGGCACACATGCCTTGATGAGCCAGCATATCGGCGATATGAAAAACTTTGAGGCGTATCGGCATTTTCAGCATGTCGCCATCCATCTTCAGCATCTTTTTCAGGCCACTCCTGAGCTTCTGGTTCATGATCTGCATCCAGGTTACATGACAACGCAGTGGGCCCTTCAGCAGGGGCTTCCGCTTCTCGGTGTACAGCATCATCATGCCCATCTTGCCTCATGCCTTGCGGAAAACAGGGAGAGTGGTCCGGCAATAGGTCTTTTGCTGGATGGGACAGGGTATGGCATTGACGGAACGATATGGGGAGGAGAGGTGCTGATTGGTGATGCTGCAGGTGCAGAGCGGTTTGCCTCGTTTGAATCTATGCCGATTCCGGGCGGTGATGCAGCTATCATGCAGCCATGGCGAGCCGCACTTGGTTATCTTTACAGAAGTTTTTCCACCATACCCGATCTTCCGTTTATGCAAGAGAGAAGCATCGAACCTGTTCTTGAGCTGCTGCAAAAAAGGGTCAATGTTTATGAAACCTCAAGCTGCGGCAGACTGTTTGATGCTGTTGCGGCCCTTTGCGGCATAAAGGGTGTGATAACCTACGAGGGAGAGGCAGCCATTGAGCTTATGCTTGCGTCAGGCGAAAAAATGGGCAATTCGACATTTCGTTATGCGCTTCAGGAGGAGAACGGACAATGGATCATGATGGTGTCGCCTATTATTCAGGATGTTGCTGCAGCTGTTCAAAAGGGTGTTTCGGTCGCTGAAATCAGTCGCCGGTTTCACCGGACTCTGGTCAACTGTTTTATTGAGATTATCCGAAAAGCATCTCAAACAACAGGAATCAGGACGGTTGCATTGAGTGGCGGTGTTTTTCAGAATGTGCTTCTGTTTGAAACTCTTGTTGATGAGCTTGAAGGTGCTGGATACAGAGTACTTACCCAAGTCCTTGTTCCTTCAAACGATGGAGGGCTCTCTCTCGGTCAGGCAGTTATCGGTCGAAGCTATCTTGCCGGTCACTATCGGGGTATTCATTAGGCAGGAGTTAAGGCTTTGCTGTTGTATATTTGTTATAATTCTCAGCAATCAATAAACCAAACGCACCAATGTGCCTTGCCATACCCGGAAAACTCCTTGAAATATTTGATGAAAACGGCCTTAAAATGGGGACTGTAGATGTGAACGGTTCAAAAACAAGGGCATGTCTTGAATATGTTCCCGACATTCAGATCGGGCAGTACACCATTATTCATGCCGGGTTTGCCTTGAAAATTATTGATGAAGAGGAGGCAGCCGAAAGTCTCAAGCTTTGGCAGGAGCTTATCGAGAGCGGCGCATTCCAGCCTGATGAGGAACCCCCGTTACCAGAATCTCTGTGAGGCCTGTTCCAGATATGCCATCAAGGAAGGTCTTCACCCTCATCACAAGCCAATAAAATCGAAGAATTTAGAACTGTTTGAGCAGCGTGTTTTTGTACTTCTTCATGTTCAATTTTTGTGGGTTGATTATGAAGAGTAACTTACGATTATTAAACGACGTTAGACAATTGACTATACACTATAATAACATACGGTTGAAGGCTGCCGTACAGCAAATGCACATCATACATCATTGCGCGATAGCGTCTCGGGGGGATATTGGTTACAATTCAAAGAGTGGTGTACATAAAATATAGTCCGACAACAATCAAGACAACTCCGAAGGAGTGTTTGACGTAAACCATTGCGCCGGACTTGCCCGACCAGGTAAGGTAATATTGAACCACATTTGTCATAGAGCCGGCAACTGCTATGACGGCAGCATGGCCTGTACCAAATGCGGCTATGAGCAAGACCGCTTTAAGCCAGCTGTTCGCGGCAATGCTGAATACTGCTCCAAGGACTGGTGCAAGAAAAGCGAAGGTGCATGGTCCAAGGCCGATACCAAACAGAAGGCCCAGTAGAAAAGCGCCCCAGAGTCCTCCACGCTGTTCATCTGCCAATGGAATTCCTTTCCACTTCAAGTGAATCAGATCCATAAGATAAAGTCCCATCACGACAAAGACTCCAGCAATAACATAGCTGCCCCATACACCAGTAACCCCAAGCATCCTGCCCATTGAGGCTGTTATCACGCCGATGACTGCTATTGTGAACAAACTGCCGGATGCAAATAGAAGAGAGAGAGCGACTGTCTGTTTGACTTTTATGCGGCCATGGCAGCTGATATATCCGATAACCAGAGGAATACCTGAAAGATGGCAGGGACTGAGAAGCACACTCATTATGCCCCAGCAGAAAGAAGCGGCCAGGGCAAACCAGAAACTTTGTCCTAAGGCAATGGTCAGTTCTGAAAAAAGAGTTTCAAGCATGGTCTAATTTTTTCCCATCAATTTCAGGCCTTGACTTTTCAGGAGCCTGGTGATCTCTTCTTCAGAGAAGAAACCCTCGTGACGGAAGAATTCCTTACCAGCACTATTTAAAAAAACCTGTGTTGGAATAATCCGGATGGAATACAAATCAGCGTATCGACGATGTTCCGTAGTTGATACGTCATAAAAAACAACCTTAAGCTGTGTGCCGAATTTGCTTTCAACAGCACGCATTACCGGTTGCATCAATCGACATGGTGTGCAGCTTTTTGAACCAAGCTCGACAAAGGTCGCTTGAGGCTCCTGGGCTAATGCTGAGGTAAAAAACATAAGCATCCATACCGCGGTCATCAAAAACAATACTCTGATAGTTTTCATGCTGTAATCTCAACTGATATAAAAATGATAAAAAAATTATTCAGGCACTCGACACAGTACTCAATCAACAAGGTGCTCATGGAATTTGCTGGCGTATTTATTGATCATCAGGGAAACTTATTTCGCCAAAGACACATCATACATTGCAGTCGTCTTGAAACCTCGCTTTTTTTTATTTCTTTATTAAAGTCAAAAACCTC